>JABXIA010000090.1 GCA_013373325.1 Paracoccaceae bacterium
GCTTCGGACCAAATGTTTCGCGCGCGAAACATTTGGTCCGAAGCGGACCTAAATGCCCTCCGGTTTTGCGGCGGCGGCGGGGCGCCGCGGGGGCGGTAAAGGATTTGACAGCATCGGGGAATTATGAGTTTTCGGGCCGGAACCGGCAGCAGAGTCACCTCACAGGCAGGGAGCCCCCTTTGACGGCAGCAGACGCAACGAGCAGCGCCCCCCTGGCGGAGCGCCCCGCACAGGCAGAGAGCCTGGCAGCGAACCTGTCAGAAAATCCGGCAGCCGGCCCGGCGGCGGCCGGGCGGCTGGTGGCGGTGGTGGTGACCCACAACCGGCTCGGGAAGCTGAAGGCGACGCTGGCGCGGCTGCTGGAAAGCCCCCCGGATGAGCTGGCGGCGGTGGTGGTGGCCGACAATGCCTCCACCGACGGCACCGGCGCATGGCTGGCGGCGCAGACGGATCCCAGGCTGGATGTCCGCACCAGTGCCTGCAACCGCGGCGGCGCCGGCGGGTTCGAGATGGGCATGCGCCGGGCGATGGAAGCCCACGCGCCCGACTGGCTGGTGGTGATGGATGATGACGGCCGCCCCGCCCCGGGCGGGCTGGCGGCCTTTCACGGGCTGGCCATGCACCGGCAGCCGGCGGGCGCGGGAGACGGCGGCGGCTGGGACGCGGTGGCGGCGGCGGTCTATTTCCCGGACGGCCGCATCTGCGAGATGAACCGCCCCTCGCGCAACCCGTTCTGGCACGCCCGCGAGTTCCTGCGCACGCTTCTGGGCGGCGGCCGCTCCGGCTTCCATGTGCAGCCCGCGGATTATGAGGGGCCGGGGATGCAGATCGATGTCACCTCATTTGTCGGCTTCTTCATCTCTGCGGCGGCGGTGCAGCGGGCCGGCTTCCCGGATCCGGAACTGTTCATTTATGGCGATGACGGCATCTATACCCTGGGGCTGACCAAATCGGGCGGCCGGATCGGCTTTGAGCCCTCGGTGCGTTTTGAGCATGACCTGTCGACCTTCCGCGCCAGGCAGGCAGGCGGCGGCGCGGACCCGCAGCAGGCGGATACCGCGCAGCGCGGCCGCTTCGTGCCGCTGTGGAAGGCCTATTACTACCACCGCAACCTCTTGCTTCTGTACCGGATGGCGGCGGGCTGGCTGTTCTGGCCGGTGCTGCTGGTGATTGTGCCGAAGTGGCTCTTGAAGGCGCGCCAGCATGGCGGCAGCCGCCGCGTTTTCCTGCGCCTGATGGGCCATGCGCTGCGCGACGGGCTGCTGCGCCGCACCAAAGTGCGCCATGCGCGGGTGCTGCAGCTGTCCGGCGAAGGCTGAGCCCGCGGGCCGCCGCCGCCGCCGGGGCCCGGCGGTTCAGCGGTTCAGGATCACCCGGTGGAACCGGCCCAGCAGCACCATCCCCAGCGCCAGCAGCACCAGGCTGCTGATCACCACGAAGGGCGCGTTCACATAAGAGGCGGTATAGGTGGGGTAGACGCCTGCGCGCATCAGCCCGGCGATATGGATCAGCGGGTTGTACCACAGGATATCCTGCGCCAGCTGCGGCATGTCATCGTAGAGAAAGAAGATGCCGGAGGCGAGGAACAGCGGCCGGGTGATGATCGACCAGACCATCTCCCACAAGGGGTAGAGCCCCATCAGCACGCAGTTGAGCGTGCCCACCCCCAGCCCCAGGAGCATCGCCATCCCCGAGGCGGCGGCCAGTTTCGGCAGGTCCAGCACCGTCCGGCTGTCGATGACGGCGAGGATGCCGCCCAGCAGCAGGATGATGACCAGCACCCCGGTCAGGCTGTTCAGCAGGAAGCGGGCGATCACCGCATCGGCCCAGGTGACGGCGGGAAACCGCAGCAGCGGATGCGAGAAGCTGATCGCCCGGGACACGGTGAGCGACAGCGACTGGTACAGGTTGAAGGGCAGGTAGCCGGTGGCATAAAACAGCAGGAAGCTGGTGCCCAGCGACGGGGTGTGGATCACCAGCGAAAACCCCACGGCGAGGAACAGGATCGCCGCCAGCGGCTCCAGCACCGCCCAGACATAGCCGCCCGGGGTGCGCCCGTAGCGGGTCGACATCTCGCGCAGCACCAGTGCCGCCACTGTGCGCAGGGTGGCAAAGCGGCGCCGCCGGGGGGCGGCCGCGGGCAGGGGCGGGGGCGGCACGGCGGCAGGCGGAGAAACCGGGGCTGGAACCGGGGCGGGAGGAAGGCTGGCCATGAATACCCATTGTGATTACATGTGCGGCGGCAGTACTATGGCCCAAAGAAAAGCCGGTGACAAACAGCAGCGCAGCAGGACAGGCCACTCATGACACAGAAAAGCCAGGCGGCACAGGCCGGCGGCTCCGGCCCGCAGGGCGGGACCGGCAAAGACAGCCAGGATCCGGCAGCGCGGCGGCTGCATCTGACGGACCCCGGAGCGGGCCAGCCCAAGCCTGACGCCAAGCCCGGCGGCGGCGCGGGACAGGGCGGCCCGGGACCGCAACCGGGGGCAAAGCCCGGACCGGGGCAGGGACCCGGTCCGCAACCGGGGCCGAATGCAGGCCCGAAGCCTGGCCCGCAACCGGGGCCGGGCCCCGGCGGCAAGCCGCCGCTGCAGCAGATGCGCGAACGGGCGGAACGGGCCGAGGCTGAGGCCCGGCGGGTGCGCGAGGAACTGGCCGCGGCGCAGGCGGCGGCCTATCCGGTGGCCGGCCCGGCCCGGATGCAGCCCCGCCACCGGGGGCTGATCGCCAGTTTTGCGCTGGCGGTGCTGCTGCCGCTGGCGGCGGCGGTCCTCTACCTGTTTGCCGTGGCCGAGGACCAGTATGCCTCCACCGCCGGCTTCACCGTGCGCAGCCAGGAAAACTCCGGCGCCAAGGATCTCCTGGGCGGGCTGGCCGCCTTCACCGGCACCTCCAATGCCTCCGACAGCGATATCCTCTATGAGTTCATCCAGAGCCAGGAGATGGTCAATGCGGTGGAGGCGCAGGTCGGGCTCCGGGCGCATTACACCCAAGGCTGGCCCGGCGACTGGGCCTTTGCACTGTGGCCGGAGTCCAGCGCCGAGGACCTGGCCTGGTACTGGCAGCGCATCGCCCGCATCGCCTTTGACAGCAGCTCCGGCCTGATCGAGGTGCAGGTCACCGCCTATGACCCGGACACCGCGCAGGCCATCACCCGCGCCATCCTGGAGGAAAGCCAGACCCGCATCAACGCGCTCAACCAGCAGGCCCGCGCCGATGCGATGCGCTATGCCGAGGGTGATCTGGAGGAGGCGGTGGAGCGGCTGAAGGAAGCCCGCGAGGCGCTGACCCGGTTCCGCACCCGCACCCGCATCGTCGACCCGGAGGCCGATATCCAGGGCCGCATGGGGGTGATGAACAACCTGCAGCAGCAGCTGGCCGAGGCGCTGATCGAATACGACCTGCTGGCCGGCACGGTGGCCCCCGGCGACGTGCGGCTGAAGACCGCGCAGCAGAAGATCGGAGTGATCCGCGACCGCATCGACATCGAGCGCCAGACCTTTGCCTCCGACACTACCGAGACCGGCGCGGTGGGCGAGGATTACCCGACGCTGATCTCGGAGTACGAACGGCTTATCGTGGACCAGGAATATGCCGAGCAGGTCTACCGGGTCGCGCTGACGGCGCTGGAGCTGGCGCGCGACGATGCCGCCCGCCAGAGCCTGTATCTGGCCACCTATATCAAGCCGACGCGGGCCGAGGAATCCGAATACCCGCGCCGCTTCATGCTCAGCGGCCTGGCCGGGCTGTTCCTGCTGCTCAGCTGGTCGATCGGGGCGCTGGTCTATTACTCGGTCCGCGACCGCAGCTGAGGCTATGCGCCAGGAGATATGTGCCATGAGACAGTTGCCTGAATCCGGGACCGCACGGGGGCGCCTGCCGGGCCTTGCCGCCCAACGCCCCGGCGGCTGGCCGCTGCGGGGCGGCGGTCCGGAATGATCCGGTTTGAGAACCTGACCAAGAGCTTCTGGCTCAAGGGCGAGCGCAAGGTGGTGATCGACGATCTGACCCTGACGCTGCCCTCGGGCAAGTCGCTGGCGCTCCTGGGCCGCAACGGGGCCGGCAAGTCGACGCTCCTGCAGATCATCGCAGGCACCATGCGCCCTGATTCGGGGCAGGTGGTCAGCGATGGCAGCATTTCCTGGCCGGTGGGGCTGGGCACGTCATTCCACGGCGATCTGACCGGCGCCGAGAACGTGCGGTTCATTGCAAGGATCTACGGGGTGGACACCTCTGAGCTGGTGGAATTCGTCGGAAAATTCGCTGAACTTGGAAAGTTCTACCATATGCCGGTGCGCAGCTACTCTTCCGGCATGCGGTCGCGGCTGACCTTCGGCGCCTCGATGGGAATCCGATTCGATACCTATCTGGTGGATGAGGTGACAGCGGTGGGCGACGCCGCCTTCCGCCGCAAGAGCCAGCAGGTCTTTGCGGCGCGGATGAAGGGCGCCAGCGCCATCATGGTCAACCATGCAATGCCGCAGCTGCGCCAGTTCTGCGATGCGGGCATGGTGCTGGAGAACGGCAAGCTGCGCTATTTCGAGGACCTGGAAGAGGCCATCGCACTGCATGAGGCACAGCTCAGATAGGCTCTAACAAGGCAGTTTTGCGCCGCATCCGGACCTCAGCCGGGCCTCAGCGGGCGCTGGCCGCGGCTGCGGGCGGCGAGGTGTCCGGCGCCGGGCTGCCCGGGGGCGGGGCAGGCGGGGCCAGCGTTTTTTCCCAGTAGGACCGGGACGTCATTTCGCCGTAGCCCTTGCGGTAGGCGGCCCTGAGCCGGCTGTGGCCGCGCTGCCAGGCCAGCAGGCTGCGCGCCATCCGCCAGGCCAGGCTGAAGAAGCGCCGCTTGCTGTGGGTGACGGTGTAGCCCTTGCTGCGGGCCGTGTTCAGATAGGTGAGCCGGGCGCCGCCGAAGGCCGGCGGCACCAGCCCGCGGGCTTCGATATCAAGGACCAGCCGGTCGCCTGTGCGGCTCCAGAACGGGATCAGGTGGCCGTTCAGGGTGACCAGGCCGAAATAGTAGCGCAGGCGGCGCGGCAGGCGGCTGAACAGCCGGCGTTCGCCCGGCCCGGCGGCGGGCACGTCCTGCCAGGCCTCGTCGCGGATCAGCGCCGCGATGGCGGCGCGGCGGGCCGTCATGTCGATATGCGCGTCAAAGAACTGCGGCCCCTGCATCACGTCCTGCCAGGCCATCAGCTGCGCCTCGGCGCTTTCGTATTTGCAGCGCAACAGCGAGCGCAGCATGTAGCGGACGGGGATCTTGGCGGTGCCAAGCGCGCTGCGCTCCAGACTGTCGAACACCAGGTGGTGGACCAGCCCGTGGCGCAGGTCCAGATACAGGGTCTGCGGGCTTTCCTTTTCGGTGAAATCCTCCTGGAAGGACACGACGCCGTTCAGGGTGGCGATGCGGAAATCATTGGCCAGCGAGAAGCTGACGTCATCGCCGCGCACGAAGAAGGGAAACGGGTAATGGGCGGCGGCGGCAACCGGGAAGGCGAAGAACCACCAGCCGCCGTAGAAGGAGGCGGGCCGCGCCTGCTGCGCTGCAA
>JABXIA010000407.1 GCA_013373325.1 Paracoccaceae bacterium
CAGAACCAGATCTCGACCGGTAAAGAGGTCGGCATGGCGAAAGACAACTCCGCTGTCTGGGCCATCTCCAAAACCATGGAATCCGACATCCAGGCCTACGAAGCCGTGGGCGACGCCCTGAACTTCGGCGAGGCAACTGTTGCTGTCGCTTCCTCCGGCATGGAGCAGATCGTTGAAACTCTGAAGGAAATGCGTGAACTGGCCGTTGCCGGTGTTTCGCAGAACGTTGACCACGATAAGATCGAAGCAGACCTGGCCAAGAAGAAGGAACAGATCGAATCGATCATCGACTCCGCAAGCTTCAACGGTGCCAACCTGCTTGACACCGCGGTGACTTCGCAGCTCGACGTCCTTGGCGGCATCAGCGCGACCGGCGACGTGATCACCGTTTCGGCGATCGACACCGGCGCGTCCCTGGATACCAGCGACATCGATGCTCTGACTTCCGCTAACGCTGCGGACGTTCTGACCCAGGTCGAAGCCCTGCTGACGTTTGCAATCGACGCCGCGGCCCAGCTGGGTGCGGACAGCAACCGCCTGTCTGACCAGAACGACTTCGTTTCGAAACTGACCGACTCGCTGAAATCCGGTGTCAGCACCATGGCAGACACCAATATGGAAGAAGCGTCGGCCCGGCTGAAGGCATTGCAGACCCAGCAGCAGCTGGCGGTGCAATCGCTCTCCATTGCCAACCAGGCGCCGCAGACCCTGCAGCAGCTGTTCCGTTAACAGCCCTTACCGGGGCGCTGATGGCGCCCCGGTCTTCCCCTCTCAGAGAACCTGAAGAACAATACGTTAGGAAAACACGTGAATGCCCTTCTGAAGGCGAAGAGTGCCTATTCGGCGGCAAAGACCCCGACCCGGACAGCTAAGAATTTCGAGTATGAAGTGATTGCCCGGATCACCCGCAGGATGATTACGGCGACGCAAAAAGGCCGCGATGGGTTCAACGAACTCGCCACAGCCCTGAACGACAACCGGAAACTCTGGTCCATTTTCACAGTAGACATCGCTTCGAAAGGCAATCCCCTGCCGGATGATCTCAAGCAGAACTTGTTCGAACTGGGAGAATTCACGAGACAACACACCACCAAAGTGCTTCAGCGCAAGGCCGATGTCCGGCCGCTGGTGGAAATCAATACGGCCATCATGCGTGGCCTCCGCAGCGGAGCATCCTGAATATGAGCGGACTTGTCCTGAAACTAGCCCCAAAGGAGCGCGTTCTGGTAAATGGTGCGGTGATTGAAAACGGCGACCGCCGCAGCCGTCTTTCCATTGTAACTCCAGACGCCAACATCCTGCGTCTTCGCGACGCAATCCATCCGGAAGAGGCCAATACGCCGGTGCGCCGGGTGTGCTACGCGGCACAGCTGATACTGTCTGGTGATGCCGATCCCGATGAAGAGCGTCTGCCCATGCTGCGCCGGATCGAGGAACTGAGCCAGGTCTTCACCGATCCAGACAGCCGCTCCTCCATCGCGGAGGCTACCGACGCACTGATCAGCAACAACCATTACCGCTGCCTGAAAGCTCTTCGAACATTGCTGCCGCGCGAAGACCGTCTGTTTGCTGTCCGGCCGTCGTGATTCCTCCCCGCCCCGGCTACAGATGCCAGGGCGGGTCTGAACGTTCCTGCTTGTCACCTTCTGAAGGCAGTTCTTCGTCACATGAAATCCGAGCTTGCAAAGGGCACAGGCAGCATTGGCTGCCTAAAACCAGGCGTGACACTGTGCAAACTCAGGAGCGTGCAGCCTTCCGCTTGTCTGCCATCTTGGAGCCGGGTCTCCTATCCAGCAGCGATCCTCCAAGAGCTACGCTGCTCTAGCCGGCCGAACCGCGCATCCGGATTTTGACAACAGCATTGCCAGGCGCGTAAGTGGTCCGAAACTAATGGTTTCGAACTCGCTGCCACTCTCTGCTACCGGTTTTGGTTAATACGCCAGGCAATGCTTCACAAAATTCCAGGCCGGATGAAAACAGACTTATGACCTTTGCCAGAATGAAACGGCCTTGCCACCAAGAATTTTCTGCAGGTGGCAGATCTGCACTTTATGAAATGAAAAAATGACTTTAGACGTTCCGGCTACCACTGCGCGCCTGCTAACGCCAAAACATCTGAAGGCGCTTGGAAAATTCGTCTCATAGTCCCAAAGCCGCCTTCGATGCCCAAATTCCACCGTGGTTTCAATTCACTATCGGTTCGCAAATGAAACACAGACCTTGACCTGGCAGGATACACCAGTGGAATGAGCCCAGATTTAGTCTTGCGCTCATCTCGGTACTGAAATCGTCAAGCTTCAGCGACCGGCCTTGGCCCGGCGCAACAAAAGCATAAGCCGGTTGAAGCTGCTGGTAATGCCCTCGGGATCCTCGCGGCCAAAGAACGCATCCAGTTCCGGCCACAGTTTCACCGCCTGGTCCAGCACAGCGTCATTGCCCTCAGCATAAAGACCGGCCCGGATCATGACCTCCGACTGCTCATAGGCCCCCAGAAATTTGCGCACTTCCTGAATGACTGTGTTCTCATCTTCAGAGGCCGCGGCAGGCAAGCTGCGCGACACTGAACGGGAGACATCGATCGCCGGAAACCGCCCGCGTTCGGCGATCTCGCGATTCAGAACGATGTGCCCGTCCAGAACGCCACGCAGGATATCGGCAATCGGTTCATCCATATCCGAACCCGCTACGAGGACACTGAAAACAGCCGTGATATCACCCTGACCTTCTCCGCCCGGTCCGGCACGCTCGCAAAGCCCGGTGATCAACGGGGTCACCGATGGCGGGTATCCGCGCAGTGCAGGTGCTTCGCCCGAAGCAGCGGAAATCTCCCGGTGCGCTTCAGCAAAACGGGTGACCGAATCGGCCAAAAACAGAACGTTTTTGCCCTGACCCCGGAAATGTTCCGCCACGGTCATGGCAGCCCATGCGCAGCGGCGGCGAACCAAGGCAGACTGATCGGACGTTGCAGCCACCACAACAGCGCGGCGCATCCCATCCGGACCCAGCACCTGTTCGACAAAGTGATTCACCTCGCGCCCGCGCTCTCCAATCAGTGCGATCACGACGACATCGGCCTCCATGCTCTGCGCCAATTTGGCCAGCAATGAGGACTTACCGACCCCGGAACCCGCGAAAAGCCCTACCCGCTGCCCCCGCACGATCGGAAGAATCGTATTGAGTACCGCCTGGCCAGTGGCCAACCTCTCTCCCATTGAGCGCCGGCCGGCAGCTTTGGGCGGGGGCGCCATCAGGTCGCGGGGTCCGGAACCAGGCAGCATGGGGCGGCCATCCAGCGGTTCTCCAAAGGGATCGATAACCCGGCCAATCCAATGATCGCTGGGAGAAAACTCCGGTGACGGATGCAGTAAAACCGGGTCGCCAATGGCCGCTCCGTCCGGCGCACGATCTGGCAACATGCTGATTTTACTTCCGCTAATTTTTAGAACTTCGCCATGCAAGGAATTCTGAGGACCGCGGCGCAACACCAGCCGGTCGCCGATCCGAGCCGCAGCTGCGAGACCGGATATTTCGATTTCACCACCCGAAATCCCTGTCACCCGCCCGACTTGGGTTACCAGGCGCTTGCCGGCAATTTGACGGGTTAGTGCTTGCAGCTCTGCTTTCATCGCATCGGCCTCCCTTGATGTCCTGAAAACAATTTCTAAAGGAATCGGGGTTAAGCCTTGATTGAAATCGATCAAGGGAGAAACCCTGGTGTTCACAGAATTGAACGTATTCAAAATTGCCTATTCCATGGCGACCCATGCCGGCAAACGCCAGGCATTGGTTTCACAGAATATTGCCAATGCAGATACCCCGGGTTACCACGCCAAGGATATCAAAGCTTTCAAAGAAGTTTTTGCCGCAGGCGCTCGCCCGGCCAGCATGATCGCATCCCGCGGCAGCCATTTAAATGGCGCCGCTGGCAGCAATCTGGACTGGGCTGTCACCTCAACCGACGCAGGCAGTGACCCCAATGACAACTCGGTGTCCGTCGAAACCGAATTGCTGAAGGGGGTTGAAACTGCGCGACAGCATAAGCGCGCCATGACGATCTACAAATCCTCCATGAATATTCTGCGCGCCAGCCTGGGCAAAACCTGAGGGGAATGAGCGATGAGTGAATTTTCCAGAGCCCTCTCCGTCACCGCCAGCGGCCTCAAGGCCCAAGCCTCGCGGCTGCGGCATGTATCCGAGAACATTTCCAACGCAGACACTCCTGGCTACCGCCGGAAAACCGTGCCGTTTGAAGCTGTTCGCGAGCTTCAGACCGATGTGGAGCACGTTCGCACAGGCAGGGTAACCCTGGACCGGCGCGACCTGGAGGAGGTGTATGATCCCTCGCATCCGCTGGCAGACGAAAGCGGCCACTACAAGAGCTCGAACGTCGATCTGATGATCGAGATCGCCGATGCCCGGGAAGCCCAGCGCAGCTACGAGGCCAATCTGAAGATGTTCGAGCAAACCCGATCGATGTCAGCCTCGCTGATGGACCTTTTGAGACGATAACCGAAATATTTGGAGATCCAGAATGGATATTCGCAGTCTTTCCGCCGCCAGCGGCTACGCGGCCGCCCGCCCTGCCACCAAAGCAGACCCGAACCATGAGGCCGCCAGTGCTGGCGCCCGCCTTAAGGAGAGTTTCGAGAGCTTTGCGACGACCTTGCAAAGCAGCGAGCAGGTCTCCGTGCAGGCCATGACCTCTCAGGCAGATCCGCACGCCCTTGTGCAGGCGCTTGCACAGACCGAACTGGCGGTTGAGACCGCTGTCACCGTGCGCAACAAGGTGGTCGAGGCCTACCAGGAAATCCTGAGGATGCCGGTCTGAGCCATGATGAGCGAAAGCCTCTTCTACGACACTCTGCGCCAGGCCATGTGGGCAGCCGTCACAATGTCGACACCGATTCTGGTTGTCGCCCTGACCGTTGGCCTGTCCATTGGCCTGTTCCAGGCTCTGACTTCCGTGCAGGAAATGACTCTGACCTTTGTGCCCAAGCTGACTGCCATCATTGTCGTGTTCTGGATGACGATGGGCTTCATGACGCAAACACTTGTAGCCTTTTTTGATGGCCACATTGTTCCGATGATTGCCGGAGGTTTTTAATGGAAGCCGCAGGTTACGCCACACTTTCCCGTCAATCGGGGCTGATGCGCGAGATGCGTGTCATCGCGAATAATATCGCAAACTCCGCCACCACCGGCTATCGCCAGGAGGGGCTGATTTTCTCAGAATTCGTACAGTCCGCTCCCGGCCAGGAGTCGCTGTCGATGTCGCGCGCGAACATCTTCAACACCTCAATGGAGCAGGGTCAGCTTACCAAAACCGGCGGCACGTTTGATTTCGCGGTTGAAGGTGACGGATTCTTCATGGTCGAAACACCTCAGGGTGAGCGCTTGACACGGTCCGGCGCCTTCTCCCCGAATTCTGCCGGCGATCTTGTGACCATGGATGGTTACCGGGTCTTGGACGCAGGCCGCGCACCGGTCTTCGTGCCGCCGGATGCCGGCAAAATCGAAGTAGGTGCTGACGGGTCGATCAGTGCAAACGGCCGTCTGCTGGGACAGCTCGGGCTATTCAAGCCGGTCGAGAATCGCACGCTGGTGCGCGAGGACGGGGTGATGTTCCGCGTTGAAGGAGAAATCGAGGAAACCCTGGACGCAAGTGTCCTGCAGGGTTTCCTGGAAGGGTCCAATGTGAACGCGATTTCCGAGGTGACCCGGATGATCGAAGTCCAGCGCGCCTATGAGATGGGCCAAAGCTTCCTGGAATCGGAAGACGAGCGCATCCGCAATGCCATCAAGAACTTGATCAAGACCTAGGAGAATCCAGATGCGTGCCTTGAAAATCGCCGCGACCGGCATGAGCGCCCAGCAGCTGCGGGTGGAGACAATCTCCAACAACCTCGCAAACATGAACACCACCGCCTACAACGCGCGGCGTGCCGAGTTCGCCGACCTGCATTACCAGCAAATCTCGCGGGCCGGCACGGTAAATGCCTCCGACGGAACCGTGCTGCCTACCGGCGTGCAGGTGGGGCTTGGTGTGCGCGCGGCTGCAGTATCGGTGCATTTGGCACAAGGTGCGCTGCAGCAGACCAACAACGATCTGGATATCGCCATCGACGGCAAGGGCTACCTGGAAGTGACCCTGCCTTCCGGCCAGAGCGCCTATACCCGGGATGGGGCGCTGAAGCGCACTGCTGAGGGGTTGATTGTAACGTCCGACGGGTTTGCGGTTTCTCCTGAAATCACGATCCCTGACGACGCCACCAGCATTTCGATCAATGCTGAGGGCGAGGTCTACGGATATTTCAATGAAACCACCGAAGGCCAGCTTCTGGGCCAGCTTTCGCTTGCAAGCTTCACCAATCCCAAGGGTCTCGAAGCGATTGGAAGCAACCTGTTCACCGAGACCGAAGCCTCTGGTACTGCCAACTTGTCCACCGCCGGCGAAGACGGGCTAGGCACCTTCCGCCAGGGGTACCTGGAAGCCAGCTCGGTTGATGCAGTACGCGAAGTCACCGAACTGATTGAAGCCCAGCGCGGCTACGAAATGAACGCCAAGGTCATCTCCGCTGTCGATCAGATGATGGGCGCAACCACGCAGGTGCGCTGATGAAACTTGTCCTTGCCTGCCTGACTGCCGCCACGCTCTGTGCCCCACCGGTCTGGGCGGATTACCTGGTACCAACCCGCACGATCCGCGCCAAAACCATTTTGAGCGCCGAAGATCTGGCGCTGAAAAAGGGCGAAATCCTCGGCGCGCTGTCGGACCCTGCTGAAGTTGTCGGCTTGGAAGCGCGGGTCGCTCTTTATGCAGGCAGACCTCTAAGAGCAGGCGATATTGGTCCGCCTGCCATTGTTGAACGCAACGACCTCGTGACTCTGATCTTCCGTCAGGGCGGACTTTCCATCGCCGCAGAAGGCCGGGCGCTTGGCCGCGGTGCTGCCGGCGAGGCTGTCCGGGTCATGAACCTTTCATCCCGCACCACCGTCACCGGCCGTATCGCTCAAGACGGCTCTGTTGAGGTAAACTGATGTCCAAGAATTTCTCTCCCGTCAAACCACTGCTCTTCGGTCTCGCCCTGCTGGGTGCCTGCGGCCGGATGGATCATTTGGGTAAAGCGCCCTCTTTCACTCCGGCAAATGAATCGCCAGAGCATGTTGCAATGCTCTACCAGGGTCTGCCCGCGCAAACCCAAACCCGGCGCACCGTTGATGGCGCGTCGCTTTGGAGCGGCTCACAGCAGTCGCTGCTCGGAGACCGCCGCGCCATCAAGCGCGGTGACATCCTGACCGTGGTGATTGAAATCGACGAAGAAGCGGAGATCTCCAACGACACCAAGCGGTCGCGTTCAGGTTCCGAAAGCCTGAACGTGCCGCACCTGCTTGGCCTGCCGCAACGCCTGGACGAAAAGCTTCCGGATGGCGCCTCATCCGCTGACGCGGTCGAGCTCGGCAGCTCCAGTTCTTCGGGCGGCAAGGGATCCGTAAAGCGCAGCGAGAAGCTGGAATTGCGGGTCGCCGCAACCGTTGTCGACGTGCTGCCAAATGGTGTTCTGGCAATCAGCGGCACCCAGGAATTGCGGGTGAACTTCGAATTGCGGGAGCTTCTGGTCACCGGTTACGTCCGGCCACAGGATATCAGCCGCCAGAACGAAATCACATACGACAAGATCGCCTCTGCCCGGGTCTCTTATGGCGGCCGCGGCCAAATCACCGACGTGCAGCAGCCGCGCTACGGCCAGCAGTTGCTTGACGTCGTTCTGCCGTTCTGAGGGTTGTCATGCAGTCCAAACTTC
>JABXIA010000280.1 GCA_013373325.1 Paracoccaceae bacterium
GGCGCTGCGGCGGATACAAAAAAACCGCCTGCGGGCTGCGGGCGGTTGGTGGTATCCTGGTGCGTTCCGATCCTGGTGTTCAGAATGCGCTGACCCCTCCGTCCGCCATGTGGCGCGGATAAAAGAAATACCAGAATGCGGCGTAGGTGCGGGTCATGGGACGGACGCTAGCGGAGATTCGCCCCCCTGTCACCCCGGAAAATGGCAGCAGGCCCTCCGCGCGGGAGGGCCTGCTTTACGGGCTGGGGCGGGTCAGAAATCCTGCCACAGATCGCGGGCGGCATTGCCCTCTGCCGCAGGCATCGCTGCGGCGGGCAGCGGGCTGGCCTCGATCTCCCAGTCATCGCCGCCGTGGGCAGAGGGCGCAGGCGCCGCAGGGGCGGCAGGCGCGGCGGCGCTGCCGTCCACCTGGAAGCGCGCCACCAGCTCGGCCAGCTTGATCGCATCGGTGTTCAGCATGTGGCCCGCGGCGGTGGCCTGTTCCACCATCGCCGCGTTCTGCTGGGTCACCTGGTCCAGCTGGGTGACGCCGGTGTTGATCTCAAGCAGGCCGGTGGATTGCTCCGCCGCGCCTTCGGCGATCTCCGACACCAGCTGCGAGATATGGCTGACCCGGCCGGCGATGGAGCGCAGCGCCTGGCCGGCGCGGCCGACCAGATCCACGCCCTCCGCCACCTGGCGCGAGCTGTCGCCGATCAGCGTCTTGATCTCCATCGCCGCATCCGAGGAGCGCTGCGCCAGGGCGCGCACTTCCGAGGCAACCACCGCAAAGCCGCGGCCCGCCTCGCCCGCGCGGGCGGCCTCCACGCCGGCGTTCAGCGCCAGCAGGTTGGGCTGGAAGGCGATGTCGTCGATCACCGAGATGATCTGCGAGATCTTGTTGGAGCTGTCCTCGATGCCGCTCATCGCGGTCACCGCATCCTGCACCACCTCGCCGCTGCTTTCGGCCTCTTGTCGGGCCTCCCGCACCGTGGTCTCGACGTTGCGCGCGCCTTCCGCGGCCGAGCGCACACTGGCGGTCAGCTCGTCGATGGCGGCGGCAGTCTCCTCCAGCGTCGCGGCCTGGCTTTCGGTGCGGTGCGACAGGTCGTCGGAGGCCTGGCTGATCTCGGCGGCACCATTGCGGATGCTGGCCGAGGCGCCGATCACCTCCTGCACAGTGGCGGTGAGGTTGTCGATGGAACCGTTGAAGTCTGCCCGCAGCTGCTCGTATTCCTCCGGGAAGGGATCTTCGATGCGGATGGTCAGGTCGCCGTGCGACAGCCGCGACAGGCGCTCGCTCAGCTCCTGCACCACGCCGGCCAGCTCCGCGTCCTTGCTTTGCGCCTTCTGCTGTTCGGCTTCCTGCATCCGCACCAGCTCGTCGCGGAACTTCTCCAGCGCGCGGGCCATGTCGCCGACTTCGTCGCCCCGGTGCTGGCCGTGGATCTCGACGGCGTTGTCGCCCTCTGCCAGACCGCGCATCGACACCACGATGCGGCGGATGCCGGAGGCGATGCCGGAGCTGGTGACCAGCGCCATCACCGCGCCGATCAGAATCGCCGCGCCGATTGCGGCGGGGATCAAGATCCGGGTGTGCTCCGCGATGCGGTCGCTGGCGGCGCGGCGGGCGGCCATGGTTTCGGTGCCGCGGGCCTGCAGCGAGGCGAGGGATTCGCGGAATCGGTCGAAATACGCCTTGCCCTGCCCCTCGGCCACCCGGTCGGCCATGTCGTCCATGGTGGCAGCGCTGCCGATCAACCGGCGCAGCTGCAGCATCGGCACCACCACGTCATTGCGCCAGTTGCCGATGATCTCAGCCACCGTGTTCAGGCGGTTGGTCTGCATCAGCTTGTCGCTGAAAGCCAAACGCAAGTCCGCAAGGATCTCGTTAAAGCGCTCGTTGCCCTCCATGTAGGGGTCCAGAAACGCCCGGTCGCCCGCCAGCAGGAAGCCGCGCACGCCGGTTTCCATATCGACGGCGGCGGCCAGCAGGTCCTTGGCGGTGCTGATCACCTCATGGGCCTTCTCCACTTCCTCCAGCGAGGCGCCCAGATAATCCGGATCGGCAATCCCGGCATTGACCAGCGAGGAGAAGATGTTGCGGCGGTTGGCAAGCTCCACCTCCTCGTCCTCGATGATCTTGCCGACCTCGGCGCGGAACTCGTCAAACAGGATCCGGCCCTTGGACTTCTTCACCGCATCGGCCATGTCGTTCATGCTCATGGCGTCGCCGATTTCGCGGCGCAGCTCGATGGCGCCGGCGGCCACATTCTCCTGCCAGCCCGCCAGGATCTCCTCTGCCTCCTGCAAATCCGCCAGCATTTCGGGATCATCCGACGCCAGACCCTTCAGCGCCGTCAGCGCCTCTGCCAGGTCGGCCTGGCCTGCCTCATAGGGCGCCAGAAACTCTTCCCGCCCCGCCAGCAGGTAGCCGCGCAGCCCGGATTCCATGTCCAGCGCAGCCACCGCCAGCGATTGCGACTCGCTCAGGATCCGGCCGGTGTGATCGACCGCCTTGGAGGTCTTCTCCATGCGGCCCAGGTCCAGAACAGCCATCACGCCGACGCCAAGCACCAGCAGCAGCGGAAACAGGGCCACCGAAACGATTTTCGTCTTCGTACTGAGGTTTGCCAGGGAAAACCGCCTGGCTGCGGGAGGGTTCTTCTTTTTCATCACGACCGATCCGGAACTAAAGGGATACGGCAGTGAAATCAGAATAAAATTACGATTCTCTTTCGCACAAAAAATGAATCCAAAACATCCGCAGATTGTCGTCGCGTCACGAAAAACCCCCGCTCCGGGGGAGCGGGGGCCAGACAGTCAAACCCGAAAGGGTCAGCGCGTCTTATTCGTCAGCTTCGGCGGCCGCTTCTTCTGCTGCCAGGCGGGCCTTGTCGGCGGCGCCTTTGGCGGAAACGTCGCGGTCGACGAACTCGATGATCGCCATCGGAGCCATGTCGCCATAGCGGAAGCCGGCCTTCAGGACACGGACATAGCCGCCCTGACGGTCCTTGTAGCGCGGGCCCAGAACCTCGAACAGTTTCGCGACGTCCTTGTCCTCTTTCAGCTTGGAAGCTGCCTGACGGCGGGCGTGCAGATCGCCGCGCTTCGCCAGAGTGATCAGTTTTTCAACGATCGGGCGCAGTTCTTTTGCTTTGGGCAGGGTGGTCTTGATCTGCTCGTGCTCGATCAGCGAGCCGGCCATGTTGGAGAACAGGGCCTTGCGGTGCTCATGAGTACGGTTCAGGCGGCGGTAACCACGTGCGTGACGCATTTTACAATTCCTTATCTTGCGTTTTGCTTTGTCAGGCGGCTGATGCGTGTCAGCCGCTCACCTTGGGGCGGATGCCCGTGTCGTCCCCGGCAGTTCCGGGCATTGAAGAGGAGGGCCGGAGCCCTCCTCGAAACCTTTAGAAGCTGTCTTCGAACTTCTTGGCCAGATCTTCGATGTTGTCCGGCGGCCAGTCCTCGACGTCCATGCCAAGGTGCAGGCCCATGCCCGACAGAACCTCTTTGATCTCGTTCAGCGACTTGCGGCCGAAGTTCGGGGTGCGCAGCATCTCGGCTTCGGTTTTCTGGATCAGGTCGCCGATGTAGACAATGTTGTCGTTCTTCAGGCAGTTTGCCGAACGGACGGACAGTTCCAGCTCGTCCACTTTCTTGAGCAGAAGCGGGTTGAACTCCAGACCATCGTCCTCGTCCTGGCGGCCAGCCGATTCCGGCTCGTCGAAGTTGACGAAGATGCCCAGCTGGTCCTGCAGGATGCGGGCGGCAAAGGCCACGGCGTCATCGGGGGTGATGGAGCCGTCGGTTTCCACCGTCATGGTCAGCTTGTCATAGTCCAGCACCTGGCCCTCACGGGTCGGCTGAACGTCATAGGAGACCTTCTTGACCGGCGAGTAGATCGCGTCGATCGGGATCAGGCCGATCGGTGCGTCTTCCGGCTTGTTCTTGTCTGCCGAGACATAGCCTTTGCCGGTGTTCACGGTCAGTTCCATGAACAGGTCGGCGCCGTCGTCCAGGTGGCAGATCACGTGATCGCGGTTCAGAACCTCGATGCCGGCGGTCTCGGCAATGTCGCCTGCGGTGACGACGGCCGGGCCCTTGGCATTGATCGACAGGCGCTTGGGGCCTTCGACTTCCATGCGCAGGGAGACCTGCTTGAGGTTCAGGATGATATCGGTGACGTCTTCACGCACACCTGCGACGCTGGAAAACTCGTGCAGCACGTTGTCGATCTGCACGCTGGTGATGGCGGCGCCTTGCAGCGAGCTCATCAGCACGCGGCGCAGCGCGTTGCCCAGGGTCAGGCCGAAACCGCGTTCCAGCGGCTCTGCAACATCGGTTGCCTGGCGTGCAGGATCGTTGCCCGGCTTCACTTCCAGCTGTGCCGGCTTGATCAGCTCTGCCCAGTTCTTGTGGATCATGCGTTCCCTCCATTCCTGTCCTTGCCCCATGTCCGGAAGGCCAAGGACGCCCGAGGTTTAAATGACGCACTGGGGCCCTGCGAATCAAGCGGGGCCCCAGCAAAAAATTCGAATTAGACGCGGCGGCGCTTCGGCGGGCGGCAGCCGTTGTGCGCGATCGGGGTCACATCACGGATCGAGGTGATGTTGAAGCCGACAGCGGCCAGTGCGCGCAGAGCCGATTCACGGCCAGAGCCGGGGCCCTGAACTTCGACTTCCAGGGTCTTCACACCGTGTTCCTGGGCTTTCTTGCCCGCGTCCTCAGCAGCCATCTGAGCGGCGTAAGGAGTGGATTTCCGGGAGCCTTTGAAGCCCATGGTGCCGGCGGACGACCAAGAGATCGCGTTGCCCTGCACATCGGAGATCAGGATCTTGGTGTTGTTGAACGAGGAGTTCACATGAGCAACGCCGGTGGCGATGTTCTTGCGCTCTTTACGCTTAACGCGAGTCTTATCACGTGCCATTGATCAAACCCTCCCTTACTTCTTCTTGCCGGCGACCGGCTTGGCCGGGCCCTTGCGGGTGCGGGCGTTGGTGTGGGTGCGCTGACCGCGGACCGGCAGGTTGCGGCGGTGGCGCAGGCCACGGTAGCAGCCCAGATCCATCAGGCGTTTGATGTTCATGGTCACTTCACGGCGCAGGTCGCCTTCGACGGTGTAGTTGGCGTCGATGTGCTCGCGCACAGCCAGAACTTCAGCGTCGGACAGTTCGTTCACACGACGGGTTGCGTCGATGCCAACAGCCTCACAGATGGCTTTCGCCGAGGTGTTGCCGATACCGGTGATGTAGGTGAGGGCGATGGGAACCCGCTTTGCAGTCGGGATGTTAACGCCGGCAATACGTGCCACGTGTCACTTTCCTTTTCGTTGCGGTTCCGTAACGCCGGAACCTTTTTTCACAACACTTGACCGTGGCAGTGTGGCCAGAGGGTCCAGCATTTCGAGGTGGTAAGGCAGACAGACGAATCCATCCGCCGGGAATCATTCCCAGAAGGGATGGGGTTGCCTATGTGGAA
>JABXIA010000079.1 GCA_013373325.1 Paracoccaceae bacterium
GGATGTTCGCCGCCGCCACCACCGGCCCGCAATAAAGATGCGGCGCGATCTGGGCCTGCCGCGTCTCGGCCATGGAGGCGATCTTCTTGGCCTCCAAGAGACCGCCGACCCGCCCCAGATCCATCTGCAGGATCGAGGCCGCCCCGGCCTCCAGCATGCGGGCGAATTCATGCTTGGTGCAAAGCCGCTCGCCGGTGGAGACCGGAATAGAGGTAAACCGCGCCACCTCCGCCATATCGGCAGGGTTCTCCGGCGGCACCGGTTCCTCGAACCACAGCGGCTCATAGGGTTCCAGCCGGCGCGCCAGCCGCTTGGCGCCGGAGACGGTGAACTGCCCATGGGTGCCGAACAGCAGATCCGCGCGGGTGCCGACCGCCTCGCGGATGCGTTTGACGAACATCTCGCTGCGCTCCAGATCCTCAAGCCGCGGCTGGTGGCCGTCATAGATGGTGTAAGGGCCTGCGGGGTCGAATTTCACCGCGGTGAAGCCCTGCTCCACCCGCTGCAACGCGACCTCCGCCGCCAGATCCGGGTCGTTGTAGACATTGGGCGTGTCCGGGTCCGGGTACACATCGCCTTCCGGCGGGTACAGGTAAGTATAGCTGCGCAGCCGCTCATGCACCTGGCCGCCCATCAGCTCATAAACCGGCTTGCCCGCGGCCTTGCCGATAATGTCCCAGCAGGCCATTTCCAGACCGCTCAGCACTCCCATCACCGTCACATCAGGACGCATGGTGTAACCCGCGCCATAGGATTTCCGCCACAGCTTCTCGATGTGATGCGGATCGCAGCCTTCGAATTGGCGGGCGAACATCTCCTCTGCCATGGCACAGCACAGGTCCGGGCCGAAGGTCGCGTTATAGATCTCCCCCACCCCGGTGATGCCGCAGGCGGTGGTCAGGCGCACAAAGATGAAATAGCGCCCGCCATGGCGCGGCGGCGGGTTGCCGAACACAAAGGTTTCGATGGTGTCGAGTTTCATCTGAATTTCCCTGTCATTCAGCCGCCAAGGGCCTGTTTTCGTTATCTTTCAGAACCATTTCCGCCCCGCGCGCCGCCAGCATCATCGTCGGTGCGTTGGTGTTGCCTGAGGTCACATTCGGAAACGACGAGGCGTCGATCACCCGCAAACCCGCCATCCCATGCACCCTGAGCCGCGCATCCAGCACCGAGTCGGTTGCAGTATGCCCCATCCGGCACGTGCAGCTTGCATGAAACACGCTGCCTGCGCGTTCACGGAAGTTCTCCAGCAGCGCCGCATCATCCATTCCGGCGATATCCGGCACCCGTCGCTGTCGCGTGACCCGTTTCATGGCGGGGGTGGCGGCCAGCGCCTGCAGCAGATGGCTGGCACGGATGGCGGTTGCCTTGTCCTCCTCCGCCGACAAAGAGTTCGGCTCGATCAGCGGTGCCTGCGCAGGATCCGCAGACTGGATAGTGATCTGACCGCGGCTGACTGGGCGGCTCGGCTGCACGCACAGCAGGAAGCCGTTGTCCCTGTCGATCTGCGGCTTACCATTTGCCTGCGTCGAGTAAGACGCCGGGTTGCAATAAACCTGCACATCCGGCAGTGCTGCGCCCGCCGTGCGGACAAAGCCGCTGCACTGATTGACCGGCACGCTCAGCGGTCCCTTGCGGGTCAGCACATACTGCAGCCCGGCCTTCACCTGCTTGGCAAAACTGCCCAGCCGGTCGTTCAGCGTCGCAGTATTGGCCCAGTAGAAATGCGAGACCGCCAGATGATCCTGCATCCCCTGCCCCACCTGCGGCAGGTCATGAGCCACCTCGATCCCGTGCCGCTGCAGCAGCGCCGCCGGGCCGATGCCGGAGAGCTGCAAGAGCTGCGGAGAGTTCACCGCACCCGCGCTCAAGATCACTTCGCGCGCCGCCATGGCGGTTTGCGGCTGGCCCTTCACCCGGAAGGCCACGCCGATGGCGCGTCCGCACTTGGTCAACACCTTCTCGACCAGCGCGCCGCTGATCACCGTCAGGTTGCCGCGCTTCATCGCGGGCCGCAGGAAGGCATCCGCCGAGGACCAGCGCCGCCCGTCTTTCACCGTGCTGCGGGCATAGCCCATCCCCTCGCTGGGCAGCGTGTTGGCTCCCTCCTCCGCTGCCGCGTTCATGTCCGGCAGGAACGGCCACCCTATGTCCTGCCCGGCGGCGAGAAAGTTCTCGGCAAAGGGATGCATCCGCTCGCTGAGGTCGGTAACGCGCACCGGCCCCGTCCCGCGCAGGCGGCGGCGGCCCTCATGCCATTCGTCGTTGGTCTCCAGCGCCTCATAGCTGCGGCGCACGTTGTCCCAACCCCAGCCGGTGGCGCCTGCGGCCTCCCAGTCGTCGAAATCATGCGGCAGCCCGCGCACATAGGCCATCGCGTTGATGGAGCTGGAGCCGCCAAGCACCTTGCCCCGCGGCCAATAGGCGGCACGCCCGTTCAGCCCCGGGTCCGCCGCGGCGGAGTAGCGCCAGTTCACCTTGGGGTCCGAGAAAGTGAAGCCGTAACCCACCGGGATCTTGATCCAGAACCGCCGGTCGCTGCCGCCGGCCTCGACCAGCAGCACCTTGTAGCGGCCATTGGCGGTCAGCCGGTCGGCCAGAACGCAGCCGGCCGAACCGGCCCCCACGATGATGAAGTCGAATGTCTGCGCCATGGCACGCCCGGGTCCGTTGGTTTCCCCTCAGATTGCGCAGCGCCTTAGATACAAATCAAACAATGTGTTTTGCCCCTATGACTTAACTGTGCTTAAAGCTTGTGCCATGACCGACCTGCCCCACGTAACTTGGCTCAAGGCCTTCGAGGCCGCCGCACGGCTGAACAGTTTCTCCGCCGCGGCGGAGGAGCTGGGCCTTACGCCCGCTGCCATCAGCCAGCAGATCCGCCTGCTGGAAAAGCATCTGAACACCCAGCTGTTCAAACGCCTTCCCCGCGGGGTGGCGCTCACTGACACCGGCCAGGCCTATGCCCAGCCGATCCGCAAATCCTTCATCGATATGCAGCAGGCCACCGCCGGCCTGTTCGGCAAGAGACGTAAGCGGGTGGTCAGGGTTCGGGCCTCAATCTCCTGCGCAGCCTTGGTCATCGCGCCCCAACTTGGCCGTTTTCAAGCGGCGCATCCGGATATCCTGGTAGAGCTGACCACATCGGTCTGGGCCAACCGGTTCGACGAGGAAGGTCTGGACATCGACATCCGCTATGGCGGCGACTGGCAGAAAAGCGAGGTGCTGCATCTGGGCCACGAAAACGCGGTGCCGGTCTGCAGCCCAGGCTACCTGCACGATCTGGGCGGCGACCCGTCGATTCATGATCTGGCCGGATCCGACGTGGTGCAGATTTTCGGCTCGGAAACCGACTGGGGCCGCCTGTCAGAATTGCACGGGCTGAACCTGCAGACGCCCGCCGACTGGCTTAAGGCGGATTCCTCCCTGCTGGCGCTGCAAACCGTGGCGGCCGGCCACGGGGTGACGATGGTGCTGGAAAGCTTTGCCCGGCAGTACATCGAGCAGGGCCTGGTGGTGGTTCCGACGGCGTACAAGCTGCCGAAACGGCGCTCGCATTACATCGTGATCAATGACCGCGCAGGCCAGCGGGAGGAGGTCAAGGCCTTCTGCAGCTGGCTTATGGCGCTGTACCAGTCGCTGATTTAAGAGGCTCTTCTCCCCCAGTCCCCGCGGGGACAGCGGCGGAAAACACTGCCCTTTACGTCTGCAATGCGTCAAGCGAAGCCGCCATAGCGCTCCACAATTCCTCTGCCGGTTCAGTGCCAACCGAAATGCGGATAAACCCCGGCGCCACGGCATCACCCCAGCGGGCGCGGCGCTCAGCTGAGGTATGCACCCCGCCAAACGACGTTGCGGAGCGGATCAGCGGGCAGCTGTTGATGAAGGCATCCGCTTGTTCCGCGCTGTCCAGGGTGATTGAAATCAGAAAGCCGAACCGTGCCATCTGCTGTTGCGCCAGCTCATGCGAGGGATCGGACTTCAACCCCGGAAAGCGGATCGCCTGCACCAGCGGATGCGCGGCCAGCCGTTCGGCCAGCACCTCAGCGGTGCTGCACATCCTTTCAAAGCGCAGCTCCAGGGTCTCCAGCCCGCGGTGCGCCAGCCAGGCCTCCTGCGGGCCGGGGATGCCGCCGCCGAACTGGCGCCACTCGCGCGCGGCCTGCAAAACATCCGCATTGCGGGTCGCCAGATGCCCCATCAGCACGTCGGAATGGCCGCCCGGCGCCTTGGTGTCTGAGGCAACAACCACATCGGCGCCCAGCTCCAGCGGCCGCTGGCCCAGCGGGGTCATGGTGGTGTTGTCAACGATCAGCAGCCCGCCTGCCGCGTGCACCGCCTCCGCAATCGCACGCAGGTCGCAGAGGTCCAGTCCGGGGTTCGAAGGTGTTTCCGCAAGAACAACGTCAAAGCCATCAAACCCGCCCTTTGCGTAACTGGTGGTCGGCCGCTGGTGCACCTCAACGCCGAGGTTCTGCAAGAACCGCTCGCTCAGGCGCCGGGTGACGTAATAGCCATCAGACGGGATCAGCAATTTCGAGCCTGCTTTGACGGTGGCAAACAGCGCCGCCGAGATCGCCGCCATGCCCGACGGATAGGCCAGCGCAGGCGCGTCCTCCAGGTACCCCAGCACATGTTCCAGATGCTCCCAGGTCGCATTATCCACCCGGCCATAGCTGGGGCCGCCTGTCCAGTCGCCCGGTAGGTGGTACATGGAGCTTTGCGTCAGCGGCAGCGCAACCGGATCTCCTTCCGACAGCGTGTTGCCGCGCAAATGCAGCATGGCGCCGGGTTTGGGGACATTGGGGGTATCCATTTGTGGGCGCCTTTCCTGAGTGCGGGTTGGATGAATTCATAGCGGGCGTCCGGCAAATGAGACAAGGCCGGAAACGCGACGTTCCCGGCCTTCTGCTTCATCTGATTTGAATGGCCTCAGCCCATCCAGCGCCGGACCGGGGCGGCGGAATCCTCCAGCGCCTGGCAGACCACGTCAATCAGGGTCGGGCCGTCGTGGGCAAAGGCCTCCTTGATGGCGCCGTCCAGATCTTCCGGTCGCTCTACCCGCCAGGTCTTGACCCCGAACGCTTCCGCCACAGCGGCGTGGTTGGTGCGGTTGAAGTCCACATTGTAGTACCGCTTGCCGCAGTCGTCCCGCTGGCTGGCCTTGATCCAGCCAAAGTTGGCGTTGGAGAACACCACATAGGTGATCGGCGCATTACAGCGCACCACGGTTTCCAGCTCGCCGCAAGTGAAGTTGAAGGAGCCGTCGCCCATCATACCCACGACCTTGGCTCCGGGCCGCCCGAACCAGGCGCCGAGCGACGCCGA
Organism: Paracoccaceae bacterium; assembly: GCA_013373325.1. GTDB lineage: Bacteria > Pseudomonadota > Alphaproteobacteria > Rhodobacterales > Rhodobacteraceae > Leisingera. The sequence continues at coordinate 5,329 of JABXIA010000079.1, forward strand.
CAGCGAATAGCCCAGAGCGCCATGCGCGCGGTTGGTGATGTACTGGCGGCCCGGGTGTTTCTGCTGCGAATAAGCGTTGTAATAGGGACAGCTGGTGCCGGGGTCGGACACCACGATGGCATCCTCGGGCAGGTTCTGGTTCAGCGCATGAATGATCTGCTCCGGCAGCACCTGGTCGGTCTTGCTGTGTGCCAGCTCCTCGAACTTGGCAAACTTGCGCTGTTTGATGTCGGCGATTTTCGAAGCTGCACCGAAGCCCGGCAGGTTGCCCTCGCGGTCATCCAGATAGGCGTTCACTGCCTGCAAGCTGAGCTTCAGGTCGGCCACCACACCGACCTCGGTCGGGTAGTTGGCGCCGATCACCATCGGATCATTGTCGAAATGCACGATGCGCTGGCCGGGTTTCGGCGCTTCCCAGCGCGAGGTGGTGGTGGATCCGGCGCGGCAGCCCATAAAGACAACCAGATCGGCGCCCTCCATCATCTCCCAAGTCTCGTCGGTGCCGCCGTTGGAGCCGACAACCCCCAGCGATTGCGGATGGGTATCGGCCAGTGATCCCTTGCCGGAGATCGAGGTGCCCACGGCGATGTCGAGGCGAGAGGCAAGCCTGCCCAGCTCCTCCATTGCGCCGGAGATCACTACGCCGCCGCCGCAGACGATCAGCGGCGATTTTGCGGACAGTATGGCCTCAACCGCGGCCTCTGCCGCGCCGGGTTCCGGTGCCGCGCGGTAGGCGGGATAGCTTTGATGCTTGGGGTCGCCCCAGATGTCATCGGCCTGAACATCATCATACTGGATGTCATAAGGCAGCCCCAGATGCGCCGAGCCCGAGCGGCCCGTGGTCATTGCCCGGAACGCCTGGCGCACCATGCGCGGGATGTGGTCGGCCCGCTTGATCACCGTGTTGAACTTGGTCAGCGGCCCCATCAGGACCTCCTGATTGACCTCGGTCAGCGGGTATTTCCCGTAAGACCCCACCGAGATGTCGGTGGTGATCGCCAAAACCGCATAGGAGCTTTCGTTGGCCTCGATCAGCCCCGGCAGGATATATGTGGCACCGCCGCCGGACGGCCCCTCGCAGACCCCCACCCGGCCGGTCACGCGGGAAAACCCGTCGGCCATGTAAGCCGCGCTGCGCTCATCGCGGGTCAGGACATGGGTGATGCCATGCTCCAACCGGTTCATCGCATCGTAAAAGGGCAGCGTGGTGTCGCCGCACAGGCCGAAGATATGGGTGACCCCATGCGCCTCCAAAGAGCGCACCATCGCCTCTGCGCCATTCATCGTGTTCTTCATCGGGACCTCCCAAAGCCTGCATGGAACCTGCCCCGGGGAGAGCCCGGGTTTCTGCACTCCAAACTGTATACAATAATGTAGATCAATGTGAAGGCAAAATGCTGGCGGGCTTCCGTTTCACTTGGCGGCTGCCGGAATGAAGTTCTTGCTGCGCAAAATTTTGCGTTTTTAAACAGCATCTAATCAGATTCCAGCATCAGCATATCTGCCACGTATCCCCGCCAGGCTTCGGCGAAACTGGCGGCGAGCTGCGACAGCGGACGCTCGCTGGGGGTGAGGATCGAATAGCCAAAGGGAATCGCAGGGTCGAACGGCAGAAACCGGATACGTTCCTCTCCTGCGTTGCTGCGCCGGTAGCTTTCGGCGCTCAGCACATCGACGACGGCACAGGCCTGCCCCGCGGCGATAAAGTGGAACAGCGGCAGGAAATACTGCGCATCATAACGCAGGTTGAACTCGGAGCCGGCTGCCAGAAAGGCCTGTGAGGTGGCCTGGTAGGTGTTGTGGTCCGGCTGCAGCGCCCCCATCGGTTGGCCGTTCAGATCGGTGGCGGTGATCACAGGGCGGCCGGCCAGCGGATGGCTGGCGGGCACTGCGCACAGACAGTTACTGGGCAGCTCTTCCGCCGTATACAGCTTACGGTCGCCACGGAACCGAGTCATGTCGCAGAAGCCGATGTCAAAGCTCCCGGCCGCCACCAGACTGCGCACCTGCGGCGAAGAGCGCGTCGCCAGCGTCACCCGCACCTCGGGTTTGCCTGCCACGAAGCGGCTGATGAAATCCGGCAGCAGAAAGGTCGACGGGCCTGGCATAGCCACGATCCGTATTGAGCCCTGCACCCGGTCGCGCATGTTGGCGAGGTTCTGTTGCGCGGTCTCCATCCGCGACAGAATCTCGGTCGCTTCCTCCATCAGGTACTGCGCCTCAGGCACCGGAACCAGACGGCGGCCTTCGCGCAGGAACAGCGTGAGGCCCAGTTCCTCTTCCAGAGTCTTGATGGCAGCGCTGATGGCCGGCTGTGTGCGGTGCAGGTTGCGGGCCGCCTGGCTGACAGAGCCGCTCTTCATGACTTCGCGGAAAACCGCAAGTTGGTGGGAATTCATGATCTGCCCTCAGGCGTGAAGCTAACATAAAACTGATTTATGTATACAGTACAATTTTAAATTTGAACTTATGTTTTACCTTACCCATGATGCAAAGATCACAGGTGAGCGCTGCGCGCGAGGAGACGCAGCCAATACTCCAGGGAGGATATTATGGGGTTTTTCAAGAAACTGACCGGGGCGGCATTGGCCTGCACCATGCTGACCGGCGCCGCTGTGGCGCAGGACATGACCTTTTTCCGCATCGGCACCGGCGGTGCAGGCGGCACGTATTTCCCGATTGGCGGCATCATTGCCAACGCCATTTCCAACCCGCCCGGCTCGCGCGCCTGTGACGAGGGCGGCAACTGCGGCGTGCCCGGCCTTGTGGCGATGGCGCAGTCGACCAACGCCTCGGCGCATAACGTGAACGCCATCCAGGCGGGCCAGATGGAAGCAGGCCTGTCCGGCGCCGCAACCCTGCATTTTGCCTACCACGGCAAGGGCAAGTTCGAAGGCAACGCCAAACCCGATCTGCGGGTGATCGCAAATCTGTTCCCGGAAGATCTTCACCTGGTGCTGCCCAAGGGCCACTCGCTGGGCGGGCTTGCCGACCTGAAGGGCAAGCGCGTCGGCATCGCCCAGGCCGGCTCCGGCACCCAGATCGCGGTGGAGCTGATCCTGAATGACCACGGCGTCAACCGCGACAACATCGACGAGGCCGAGCTGAACAACGCCCAGTCTGCCGAGCGTATCGCTGACGGCCAGCTGGACGCCTATTTCTATGCCGCCGGCACACCTGTTGCGGCGATGATCCAGCTCGACAACACCAAGGGCATGGAACTGCACAATTGGTCGGCGGAAGAGGTCAAGATGGCCAACACCACCGTGCCTTATTACATCCCTTCGACAATTCCTGCAGGCACCTACCCGGGGGTGGGCTATGATGTGAACACCGTCGCAGTCTCCGGCATGCTGGTCACCAATGCCAACATGTCCGAAGACCTGATCTATGAGATCACCAAGGCGATGTGGTCCGACACCGCACGCAAATTGCTGGACAACGGCCACCCCAAGGGCAAGGCGATCACCCTGGAAACCGCGCTGGACGGCGTCGAGGGCATCGGTGTGCCGCTGCACCCGGGGGCTGAACGTTTCTACCGCGAAATCGGCATGCTCAAGTAAACCTCCCTTGAACTGCGGCAGCAGGGTGCGCCTTGCTGCCGTTTTTGTTTCCCGGCGCCCCTGTCCGCAATGCGGGTGAATGGCGCGCGCCGGCACGGCCCCCGGACTGGAGACCCCGATGTCCATGGACACCCATCTCGACAACAAGGCGCTGGAGGAGCTGGAGAAGCAGTATGACTCCGCTCTGAACACGCGCGACAACGGACCCAGGCTGACTGGCGTCATCTATTGGGCCAGCATCGCCTTTGCCCTCTACCACCTGTGGACGGCTGGTTTCGGCACCCCGGTGGACCATGTGCATATGGGTATTCACCTTGCGGGCCTGTTCCTGTTCATCTTTGTGGGCTTTCCGCTGATCAAATCGGCCCGCAGCCTGGAATGGCGCGGACCCAATCCGCTGCGCCCCGGAAACGTCCCGCTCTATGACTGGGCGCTGACCGGCCTCAGCATGGCGGCGGCGCTGTTCCTTTGGGTCAGCTGGCGCGGCTTTGACATGTTCGGCTTCGACATCGCCGAACAGGCGCTGCGGCAAGGCAACCCGTCCAGCCTGGATGTGTTCTTCGGCTCGGTGCTGATCCTGACGGTGCTGGAGATCGCACGCCGCACCATCGGCTTTGTGCTGCCGCTGATCATCCTAGTGTTCATGGTCTACGCGCTGTTCGGCCCCTATATGCCCGCGCAAATCCTCAAGCATCCGGGCGTCAACTGGCAGCAGTTCGTCAACAACATGTACTTCCCGTCCGAAGGCATCTTTGGCGTGACGCTGTGGGTGGTCTCCACCGTGGTGTTCCATTTTGTGCTGTTCGGCGTTGTGGCGCAGCGGATGGGGCTGGGGCAGTTCTTTGTCGACAACGCCATGCTGCTGGCAGGCCGTTATACCGGCGGTCCGGCCAAGGTGTCGGTGGTTTCATCCGCTTTCTTCGGCACAATTTCCGGCTCGTCGATTGCCAACACGGTCTCCACCGGCTCGCTCACCATCCCCAACATGAAGAAGCTGGGCTACCCCGGCCATTTCGCAGGCGGGGTGGAGGCGGCGGCCTCGGCCGGCGGGCAGATCACCCCGCCGATCATGGGGGCGGCCTCTTTCCTGATGGCCGAGTATCTGGAAGTGCCTTACACCACCATCGTGATTGCCGCGATCGTGCCGGCGCTGATGCATTATATCGGGGTGATCTCGATTGTGCATTTCACCGCCAAGAAACTGGGCCTGACCGCCTATCCCAAGGATCAGCTGCCCAAGTTCCTGCAGGTCTGGAAGGACGGCTGGTATACGATCATTCCGCTGATCGCACTTCTGCTGGTGCTGTTCTCCGGATATTCGCCGAATATGGCCGCTTTTATCGGTCTCAGCCTGTGTATCGTTGTCGGCTTCTGCGCCTTTGACAAACCGGCCACGCTGCTGATCCCCTTTGCCCTGCTCGGCTTTATCTTGTGGAAGGCCTCGCCCTACTCCGGCGAAGGGTACACTCCGGTGATGGCGGGGATGCTGGCGGCGCTCACCATCATCGGCTGCCTGCACCGGAACGAGCGTCAGAACTTCCGCGACCTGTTCGACAGCTTCCACGTCGGCGTGCAATACGCGCTGGCCGTGGGCGCGGCCTCTGCCGCGGTGGGCATCGTGGTCGGAGTGATCAACACCACCGGCGTCGGCTTCCGCCTTGGCTTCATGGTCACCGGCGGCGCGGCGGACATGGCGGCAGCCATTGCGCCTTTCCTGGACTGGACCTCCATCGAGGCGTTCAGCCAGCCGTCGATCCAGCAGTTCCTGTCGCTGGTGCTGATCGCCATGGCCTGTATCCTGATGGGGGCCGGACTGCCGACCACCGCGCTTTATATCATGCTGGTCGCGGTTGCGACGCCGGCCCTCAGCCAGCTGGGCGTGCCGCCGCTCGCCACCCATATGTTCGTGCTCTACTACGGTGTGATTTCCGAGATCACCCCGCCGGTCTGCGCCTCGGCCTATGCGGCGGCGGGGATTGCGGGCTCCAATCCGTTCCGCACCGGGCTCAATGCCTTTACCCTGGGGCTGGGCAAGCTGATGGTGCCGATGGTGTTTGTCTATGCGCCCACCATGCTGATCGTGCTGCCGGAGCATTTCACGCTGCTGAGCTTCACTCAGGTCACCCTGACCTGCGCGGCGGGCGTCTTTGCCATCGCCACCGCTGTTTCGGCTTATTTCCTGGCGCCGCTTGGCGGTATCTGGCGGCTGCTGATGGCGGTCGGGGGCCTGCTGCTGGTGGCGCCCTCCGGCGGCTCCGACATCGCAGCGCTTGCGGTGATGGCGCCGGTGCTGCTGCAGCAGCTAGGCCAGCAGCGCAAGCTTCAAGCCGGGGCAGCGCAATGAGCGCCCCCGTCTCCCCCGATGTGACGGTTCTGGGCGCCGGGATCGTCGGCATCTGCTCGGCCTTGAGTCTGGCAGAAAGGGGCCTGCGGGTCCGGCTCATCGACCGGGACGCACCGGGCCAGGCGACGTCTTACGGAAATGCCGGCATCATCTCGCCCTGGTCGGTGGTTCCGCAATCCATGCCGGGCCTGTGGAAGAAGGTGCCGGGCTGGCTGCTGGACCCGCTGGGGCCGGTGACGGTGAAACCTGCCTACCTGCCCAAGGTCGCGCCCTGGGGCTTGCGGTTCCTGTCGGAAGGGCGCGAAGGGCGGATTCAGCAGATTTCCGGCGCGATGGACACGCTGAACCGCAACTGCGTCGAGCTGTACCGCCAGCACCTCGCGGGGACCGGGCATGAGGATCTGGTGCAGGACAGCTATTACGTTCATGCCTTCCGCAATGCGGACGCGGCGGACCTGAATTCGGTGGATTACCGGATGCGCGGCGACCGCGGCGCGCAGATGGAACGGATCGGCGCGGCGGAGCTGCGCGATCTGGAACCGGCGCTGACACCGGAGTTTCAGGCCGCCATCCTGATCAAGGGCCAGGCCCGGGCAACCTCTCCGGGCCGGATTGGCACCATTCTGGCGGAGAAGTTCCTAGCGATGGGCGGGGAAATCCTGCGGCAAACCGTGCGGGCGATCCAGCCGTCCGGGACCGGCGGCTGGACCTATACCACCGAGACGGGCCAGGAGTGGTCGCCCAAGCTGGTGCTGGCGATGGGTGACTGGTCCGGCGAGCTGCTGAA
>JABXIA010000233.1 GCA_013373325.1 Paracoccaceae bacterium
CGCCATTGGTGTAGGCCTCGACCACCGGGTGGCGGCCGGCGCTCATGCCGCTGTCCAGCACCAGACCCGGGCGGTAGAGCGTGCGGGTGCGGCCCTCGCGGCAGCTGGTGGTGCTTTCCACCTCGGCGTGGGAGAGGTCGGCGAGGCGGTGCTCCACCTGGCTGTAGCCGAACACCGACTGGCGCCGGATCACGACGCTGCCGCCGGGCCGGTCGAGGATCACCTGCACCCGGCGCACGAACAGGCAGAAAGCGGCAAAGCCCATCCCGCCGCCCCCGAGGGCAAAGAAGAGGCCGAACCAGAGATTTTCACCGCCGGTACTGGCCGCCCCCAGGCCTGCCCCGGCAAAGACGAGGATAAACAGAATGAGGGAGATGCCGATGAACCAGGGGTTGTCGGCCAGGATCAGCTGCTCAGGCGTGTTGCGGGTGATTTTCATAATTCAAGCTTACCCTAGGGAAAGGCGGGAGGGAGGGGAAATCGGCACGGGTTGCGTCAAAAATCGTGCGCGGGGGTCCGCCGCTACACCCTCTGCGCGCTTGACACAAGCGCGGGTGGCTGGCCAACATCAAACGGTGGCCCAACGCCAATCACTCAGCGGATGGGCCGGCTCGAAAGAGCCGTGAGGCAGATCTTCAGCGCAGGCAGTTCACGCGAACCTAAGGGTTCGCGCACCTTGGCGGGCAGCCGCATCAGCTAAGGGAGGATCTGAGAACATGCGCGTTTTCACTATTCTGGGACCGTCGCAGTCCGGCAAATCAACGCTGGCCTCGGCGCTGGCCAATCTGGACGGCACCGTGGGCAAGAGGCAGGAGGTTGCAGGCGTCGCCGCTTTGCAGCCTTTTTCATTTATGGGCGAGGACTGGGCTGCGATCGACATCGCGGGCGGTGCTGACAATTTGGCGCAGGCGGGTCCGGCGCTGGCGGCCAGTGATGCTGCCGTCCTCTGCGTTCCGGCTGACGCCGGCGCTGCGGTGCTGAGCGCGCCGTATCTGCGAAAGCTGGAGGAGGCGGGGGTCCCCGCCTTTATTTTTGTCAACCGCATGGACCAGGCGGCGGACCGGGTGGCGGAAATCGTCGCTGCGCTTCAGGCCTATTGCAGCCACAACATCATCCTGCGGCAGGTGCCGATCCGCGAGGAGGGCCAAGTTGTGGGTGCTGTGGATCTGATTTCCGAGCGCGCCTGGCAGTATCAGGAAGGCAAGCCCTCGGCGCTGATCGAGCTGCCGGTTGCCATGTACGCGCGTGAGCAGGAGGCCCGAACCGAACTGCTGGAGGCGCTGGCGGATTTTGACGATACGCTGCTGGAGGAGCTGATCGAGGATCAGCAAGTGATGGCCGAGGAAGCCTATGAGGTGGCCACCAAGGTGCTGCAGCACAACGACCTGATCCCGGCGCTGATGGGATCGGCGGAGCACAAGAACGGGATCATGCGGCTGATGAAGTCGCTGCGCCATGAAGCTCCGGATGTGGGCGCTGCGCTGGAGCGGCTTTCGCAGGACGGTAAAGTGGTGGCGGTTGGCTGCATGGCGGATCTGGTAAAGCACCTGGGCAAGACGGTGATGGTGCGGGCGCTGGACGGCAATGTCGGCAACGGCGCGCCGGTTGGCGGCGCGGCAGTTGGCTCACTGACCGGAGTCGGGTCGCAGGCGAACACCAGGCTGACACCCGGCGACTTGGGGCAGGCGGTGAAATCGGATCACCTGAACCTGGGATTTGCTTACGGGCTTGACGGCGCTGCGCCGCTGCCGGGCTGGGCGCAGCCGCGGCCCTCGACCTTCCGGCGGGTGATCACGCCGGTGAACGAGCGTGATGACGCCCGGCTGTCCACGGCGCTGGAGCGGCTGGCGGAAATCGACCCGGCGCTGGTGCTGGGCCAGGATGAAGCCAGCGGCCATGTGCTGCTGAACCTGCAGGGGCCGCTGCATATGCGGCGGATCAAGCAGGCGCTGAAGGATGAGTTCGGCGTCGAAGTGGAGGAGGGGCCGGTACCGCCGGCTCTGCGCGAGACCATCAAGAAAGCGGTGCAGGTGCATCACCGGCACCGCAAGCAGTCGGGCGGCGCCGGCCAGTTCGCCGATGTGGTGATCGAGGTGAAGCCCTTGCCCCGCGGCAGCGGTTTCGTGTTCGAGGAAACCGTGAAGGGCGGCGCGGTGCCCAAGAACTACATCCCCTCGGTCGAGGCGGGCGCGCGCGAGGCGCTGGCGCTGGGCCTCAATGGCCATCCGGTGGTGGATATCTGCGTGACCCTGAAGGATGGCAAGCATCATTCGGTGGACAGTTCCGACTATGCGTTCCGGACCGCGGGCAAGAACGCGGTGAAGGAGGCGCTGGCGGAAGCCGGTGCGGTGCTGCTGCAGCCGATCATGCGGGTGCATATCCATGTGCCGTCGGTGTTCACCGGCGGGCTGGTGCCGGTGGTGAGCGGCATGAAGGGGCAGATCCTGGGGTTCGAGGCCGAGGACGGCGTCGCGGGCTGGGACGTGTTCGAGACGCTCTTGCCGATGTCGGCG
>JABXIA010000283.1 GCA_013373325.1 Paracoccaceae bacterium
CCTGGGCGCGCTGTGTTTCACGTGTGGCAAGAATGAACCCGCTGAGCCTGAGCCACCAGGAGGATGCCTTTGGCGACCCGGAACTGCGGCGCGAAATCGCCGCCTATGCAGCGCGGTGGCGGGGCATAGACTGCAGCGCTGAACAAGTGCTGGTGACCAGCGGCGCGCGGGAGGCGCTGGAACTGGCGATGGAGTTTCTTGTGGAGGGCGAGGACATCGCGCTGGAAGCCCCCGGCTTCACGCCCACCCGGCGGTTTGCGCAGGCCCGTGGATGGCCGGTGCAGTGGCTGCGGGCTGGTGCGCGCGGGGCCGAGATGCCGAAAAAGATGGCCAAGGTCACGCTGCTGACACCCTCGCATCAGTTTCCGCTGGGCGGCACCCTGCCGGTGCCGCTACGACAGGCTTTTCTGCAAGCCGCCAGGGCGCGCGGCGGCTGGATCATTGAGGACGATTTTGACAGCGAATTCCGCTATGGGGGCCAGCCGGTGCCTGCGATGGCCGCCTTGGACCGCGAGGGGCGGTGCATCTATGTGGGCACGTTTTCCAAGACGTTTTCCCACGCGCTGCGGCTGGGCTATGCGATCCTGCCGCCAGCGCTGGTGCCGCGGTTCCGGGCGCAGTTCATCCATCCTAGTGCAGGTGCCGCCATCACGGCGCAGCGGCCGCTAGCGGAATTCATGGCCTCGGGCCAGTATGACCGCCACATCCGCCGCGCCCGCAGGCTCTATGCGGAACGCTATGCGGCGGCGGCTGAGGCGCTGGCGGGCTGGCCGGAGGCGCTGGGAAATTTTCACCGCCACAATGCCGGGATGCAGATCGCCTTTCATCTGAAGGACAGGCAGAACGACACTGAAATTTGCCAGCGCGCCGCTGCAGCAGGGTTTGGCATCCGGCCGCTGTCTGCGCACGACCCGGACGGCGCAGCACAGGGACTGCTGATCGGGTTCTGCCAGTCGCAGGCCAAAGACCTGCCAGTTCAGATTGCCGGGCTGAGCCGGATTGTGGAGAACACCTGCTAGGGCCAGCCAAAGAAAAAGCCTCCCCGGATGCCCGGGAAGGCCTGTCTCATTGAGCTTTGATCAGGATGGGGCCGATCAGCTGTACTTCTTGATCTCACCCGATTTCAGGCGCGCCATGTAGCTGTTCAGCTCTTTCTTGACGATCGGCATCAGGAAGTAGAGCGCGATGATGTTGACCACCGCCATGGCAAAGATTGCCGCGTCGGAGAAGTCGATCACCGGGCCGAGGTTTGCGGCTGCGCCGATCACCACGAAGATGCAGAAGATCACCTTGAACACCAGCTCGGTGGTCTGGCCTTCGCCGAACAGGAAGGTCCAGGCCTTGAGGCCGTAGTAGGACCAGCTGATCATGGTGGAGAACGCGAACAGGATCACTGCCAGCGCCAGCACGTACTGGAACCAGCTGAAGGCCGAGGAGAACGCCGCAGAAGTCAGCGCCACGCCCTTGTTGCCGTCCACGGTCTGGATGGTGCTTGCGCCTTCGTCCAGCAGGTAGAGGCCGGTGTTCGGATCCTGGATCAGCTGACCGGTGATGATGATCACCAGCGCGGTCATCGTGCAGATCACCACGGTGTCGATGAAGGGTTCCAGCAGCGACACGAAACCTTCGGTGATCGGCTCCTTGGTCTTCACCGCGGAGTGCGCGATCGCTGCAGAGCCAACGCCTGCCTCGTTCGAGAAGGCCGCGCGCTTGAAGCCTTGGATCAGCGCACCAACCATGCCGCCGGCAACACCTGCACCGGTGAAAGCGCCTTCGAAGATCTGGCCGAATGCCCAGCCGATCTTGTCAGCGTTCATTGCCAGAATGACAAGCGCCGCTGCCACATACATGACGCCCATGAACGGCACGACCTTTTCGGTGACACGGGCAATGGACTTGAGGCCGCCGACGATCACGGCAAACACCACCGCAGCAAACACGACGCCGGTAATCCAGCCCGGGTAATCGCCCACGACGCCAGAGATTTGCGCATGTGCCTGGTTGGCCTGGAACATGTTGCCGCCGCCAAAGGCGCCAAGGATGCAGAACACCGAGAACAGCACCGCCAGGAACTTGCCCATCGGCAGGCCGCGTTCGGCAAAGCCCTTGGTCATGTAATACATCGGGCCGCCGGAGACGTGGCCGTCTTCAAACTCATTGCGGTATTTCACGCCCAGGGTGCATTCGGTGAACTTGGAGGCCATGCCCATAAGGCCGGCCAGGATCATCCAGAAGGTGGCACCGGGGCCGCCGATGCCGACCGCCACCGCAACGCCGGCGATATTGCCGAGGCCGACGGTGCCCGACAGCGCGGTTGCCAGCGCTTGGAAGTGGCTGACCTCACCCGCGTCGTTGGGGTCGGAGTAGTCGCCCTTGACCAGCGAAATCGAGTGCGGGAAGGCACGGAACTGGATCAGGCCGAAGTACAGGGTGAACACAGTGGCTGCGACCACCAGCCAGGCCACGATCCAAGGGAAGCTGGTGCCGGGGAACGGGCTGAAGATCAGGTTGACGAACCAGCCGGTGGAGCTGGCAAACAGCTCATTGACGCGTTCGTCGACGGATTGTGCCATCGCCGGGGCGGTTGCCGCCAGCAGCAGCGGCGCAGACAGGGCTGCCGCCTTAATTGATTTCCTCATGACTGTCCTCTGAGTTTATCTTTAGGGAACGATGGTGACCGGAACCGGGGCCGCCTGGGCCAGGCTGCCCGCGACAGAGCCGAACAACCGCGAAGACAGCGCCGAATGGCCGGTGCGGCCGATGATCAGATGGCTGGCGCCACTCTTCTTGATCACGTCGATCAGGGTTTCCGCGATATGGCCGTATTTCAGCTCGGTTGAGACGGTGACACCGTCGTCTTCAAGGCTCTTGCGCACCGGTGCCAGCAGGGCGTCCTCTGCGCGCTTCAGTTCTTCCTCGCGGCGCTTGTGGCGCTGCTCGATCTCCTCCGGGGTGAGGAAAGAATAGGGCGACCATTCCAGCACATGCGCGATCACCAGCTCTGCCCGTTGCGCTTTGGCAAGGCTGACGGCAAAAGCAAGCGCCGATTTGGCGGCCTCGCTGTCGTCATATCCAAGGACAATTTTATTCGACACTTTTTCCTCCTATCGATGGCGCATTCCTCTACGGGAGCGCCGGATCCGGGGTGTCAACGCCGGAAAGCATGCCAGCGCAAGACCCATTGCCGTTCCTGCCTCAAAAAAAGGCGCGGTGCGGACAAACTGCCGCATTGAAATTATAGCAGGTCCTTACTTATATTATATCATTTTTTCATTATTGTCTTGTACTTACCGCATACAGCGGCATGCAGCGCTGAAAAATCGGTGCCGTGCCGCAACGGCAACTGGTGAAACCGCACCGGGCAGAATCCCTCTTTCCATTCGCCTAAGCCTCTGTATAAATCCCCTTCATGACCACTTGCGCAGATATCCCCCTTGCCGCCGCCGCGTCCCGCGGTGCGGCTCTGCGCGCCCTACTGATCCTAGCCCGCCTCTGAGCGTGCCCTTCCGGCGCGCCCGCTCAGAGGATTGCCGCACGCGCGCCATCGAAGGCTACGAATGCCCTGGACGGGCCTAGGACAGAGACAAGAGATACCATCATGACAAACGCATCCCCGACTTCCGGCGACAAATCCCGTGTATTGATTTTCGATACCACCCTGCGCGACGGCGAGCAGAGCCCCGGCGCCACCATGACCCATGACGAGAAGCTGGAGATTGCCGAGCTTCTGGACGAGATGGGCGTGGATATCATCGAGGCCGGCTTCCCGATTGCCTCCGAAGGCGACTTTGCCGCCGTGTCCGAGATTGCCGAGCGCTCCAAGAACGCGATGATCTGCGGGCTGGCGCGCGCCAATTTCAAGGATATCGACCGCTGCGCCGAAGCGGTGCGCAAGGCTGCGCAGCCGCGCATCCACACCTTTATCGGCACCTCGCCGCTGCACCGGGCCATCCCGAACCTGACGATGGACGAGATGGCCGACAAGATCCACGAGACCGTGACGCACGCCCGCAACCTGGTGGACAACGTGCAGTGGTCGCCGATGGATGCAACCCGGACCGAGTGGGACTACCTCTGCCGGGTGATCGAGATCGCCATTAAGGCGGGCGCCACCACCATCAACATCCCCGACACAGTCGGCTACACCGCGCCTGCGGAAAGCGCCGACCTGATCAAGCGCCTGATCGAGACCGTGCCGGGCGCCGACGAGGTGGTCTTTGCCACCCATTGCCACAACGACCTCGGGATGGCGACCGCCAACGCGCTGGCAGCCGTGGCCGGCGGCGCGCGGCAGATCGAATGCACCATCAACGGCCTCGGCGAGCGGGCAGGCAACACCGCGCTTGAGGAGGTGGTGATGGCGCTTAAAACGCGCAATGACATCATGCCCTGGTCGACCGGCATCGACACCACCAAGATCATGCATGTCTCGCGCCGGGTCTCGACCGTGTCCGGTTTCGTGGTGCAGCCCAACAAGGCGATTGTCGGCAAGAACGCCTTTGCCCATGAAAGCGGTATCCACCAGGACGGAATGCTGAAGAACCGCGAGAATTTCGAGATCATGCGGCCAGAGGACATCGGCCTCTCCGGCACCTCGCTGCCGTTGGGCAAGCATTCCGGCCGCGCGGCGCTGCGCGACAAGCTCGAGCACCTTGGCTATGACGTGGGCGACAACCAGCTGAAGGACGTCTTTGTCCGCTTCAAGGAGCTGGCCGACCGGAAGAAAGAAGTGTTCGACGACGATTTGATCGCGCTGATGCGCATCGGGACTGACGCGGAGAACGACCACCTCAAGATCGTTTCGATGAAAGTGGTCTGCGGCACCGGCGGCCCGGCGGAATCCACGGTCGAGATGGAAATCGACGGCAAGGACGTCACCGAGACCGCCGAGGGCGACGGGCCGGTGGATGCGACCTTCAAGGCGATCCGCAAGATCTATCCGAACACCGCCCGCCTGCAGCTTTATCAGGTGCATGCGGTCACCGAGGGCACCGACGCACAGGCAACCGTCTCTGTGCGGCTGGAAGAGGACGGCAACATCGCCACCGGCGAAAGCGCCAACACCGACACGGTTGTGGCCTCGGCCAAGGCCTATGTGAACGCACTGAACCGCTTGATCGTGCGCCGCGGCCGGGTGGGCGAAGGCGCTGACACCAAGGAGATTTCCTATAAGGATCTCGCCTGAGCCGGTTCAGGTCCAAAATGAAGAGGGCGCCCGCTGCGGCGCCCTTTTTGCATTTGTCTACTCCAGCCCGGCTTTGCGCAGTCCGTCGGTAAAATGCTCCTTGTCCTCGTCGCGCCCATAGTGCAGCCCGGCCAGCAATCCCTCCGCGGTCGCATCCGGCTGCATGGCCTTGATCTGCGCCACGCAGTCCTGCGCCTGCTGTGCATTGCCCAGCCAGCTGTGGCACGCCGCGACCAAACCTGTCTGCACCGCGTCCAGCGCAGGCAAGCGTTTGAAATCCGTCAACGCCTCCGCATAGAGCCGGGCGGTGAAATGCGCCTTGCCAAGGTGGCTCCAGAAGCGGACCGGGAAATGCGGGTTGAGGCGCATCGCCTTCTCGATCCATTCCGCGCCCTCCTCCGGCCGTCCCTGCCAGGTAAGGAGCTCGCCCATCTGCACCACAACCAGATCGTAGTTCGGATTAAGCGACAGGGCGCGTTCCTGATGGTACTGCGCCTGGTCAAGATTGTCCTGCAGGATGGAAACCGCCGCCATCAGCCGGTGCACGTCCGCATCATTGTCATCCATCGAGGCGGCTTTCTGGATCGACTCCAGCGCCAGCTGCAGCATCCCCTCAACATCATCGCACCAGCCATACCCCCAGGCCTGGCCGCGGATGCAGCCGCGCCATGCGTGGGCATGGGCAAACTCCGGGTCCAGCTTCACCGCGCGGTCGATAAGCTCCATCGCCTTGATGTTGTCCTCGCGGGTGCTGCGGTGATGCAGCACCTTGGCCGCCAGCACGCACTCATAGGCTGCCAGATTCGATGGCTTTTTGCGCGAGACTTCGTCCTGCTGGGCGGCTTCGATCCGCCCCGGCAGGGTGGCGACGATGGCCGATGTCACCTCATCCTGAATCTCAAAAATATCATCCAAGGTCCGGTCGTATTTCTCCGTCCAGATATGGGAATCGTTGCAGCTGTCGATCAGCTGCACAGTAATCCGGACACGGTTGCCGCCTTTGCGTACGCTGCCTTCGACGATGTAGCGGGCTCCGAGCTTATCCGCCACTTCCCGGATGTTCACCGCCTGCCCCTTGTAGACGAAGGTCGAGTTGCGGGAGATCACGAACAATTCATGGCGGCGGCTGAGTTCGGTCAGGATGTCCTCTGTCAGCCCGTCGGCAAAAAACTCCTGCTCCGGGTCGCCGCTCATATTGGCAAAGGGCAGCACAGCGATGGAGGGCTTGACCACCGCAGCGGGCTCGCTGGTGCTGCCGTCCTGATCCGGCACGGCGCCGGTGCCCTCCCCTTCCAGAAGCAGCCGGTAGACCTGCACCGGTTCCGCAATGTTCTTGAGCTGCTGCGGCCCCAGATCCTCAAACTGCAGCTCGCCCATGCGGCGGACCTGATCAAAAACCGCAGCGGATATGCAGACATCCCCTGTGCCCGCAAACTGCTCCAGCCTTGCCGCCACATTCACACCACTGCCGTAGATGTCGCCGTCTTCAAAGATGATATCGCCCAGGTTCACGCCGACCCGGAACTGGATGCGTTTATCGGGCGCCACATCGGCATTGCGGCGGCGCATCCTGTCCTGCACCTCGGCGGCGCAGGCCACCGCATCGCAGACGCTGGGAAATTCCACCAGCATCCCGTCGCCGGTAGTCTTGATGATGGAGCCGCGGTTCTTGGAGATCGCAGGATCGATCAATTCGATCCGGTGGGTACGAAGGCGGGCCAGCGTGCCCTGCTCGTCCACGTCCATCAGGCGGCTGTAGCCAACCATATCCGCCGCCAGCACGGCGGCCAGCCTGCGTTCCATATAGCGCCCTCCCTGATGAAAAGCGTAGCGGGAAAGCGCCGGATTTCAAAGCTGTTTGCAAAACCTCAGCCGCGCAGGATGCGGGCTGTCAGCTCCGGAGAGAGGCGGTGGATCAGCCGCAACAGCTTCATTTGACCCACCCAGATTTCGCTATTGCCTGCAGCCACCCCGTCCAGCAAGGCGGCCGCCGCCGCCTTGGGGCTGATCTTACCGCGGCCGCGACCGGCGGTCATTTGCGTCGCCGCCAGCGCCATCACGCAGTCGATGATGCGCACGCGCAGCCCTGCATCTTCGGCTTGGTAACGAAGGGCCCAGGTGAAGCTGCGCAGGCCTGCCTTGGAGGCGCAGTAGACCGGTGCCTGCCGTTTCGGTGCCAGGGCAAGGCCGGAGGTCACATTAACCAGGAAGCTGCCTGGCGAGCACGCCAGAACCGGAAGCAACCCGGCGGCAAGATGCATGGGCGCTGTCAGGTTCACCGCCAGCTCCTGCTCGATGCCCTGCGCGTCCGCAGCGCCTTTGGCAAAATCAGCGGCGATCTGAATGCCCGCGTTGTTGATCACCCCGTCCAGCCGCTGCCCTTGCAGCTCAGCGATCAACGCTGAGCGCGCGCGGGTGCCTGCCAGGTCGCAGGCCAGCCGCTCAATGCCCTCTGGCAGATCATCCAGCGCTTCGCTGGTGCGGGCCAGCGCCAGAACCTCTGCCCCTTCTACCGCCAGCTGCAATGCCAGCGCCCGTCCGATCCCGCGGGATGCACCGGTAACCAGAATGCGTCTGCCGTCAAACCGCATGGGCGGCCTCGTAGGTGCGAAAGCCGTTTTCAAAAGACGGGATAATCCCGGTGACCGTGAAGTAGCCCTCGGCGATCAGGGCGGTATCCCGCAGTTGCTCGACGGCAAAATAGCAGGCCTCCGGCGTCTCTGCTTCGATCATCGCCACATCGCTGACATCCGCATGAAACACCTCGGTATCAAAATGGCGCAGAGACAGACCGTTTCGGGTGAAGATCCCCAGCCCGGCGGCGGCGATGCGTCCGCGTTCTGCGCGGCTGAGGCGCAGCCAGATGGGGTCGGCGCTGAGCAGCAGGAAGATAGTCATTTTCATCGGAAAACCTCCGCAACGTTGCCTTTGCGACCAAGAATGTGAAGAATTACTCACATTCTCAACTCGCGTTCCCGGCAGGAAGGCACCCGCGATGCACAGCCCAAGAAAACAAGCGCGCCAGGCCCGTTCCCGTGCTACGCAGGAGGCGATCGTGGAGGCGGCGGCTCGCATTCTGGAAATTGCGGGGCGTGAGGGGCTTACCACCAATGCGATTGCCGAGCGGGCGGGTGTTAGCATCGGCTCGCTGTATCAGTATTTCCCCAACAAGGAGGCAGTGCTGGCCACCGCGCTGCGCAGCAAGCGGGCTGAGCTGCTGGATTGGATGCGGGACGCCGCAGCGCGCTGCCGCGATGCGCCGCCAGAGGCGGCATTGCGGGAACTGCTGGCCGCCGGGATGCGGCATCAGTTCGAACGCCCCCGGCTGGCGATGGAGACGGAGTATGCCGAACAGCACTTGCAGCTGGCGCCGGAAACCGCGGCACTGGCAGAAGAGATGGCGCAGATCGTTCTGGAGACCATCCGCCGCTTTGCCCCCGCTGCCGGACCGCAGGAGGCGCGCGACGTGGTGGCCATTGCCAAAGGGATGATCAACGCCGCTGCCCTGAACGGCGAGGAAGGCGGCGCCGCGCTGGTTCAGCGGGTGGAACGCGCGATCCGGGGTTACTTGCGCGAAACCGCGTCGAACAGCGCCGAAATCCGCGCGGCTTCCTCTGCCGCGCCATAGGGCGCGTTGACCACGAACATGCCGCTGCCCACCATCCGGTGGCCTTCGCGCACCGGCGGAAAGGACACCTCGTGGCGCAGCGCATCAGGCAGCCCCTGGCTTTCCAGCGCCTTCAGCATCTGCTTGTGGCTGCCGTCCCGCAGGATCGGGTACCACAGGGCGATGACGCCGACGTTCCATTTTTTGTGCAACTGACCGATGATGCCGGGGATGCGGGCATAGTCGGATTTGATCTCGTAACTGGGGTCGATCAGCAACAGGCCGCGGCGCGGTGTTGGCGGCGCCAGCGACATGGCGAGTTCAAACCCGTCCTGCTGGTGAACCTTGGCCTTCCAGGGCCTCAGCGCGGAGCGTAAGGCGGCGTTTTCCTGCGGGTGCAGCTCGGCGAATTGCAGCGAATCGCCGGCACGCAGCAGCGAGGCCGCAATCAGCGGCGATCCGGGATAGGCGGCCGCGCCATGCGCCTTGCGGGTCTCCGACAGCGCGCGGTGCAGCGGATGGTCCGCCGCCAGACCCTGCTCTGCCAGCACCTTGGTGATGCCCTGCTCCGCCTCGCCTGTCTTCACGGCCTCGGGCGCGTCCAACTGGTAGAGACCCCGGCCCGCGTGGGTCTCTATATAGCTGACCGGTTTGTCCTTGCGGGTGAGATACGCCAGCATCCAGGCAAGCAGCGCGTGCTTCTGGACATCGGCCAGGTTTCCGGCGTGGTAGATGTGCTGATAAGAGAGCATAAGCCCCCTCTAGCCGCTATTTCCAAGGGGCGGAAGAGGCGGCGTACGGGAGATAAACGGAATCTCAACTCCACTGCGGCAGACTGCCGGCTGACGAGATACCGCAGAATGCAGGTTCCCATGCCCCTCAGAATGAGCGCCCTTGCCCTGATAATGACGTTTCTGGCTTTGCTGCTATGCACTGCAGCCGCTGTCAGCGCGCAAGGATATTCTCTGGTCGGCAACCAGTTCTTCCTGCAAAAGGCCTCTGCCCCAATGCCTGGCCCGGCGACGTCCGCAGCGCCAGCCCCTCAGGCAATTGCCAGCCTGCTGCCTGACACTCTGCCCGGCGCGGATCAGGGCCGCGGGGCGGTGTCGCTCAACCCCGGTGCAGCCAGCCTGTTCCGCGGCCGCAGCGGCGGCGGGCTGTTTGCCCCCATCCTCAAGGCACCGCCCAGCGTCAAGCGCCTTCTCGATCTGATCGCCAGCGCTGAGGCCGGCAAGGCGCAGTATGATGCGGTGCAATACGGCGCCACCCGCAAACCGCCGAAGAAGCCGACAAGCATGACCATCGCCGAAATCAATACCTGGATCGACGCCACCCCCGGCCAGCCCCATGCCATCGGGCGCTATCAGTTCATCCCCGCAACACTTCGGCGGCTGGTTAAGCATCAGGGCGTGAAACCGCAGGCGCGCTTCACGCCGGAGCTGCAGGACCAGCTGGCGCATCAGCTGATCGAGGAGGCTGGTTACAGCGCCTTCCTGGCATCAGAGATGCCGCGCAAGACCTTCATGCTGAACCTGGCCAAGATCTGGGCCGGCCTGCCAATCTCCACCGGTAAATCCTATTACGAGGGCTATGCGGGCAACAGCGCCAGCCTGACCTGGGCGCATTTCAAGGCGGAAATGCAGCGGATCTTCCCGGCCTGAGTTCTCCCAGTCCGGGACCCGCGGCAGCCCGCCCGGGCATGTCTCCCGGCGGCCGCCAGAACAGCGCGTGAACACGGCAGACCGACGCTACTGAATACTGGGCGGAAAGGCGCTGTTTCACCATAATACGCCCTTTCGCGGGCCAGCCGTGCCGCTTATAAGGTTTGGGAAGGCGGCTTCTGCGGGGAGTCGCCCAAGGAATATTGGCAGCACTCACAGGATCCCTTCTATATGGCGCTTTTCGGAAACTTGGGCGGTCTGTTCTCCTCGGACATGGCCATCGACCTCGGCACAGCCAACACTCTGGTCTATGTCAAGGGCCGCGGGGTGATCCTGTCCGAACCTTCCGTGGTTGCCTACCACGTCAAGGACGGAGTCAAGAAAGTGCTGGCCGTGGGCGAAGACGCCAAACTGATGCTGGGCCGCACCCCGGGCTCGATCGAGGCGATCCGGCCGATGCGCGAAGGTGTTATTGCCGACTTCGACACCGCCGAAGAGATGATCAAGCACTTCATCCGCAAGGTGCATAAGCGCTCGACCTTCTCCAAGCCCAAGATCATCGTCTGCGTGCCGCATGGCGCGACCCCGGTTGAAAAACGCGCAATCCGCCAATCAGTGCTGTCCGCAGGCGCCCGCCGCGCCGGCCTGATTGCCGAACCCATCGCCGCCGCCATCGGTGCCGGCATGCCGATCACCGACCCGACCGGCAACATGGTTGTCGACATCGGCGGCGGCACCACCGAGGTGGCAGTTTTGTCGCTGGGTGACATCGTTTACGCCCGCTCTGTCCGCGTCGGCGGCGACCGCATGGACGAGGCGATCATCAGCTACCTGCGCCGCCAGCAGAACCTTCTGGTTGGCGAATCCACCGCCGAGCGCATCAAGACCTCCATCGGCACCGCCCGGATGCCCGACGACGGCCGCGGCCAGTCGATGCAGATCCGCGGCCGCGACCTGCTGAACGGCGTGCCGAAAGAGATTGAAATTTCCCAGGCCCAAGTGGCCGAGGCACTGGCCGAACCGGTGCAGCAGATTTGCGAGGCGGTGATGACCGCGCTGGAAACCACCCCGCCGGATCTGGCCGCGGACATTGTTGACCGCGGCGTGATGCTGACTGGCGGCGGTGCTCTGCTGGGCGATCTGGACCTGGCCCTGCGCGAGCAGACCGGCCTGGCCGTCTCCATCGCGGACGAGAGCCTCAACTGCGTTGCGCTCGGCACCGGCAAGGCGCTGGAGTTTGAAAAGCAGCTGGCCCACGCCATCGACTACGACAGCTAACAGCTCCCGCCCGCCAGAACGGCGCCAGCTGACAGGCTGGAGTGGCGGCTGGAAGGAGAGACGTGGCAAAGGACAAGTCACAGCGCGACGATTACGCAACCCCGCTGCGGCGTCTGCTGACAGCGGTGCTGTGCCTGTGCCTTGCGGCAATCTTTGTCGTGTGGCGGATCGACAGCCCGCGGGTGGAACGGTTCCGCGCCCAGGTGGTGGACAGGGTGGTGCCCAGCATGGATTGGGCAATGGTGCCGGTCACCGCCACAATCAACCTGATCCGCGATTTCCAAAGCTACCAGAGGCTGGCCGAGCAGAACCGCGAGCTGCGCAGCGAACTGCGGCAGATGCGGGCCTGGAAAGAGGCCGCTTTGCAGCTGGAACAGGAAAATGCCCGGCTTCTGGACCTCAACAACGTGCGTCTGGATCCGCAGCTGACCTATATCACCGGGGTGGTGATGGCCGACAGCGGCTCGCCCTTCCGCCAGTCGGTGCTGCTGAACGTCGGCAGCCGAGACGGGGTGCATGACGGCTGGGCCGCGATGGACGGCATCGGTCTGGTGGGACGGATTTCAGGCACCGGGCGCAACACCGCGCGGGTGATCCTTCTGACAGATGCCGCTAGCGCTGTCCCCGCCACCATCCAGCCCTCCGGCCAGACCGCGCTGGTTACCGGAGACAACAGCGCCGCGCCGGTGCTGAGCTTTCTGGAAAACCCCGACCTCGTGCGCCCCGGCGACCGGGTGATCTCCTCCGGCGACGGGTCCGTCTTTCCGGCGGGCTTGCTGATCGGCCAGGTGGCCAAGGACCGGTCGGGGCGCATGCGTGTGCGGCTGTCTGCGGACTATGGCCGGCTGGAATTCCTGCGGGTGCTGCGCCATCACGGAACGCAAGTGATCCAGGATCCGGGCGGGCTGGTCGGTGCCATCCCCGGCGATCCCCAGCCGCAGCCCCGGCCCGATACCCTGGGGGAGGACAACACCGAAGGCACGGCTGAGGCCGGTAATGGCTAACACGTCGCCCGCCCGGATCTGGACAATGCGCGCGGCCTTTCCCGCGGTGGCGCTGCTCATCATGTTCTTCCACATGCTGCCGTTGGAGACCGAGCCGCGGTTCTGGGCGCCGCCGGATCTTCTGATGGCGCTGGCCATGGCCTGGAGCCTGCGCCGCCCCGATTTTGTGCCTGCGCTGTCCATTGGCCTGGTGATGCTTCTTGCGGATTTGCTGTTCCACCGCCCGCCAGGGCTGCTGGCGCTGCTGACGGTGCTAGGGTGCGGTTTCCTCAAGGGCCGCGCGGCACCTCACCGCGAAAGCACCTTTGCCAGCGAGTGGCTGGCGGTCGCCCTGGTGCTGACCGGAATTGCCACGCTGAACCGGCTGATCCTGACCCTGTTCGGGGTTGCCCAGGCACAGCTCAGCCTGACGGTGGTCCAGGTTGTTATGACCATTGCCGCCTATCCGCTGGCAGTTTGGGCCAGCCAGTCTATTCTCGGGGTGCGCAAACTGTCCCCGTCTGAAGCTGAAACTCTGGTGAGCCGCTGATGAAACGCAATCCCAAGGATCTGGATGCCGCACACGGCAAGATGACCCGGCGGGCGCTGTTCCTGGGCGGGCTGCAGCTGGCCTTTGCCGGCGGCCTGGCGGCCCGGATGCGCTATCTGCAGGTGGATCAGGCCGATGAGTTCCGCCTGCTGGCCGAGGAAAACCGCATCAACATCCGCCTGCTGCCGCCCGCGCGCGGCCAGATATTCGACCGCAACGGGCTGATCGTCGCCCAGAACTCGCCCTCTTACCGGATCACCGTGGTGCCGGAGGATGCAGGCGACGTTGAGGCGGTGATTGCCAAGCTCTCCAGCCTTGTTCCGCTGGACCCGGAGGACCTGGAGCGCGCCCGCACCGAGATGCGCCGCTCGCCGCCGTTCCTGCCGATCACCCTCGCCGACCAGATCGGCTGGGAGGATATCTCCAAAGTCGCGGTGAACGCCCCGGCCCTGCCCGGCGTCACGCCTGAGGTGGGCCTGACGCGGGTCTATCCGCAGCTCGGCGATTTTGCCCATGTGGTCGGCTATGTCGGGCCGGTCTCGGACTATGACCTGAGCAAGATGGAAGATCCGGAGCCGGTGCTGATGATCCCGCGCTTCCAGATCGGCAAGGTGGGCTTTGAGGCCCGGCGCGAGGATGTGCTGCGCGGCAAGGCCGGCGCCAAGCGGGTCGAAGTCAACGCCACCGGCCGGGTGATGCGCGAGCTGGACCGGCGCGAGGGGATCTCCGGCGCCGACATGCAGCTGACCATTGACGCGGAATTGCAGAACTATGTGCAGGCGCGGCTGGGCCGGGAAAGCGCTGCCGCGGTGGTGATCGACTGCGAGGACGGGGACATCCGCGCGATCTGCTCCTCGCCCAGCTTCGACCCCAACCTGTTCGTGCGCGGCATCTCGGTTGCCGACTACCGGATGCTGACAGAGGACAAATTCCGCCCGCTGTCCAACAAGACCGTGCAGGGCCCCTATCCGCCCGGCTCCACCTTCAAGATGATCACCGCACTGGCGGCGCTGGAAAACGGCGTGATCGGGCCGGAGGAATCCGTCTGGTGCCC
>JABXIA010000299.1 GCA_013373325.1 Paracoccaceae bacterium
ACCCGCCGCAACGAAGGCGTGTCGATCTGGGTGGTTGAAGCGAACCACATCGCCGCTTCCTCGCCCAGCGACAAAGGCCCGCTCTATGAGCCGTCCGAGTCCAAGGTCTACCGCCACCCGACCTTCTTCGACATCCCCGAAGAAGTGGGAGCGATGTAATGACCCGCGAAGACGCATTTTTTCAGTTCCTGCTGCGGATGGGGGACAACACCCTGATCCTCGGCCACCGGGTCAGCGAATGGTGCGGCCACGCGCCGGTGCTGGAAGAGGACATCGCGCTGGCCAACACCGCGCTGGACCTGATCGGCCAGACCCAGATGTGGCTTGGCCTCGCCGGTGAAGTGCAGGGCGAAGGCAGAACCGCCGACGACCTCGCCTTCCTGCGCGACGCCTGGGACTTCCGCAATGTTTTGTTGTGCGAGGTGCCCAACGGCGACTTCGGCCGCACCCTGATGCGCCAGTTCCTGTTCGACGCCTGGCATTCGATCCAGCTGGGCCGCCTGATGAAATCCTCGGACGAGCGGGTCGCCGCGATTGCCGAGAAGGCCTCGAAAGAAGTGGCCTATCACCTGGAACGCTCCGCTGACACGGTGGTGGGCCTGGGCGACGGCACCGAGGAAAGCCACCGACGGATGCAGGAGGCGCTGGACTATCTGTGGCCCTATGTGGGCGAGATGTTCCAGTCCGACGATGTGGATGCGGAAATGGTCAAGGCAGGCATTGCACCCGATCCCGCGTCCCTGCGCGAAGAATACGACGTGCTGGTGTCACGCATCCTGGGCGACGCCACGCTGATCATTCCGGACAGCAGCTTTGCCCACAAAGGCGGGCGCACCGGTGCGATGCACACCGAGCACTTGGGGCACCTGCTGACCCAGATGCAATGGCTGCAGCGCGCCTATCCCGGCGCCAAGTGGTAACGCCAAGGCCAAAGAACTGAGGTCACCCCCGGCTTCAGGCGGGGGGTGAGGCCTGCTTCCGTGAAGGAGGCCGGGCGGAACAGCCAATGAGGGTAACCGCATGAGCCAAGTGACGACTCAGCCAAGCACCACCTGGATCTGGGAGTGGCTCGACGCCGTACCCGATCCGGAGATCCCAGTGATCTCGCTGGTGGATCTCGGCATCATCCGAGATGTCGCCTGGGAGGGTGGCACCCTGGTGGTCACCGTCACCCCGACCTATTCCGGCTGCCCGGCCACGTCGGTGATCGCTATGGATATTGAGACCGCCCTGCGCGACCGCGGCATCACTGATCTGCGGCTCAAAACACAGATCTCCCCCGCCTGGACCACCGACTGGCTGACGGAGAAGGGCCGCACCAAGCTGGAGGAATACGGCATTGCCCCGCCCCAGCCCGCTGGCGGCCCCGAAAAATGCCCGCGCTGCGGCAGCAAAGATGTCACCCGTGTGAGCCAGTTCGGCTCCACTCCCTGCAAGGCCCACTGGCGCTGCCAGGACTGCCTGGAACCCTTTGATTATTTCAAGTGCATCTGAGGAGACCCTGATGGCGCGCTTTCACGACCTAGAAGTCACCGACGTCCGCAAGACCATCCGCGATGCGGTGGTGGTTACCCTGAAGCCCGTGAACGGCGCGGCTGAGGAATTCGATTTCACCCAGGGCCAGTACCTGACCTTCCGCCGCGACTTCGACGGCGAGGAGTTGCGGCGCAGCTACTCGATCTGCGCCGGCAAGGACGAAGGCATCCTGCAGGTCGGCATCAAGCGCGTCGACGGCGGCGCGTTCTCGAGCTGGGCCAATACCGAGCTGAAGGCGGGCGATACACTTCAAGCGATGCCGCCGATGGGCACCTTCTTCACCCCGCTCGACGGGGCGGCAGAAAAACACTACCTGGGCTTTGCCGGCGGCTCCGGCATCACCCCAGTGCTGTCGATCCTGAAAACAACGCTGGACGCCGAACCCAAGTCATCCTTCACGCTGGTCTATGCCAACAAGGGTGTGAACACGATCATGTTCCGCGAGGAACTGGAGGACCTGAAAAACCTCTACATGGGCCGCTTCAATGTGATCCATGTGCTGGAAAGCGACGCCCAGGAAATCGACCTTTTCACCGGCCTGGTGACGGAGGAGAAATGCGCCCAGCTGTTCGAACACTGGATCGATATCCAGTCCGTCGACACTGCCTTCATCTGCGGTCCGGAGCCGATGATGCTGGGCATCGCCAGCGCCCTGCGCACCGCCGGTCTGAGCGATAGCCAGATCAAGTTCGAACTCTTCGCCTCTGCCCAGCCGGGCCGCGCCAAGCGCAAGGCCGCCGCAACGGATGCGGCCAGCAGCGCCAATCAGACCAAGGCTGCGATCACCCTGGACGGCGCCACCCAGACCATCGAGATGGGCAAGGATACGACCCTGCTGGACGCCGCGCTGGAAAACGCAATGGACGCGCCCTACGCCTGCAAAGCCGGGGTCTGCTCCACCTGCCGCTGCAAGGTGCTGGAGGGCGAAGTCGAAATGGTCGCCAACCATGCGCTGGAGGATTACGAGGTCGAAAAAGGTTATGTGCTCTCGTGCCAGGCCTATCCGGTGACCGATAACGTCGTGGTCGACTACGACCAGTAACGCCTGCCCGAGGGAGGAAAGATCATGACAGACGAGATGAGCATCGCAAGCTATCTGGCCCAGGGCGGCGTGCTGTCCAACCCGTCCAACGTGCCGCCGCGCTACCGCGCCGAACTGATGAAGATGATGGCGACCTTCGTCGACAGCGAGCTGGCGGGGGCCGCCGGCTTTGCCGACATCATCAACGAAGGCCCGGGCATCAAGGCGCGCATCGCCGCCGCCAAAATCGTGCTGGAAAAATCCGACAGCGCCGAGAAGGTGCTGCGCATCATGGGCGATTTCGGCGCCGATACAGAACGATATGCCGACCACCACCCCTGGACCGCGCGGCTGGAACGCGGCGCCGACATCGGCCAGACTCGCAGCAAACATGACATGCGGCTGGCGGTCTTTAACTACCCGCTGGAAGGCTGGGCGGATGCGGTGGTGATGAACCTTCTTATGGGCAGCGCGGTTGCGGTGCAGCTGGAGGAGCTGAGCCATGTGTCCTACCAGCCGCTGGCCGAAGCCTTCCGTGCCATCCAGCCCATCGAGGCACACCACGCCGAACTGGCGGAGGAAGGCCTGATGGTGCTGGTGGAAGCGCAAGGGACAGAGGCCCTGCAGGAGCTGGCGGACTACTGGTGGCCGCGGGTTGCGGCGAGCTTTGGTTCCGAGACCTCGCAAAAGTTCGAAGGCCTCAAGTCCATGGGCCTGCGCCGCACCCCGAATGCAGAACTGAAGGCGCGCTGGGAACAGGCTGCCTCTGCCGTGCTGTCCAAGGCCGGATTGAAACCGGCCGCCTGACCTCCGGCGGAGGAGCTCCCGCCCGGGCTTCCGCGCATCATAGATGCGCAGGCCCGGTTGGGTCCGGCGCGCCTGGCGGCGCGCAGGCCATGCCGCACTGTCAGGCTGTGCATCTCCACAGGGAAATGGTGCAGCACTGCGGAATGGCATCCAGAACATCTATCCCCCATCTTTGCTCCAGCACACAGATGGAGACAGCAATGAGCACTGGAACCCCCCCTCTTCCCGCAGGCACCCGCATCGGCCATGTCCATCTCAAGGTTTCCGACCTGGAGCGGTCGATTGCCTTCTACAGCGGCGTGCTGGGCTTTGACGTGACCCAGCGGCTGGGCAGTTCCGCCGCCTTCCTGTCGGCGGGCGGCTATCACCACCACATCGGGCTCAACACCTGGCAGTCGCGCGGCGGCCCGGCGCCGGCGCCAAACATGACCGGCCTCTACCACACCGCCATCCTGCTGCCGGACCGCAAGAGCCTGGCTGCGGTGCTGCACCGTGTTCTGGACGCCGGTATCGTTTTGGAGGGCGCAGCCGACCACGGTGTCTCCGAGGCCATCTACCTGCGCGACCCGGATGGCAACGGGGTGGAACTCTACCGCGACCGGCCGGAACCGGAGTGGCCGCGGACGGCGGACGGCAGCCTGGACATGGGAACCGAAGCGCTGGACCTGCAGGCGATACTCGCCGAGATTGAGTAGGTCAGTCATTCTGTCCGAATGTATCGCGCGCGAAACAATTGGTCAGGTATACTGACGTAATGGACGTGACGTCAGTCTCTGCACCGCAGATCCCCAACCCTCTGAAGCAAAAAAGAAAGCGCGTCCGCACCATAGTGTTTAACCGGCTTGGGCGCGCCCTGCCGGGTCTGGACCTCTGACCTTTCCCTGCCTACCCTTGCGGCAAGCAGAAGGAGGCAGAACCATGGCTGTTGGCCGCACAATCCGCACCTACTTCAACGGCAGCTGGCAGAATGGCAACCCGGCGGTAATGCGGGCTGCGGATCATGCGATGTGGCTAGGTTCCTCCGTTTTTGACGGCGCGCGCTTCTTTGACGGCAGAACTCCGGACTTGGAGCTGCACTGCGCCCGCACCAACGCATCAGCCGGTGCACTGATGATGACACCAACTCTTTCCACCGCGCAGATGGTGGAGATCATTCGCGACGGGCTGGAGGGATTTACTTCCGGCGCTGCGGTCTACATCCGGCCGATGTACTGGGCCGCTGATGGCGACGAGACGCTGATCGCACCCAACGCGGACAGCACCCAATTCGCCGTCTGCCTGGAGGAAATACCGATGGCGGCGCCTGAGGCCTCTGCCACGCTGACCCGTACCCGCTTCCGCCGCCCTGTGCTGGAAAGCGCGGTGGTGAATGCCAAGGCAGGCTGCCTTTACCCCAACAACGCCCGGATGCTGCGGGAGGCGCGCAGCAAGGGCTTCAGCAACGCGCTGGTGCTGGACGCAATGGGAAATGTGGCTGAAACCGCCACCACCAATGTCTTCATGGTGCGCGACGGCGAGGTCTTCACCCCGATCCCCAACAGCACCTTCCTGGCCGGCATCACCCGCGCCCGGCACATCAGCAATCTGCGCGCCGATGGCATGACCGTCCATGAATGCGTGCTAGGTTATCGGGATTTTGAGGAAGCCGACGAGATTTTCCTCTCCGGCAACATGAGCAAGGTGACACCTGTCACGGCGTTTGATGACTGCCGCTATCAGGCCGGCCCGGTCGCCAAACGGGTGCGGGATCTCTACTGGGATTGGGCTGCCAGCCAAAGGTAGACTTGCCCGCCCGGCGCTGCCTGCAATGGCTCCCGCCCGTTCCGGAGTTTCTTGTGAAACCCGCTGCACAGTTGGGTATGGCACCGTGCAGCCGCACGGTGCCGCGCCCCGCCACTGCGCGGCGCCCGGGCCCAAGCCGGTCGAGATCGGGC
>JABXIA010000139.1 GCA_013373325.1 Paracoccaceae bacterium
ATCTGTTCGTCACCGCCGGGCAGGTCAGCGATTATTTCGGCGCACGGGCACTGCTCAGCGGCTTGCCAAACGTCAAAGGCTGCTCGGAGATCGTGGCTATGACGCTGACTGGTTCCGAGAAGCGTTGAAAGACAAAGGGATACGCGCCTGTATCCCGGGTCGAAAGCAGAGAAAAACGACGATCAAATACGACAAACGACGATACAAACGGCGCAACCGCATCGAGATTATGTTTGGCAGGCTTAAGGATTGCAGACGCGTGGCGACACGCTATGACCGCTGTCCCAAGGTCTTCCTCTCTGCCATCGCACTCGCTGCTGTCGTGATCTACTGATTATGAATCCTGACCGTAAGAGTTTCCGCACAAGGGTCAAGAGACAGGCAAGCCTCAGCGAGGGGGAATTACCCGGCAACCGCGGCAGGAGTGAAATCATAGCTGCAACCGTGTCAGGGTCAGACCTCGGGAGGCAGAATTCCGCCCGTGCCGCCCGTAACGGCTGACGCCGCCAGGTCATACCCTCAGCCATTGTGCGAGCTGCAGCTAGCATTATTCGGCTACGAGACTCAGTGTATCCTGCGCTGATCTGGGAAATGCCGGGCCACTGCCGCCCTGCGGCGAGGTGGTCCTGACACCCCTGAATATCCTGCCTTGGTGTGCAGTATTCCATGACATGATACTCAGGTATACTTGTCTATCCTCGACTGTGCTGAATGTGCGAGAAACATTCAGGTGGTGTGGCGCAGCCGCTGCTCTGGAATTTAGGGAACCGTGAATGCACTCGCCACGTTTGCGCAGGCCTTCAAACGGTATCAAAATCCTTCAGAAATCCTCCGAAAACCTGCCTGAACCTCAGGTTGTGCATTGGCGGCCTCTTTACCTCATGAACCTGAACCGCCTTATCGCATCTGCGGCCCCGCGCCTCATAGGCTGATCCTCCCGGATCGGGGCCAGGGCACTGTTCAGCTCACCGCTCTTGCTCATAGCGAATTTCACCGAAACAGCGGCTGCGGAATGCCGTTTTCAGCCTTCGGATCGCGAGAAGACCAGTGAGCCGGAACGTGTAAGGCAGATCATTAGCTTTTGGGGGCAGCGCCTTCTCACGCAGGTAGCGGTTGCCATAGTCCGCTCGATCCAGGCAAAAACGGTCCGATCGCTGTCGCGAGCTTCTGTGTCAGCTAGGCCCGAGTTCCTTGGCCATTGAGCGCGGCGTCAGAAACTAGCGGTGGAACGCATCAATGTCCTCTGATGAGCGGAAAAACTGCTCGGCATTTGTCCTTGGGTTTTCCTTGTTGGTTGCCGGTCTGCTGGCAGCCAGACCGCCTTTGATTTTGTGCCGGTCAGACGAGGTTCCGACAGGAGGGCGAAGCACTATGCCGGTTTACAACTTGGCACGCCCGGCCATGTTTGCTGAGGATGCTCAGCGTGCTGAAGGCCTTTCCCTCGCCCATCGGTCCCGCACCACCGGCGCCTTCAGTGGGCAACGCGGTCGGGCAGGGCACGAAGCTGTGGCTCCAGGCCTGGCTGCGATCCTCCGCCTGCAGCCGGTTGCATGATCTGTCTATCAGCCAAAGCCGTCCCTTCTGCGGTTGCTTTGCAGGCGCCCGCTACCAATCACGCCCCAGGCACCTCAGCCTGCCGGAACTTCGTGCCAAGGTCTTCGGGTTTGGGCAGGCTCGCAGCCATTCTGAGGCTCCTTTTCCAAAATGTTCCCGAGGGCTGTTTCAGTGGGAATGCCTCACCTCACTTCCGGGTCCCGGAACAGCGGGTTACTCTGCAGCCATCGCATGAGAAGCCTCGGAGTGCTCGTTGAAGCGTGCCCACTTCAGGCCAGGACGGTAGCGCCAGGCGAGCTTGCCTTCGCCGTCCATTGCGATCAGGTGCAGCCAGCCGTTGTCAAACAGCTCGCGTACTCCGGGGTGGCGTTTCAGGATTTCCGACATTGCCTCGCGCGGCGCTTCGATGATCACGGTCAGGCGCAGCGGGTCGTGCTGCAGACCGGTGCCGTCGTGGACGGATTGCCACGGCAGCCCCGGACGCGGCGCGCCGGTGTTGCCCTCAAGAACGCCGATCCCGCCGACCACGTTGTGAAGCAGCTTGTTGCCGCCGCCGAACACGGACGGCGCCACGGTGGAGCCGTAGTACTGAAGGCTGATCCAGCTTGCGACGACCACCGGGGCCGTCATGATCAGCTCAAGCACACTGAACCCTTCGTCCCGCTGCCAGTCGTAGTTGTGCAGGAAGGCCTGGCCGGACAGGTCCGCGCCGCCGGTCCGGTGGCGCGGCGCCGCGACAAAGGCGCGGCAGCCTGCCAGACCCCATTCAGGGCGTGTCTCAGCCCAATCCCGCGCCCGGCGGGCAATCGCAGCGGCGCGGTCCGCGCGCGGCAGGCGCATTGCGCGCTCGTCACGTGCCAGGCTGCCGGCTGCGGCGAGCCATGTCTTAAGCTGCTTCAGGTCTTGCCGCGGCATCCCATCCGGCAGGTCCTGTTCAAACAGGATCAGATCGTCAGTTGTTGTATGATGAAGCGTCGGCACGAAGACGGTATCGGAGGGGATGCTGATCCCCTTGTCCCGCAGGCCGGCCTGCACGCTCGGGTCGTTCAAAAGGCTGGCCAGCAGGCGGGCATTCACATCTCCGGCGTAACCGCCGCAGGCACCGCAGTGCAGCGCGCTTTCGTGCGGGTTGTTGGTCACCCGGGCGCCGTGTCCTGCCAACAGCACAATGCGTGCGAAATTCTCCGTCAGCGACATGGCTGTCAGTACCGACTTGGCGATGCCAACGCGGCTCTCCAGATCGATTGCCGGGTCCATCACGGGGGCAGGATCTGCGTCCGGCTGGCCATTCAGCCCGAGTGCATCTCTGAGCAGTTTGCCGACATAGATCGGGCCGGCGGCCTCTACAAAAGCAAAGGACGAGACGGCGGCGAGCTTGAACCGGCCCCAGGCGCGCTTGGCCCGCGCCGAGTAACGGCGGTTGAGATCGGCTTGCCCGGGTTCGCCTGCCTGAGAGGCCATGCCGGGCTGGAGCAGCACCGGGTTGCGCCTTTCGGTCACATCCGAGCCTGCGGCCTTATGGGCGCTGGCCAGGCCGAAGAAACCTGCAAAACCGATGGTCTGGATGCTGCTGCTTTGTGCCTCCAGCGCGCGGCGGAACACTTCGGACCGCACGTCGATACAGAAGGCTGCCTGCACATCCGGGCGCCCTTCGGTTTCCTGCGGATTGCCCGGCAGCAGCTTGGCCTCCAGGGCGCGTTGTCCGGCCCGTTCTGCGGCCTCCTGCAGAACAGCGTCGATGACCAGGTCCGCAGACGGGGTGACCGGGGCCTGATGGGCCGCAACCACCTCGGCCCAGCGTGCCCGGATTTGATCTTTATAAAGCTCGAACAGGGCTTCATCAAAGACCATCCGGACGGCCAGAAGCTCTGTCACCGTGCTGTCCTGCTTGCTCTCCAGTTCCGCTTGCCACAGGAGGTAGCGGCTGTACTGTGCCCAGCCGCCCAGTGTCATCAGCCAGCGGTGGAATGCAGTTGCTGCGGCGCTGGAGGTCACGCCAAGGGCTTCCGACGCCCGGCCGATGGCCCGCCAATGCGACCGGTTGGCGTCCGCAGCGAAGGCGCAGAAACCCGTCAGGCCGTGGATTTCCGGCGTCAGGTCACGCGCGGCAAAGTCCCGCCAGGAACTGAAAGCACCGCCGGTGCAGTCCTGCTGCCACAGAGCCTGCCCCTGGTCGAAATGACTGGCAGCCCACACGCTGATGCGGTCCTCGATCAGTCCCGGCCAGTCGATGCCCGAAACCTCTGCCGCCAGTTCTGCCACTGTTGGAAGGCCTTGGGGTTCAGCGGTCTCACTGGCCAGGGCGGCCTGGATGTCTTGCAGGCTCGGAGCATTGAAGCGGCCTTCGACCGCAGCCAGAGCGTCCCGAAGATCGGCTTCAGTGATGCTGCCTGCCTCCAGCTTCTGCCGCCAATACGCGCGTGGCGGTGTAATCCGGGCACCTCCTGCGCGCTCAAGGCGCGCAGCAGTGACGGCCAGGGGTTCGCCCGTCTGGCCAAGGAACGGGTTCACCGCAACATTGGCAGAGAGCGGGAAGAGCGGCGGGATCGCCTTGGCAGCAGTGTTGGCTTCAGCAACAAGTTCCAGCAGGGCGGCGGGGTAGGACTCGAGTTTCGCAAACATGAGTGTGTTTCCTTTCAGGCAGCAGCGCGCTTGGACCATCCGTCCAGCAGCTTGTCGAAGATCGCATTCGCATAGAGACCGTTGGTCAAGTGGACGCGCAGTCCGGCGGCCGCTGGGTGAGATGCCCACAGCGGGAAGGTTGCCTGCGCCACGGCCACCAGGCCAAAGCTGACGAGGGCGAGGAGGATGAGCGCCCATTCCAGCGGGCCGGGGCTTGGGGCCGGCGGCAGGCTGCCCGCGGTCAGATGCTGGGCGATAACCTGCAGGGCAAAGTAGCTGACCGAGGCTGCCAGGGCATAGGCTGCGGTCCGTTGCATCAGTGCCCGCGGCGCCGCGTCGGCAAAGCCCTGGGCCAGCAGGTAGGCAACACCGAAGATCAGGATCACACCCAGGGCAATGGCCTGGACCGACTTGCCGTCAAATCCCAGAACCGCACCTACGCCGCAGTAGATCACGATGGCGATGGCAAAGGCCTGCAGCACGTTGCGCGCGCTTGGCACTGCTACCGGGCCGGGGCGGCGGATCGCGGCGACATTGCGCACCGCTTCGCCCGAGCTGAGGAAGGCATGCGCCTTGTAGAGCGAGTGCGCCACGATGTGCAGCAGGGCAAGCGGGAACAGCGCCAGGCCGCATTGCATGATCATGAAGGCCATCTGCGCGATGGTCGACCAGGCCAGCGACGTCTTGACGGCCGGCTGGGTCAGCATCACCAGGCCGCCGAACAGCGCCGTGAACCCGCCGAGCATGACCAGCAGCGCCATCACGCCCGGTGCCAGCAGCATCACGTCGGCAAAGCGGATCAGCAGGAACCCGCCCGCGTTGATCACACCTGCGTGCAGCAGGGCGGAAACCGGTGTGGGCGCCTCCATCACCTCGGTCAGCCAGCCGTGCAGCGGGAACTGCGCCGAGGCCAGAACCGCCGCCGCGGCGATCAGCAGGGCAGCCGCGGCTGTCAGCCAGCCGGCTCCGGCCGTGGACAGGATCGTTTCGATATCTGTCGTTCCGGTTGCGGTGATCAGCAGAACAACCGCGCCGGCCAGGGCGCCCTCGCTCAGCCGCGCAACCACGGCCTTCTTGCGGGCAGCCCGCCGGGCTGTTGCGCGTTCGGGGTAAAACAGCAGCAGCTGGTTCAGCGCCAGGCTGGTCAATGTCCAGGCCGCAATAAGCTGAACAAGGTTGCCGGACATCACCAGCAGCAGAACAGAGGCCAGTGCCGTGCTGACCCAGCCCGTAAAGGCGCCCTGCCGGTTTTCGCCGTCCAGGTAGGTCCGGGAGAAGCGCAGGACGATCCAGCCAATGAAGCTGACCAGAACCAGCATCACAGCGCTCACCGCGTCCAGCCGCACCGAAAACCCGGCCCCGAAAAGCCCGATCAATGCCGAAGTGCCGGAACCGTTCACCACAAGAAGCGCGGCAGCTGCCACGGCGATTGCAAAGGCGGCAAAGGCGGCGGCCTCGGCCAGCTCCGGTACCCGCCCGGGGCGTTGGCCCGGATGGCGGAACGCAAAGAATGCCGCCGCCAGCAGAGCCAGCGGGCTGAGGAGGGGCAGAAGAAGATAGGTCATGATCGGAACCCTTCAGTTTTCTCGGTCAGAGACATTGGGAAATGCATAAGGCAGAGTTTTCCGTGATAAAAATTCATTGTTTGATCTATTTCGTTCTAATAAATAGAATGAATGCCATTGAACTATCATCATCTCCGGTACTTCTGGGCGGTTGCGCATGACGGCAATCTGACCCGCACCGCGCAACGGCTGAACCTGTCGCAGTCGGCGCTGTCAGTTCAGATCAAGCAATTGGAGGAGCGCTTGGGGCATGATCTGTTCGAGCGCCGCGGGCGGCAGCTTCATCTGACTGAGGCCGGGCGTATCGCGCTGGGCCACGCGGATGCGATATTTTCGACCGGTCAAGAGCTTGTCGCTACGCTGTCGGGGGCGGTCCAAAGCCGGAAGGCCTTGCGTGTGGGAGCGCTCGCGACTCTGTCCCGTAACTTTCAGATCGGGTTTCTGAGGCCGATCCTTTCGCGCAGCGATGTTGAGGTTGTCCTGCGCTCAGGCAGCCCGGCGGAATTGCTCGAAGGCCTGGGAACGCTCAACGTTGACCTGGTGCTGATGAACCAGCCGCCGCCGGACGACAGCCTGACACCCTATGAGGCACACAAGATTGGCGAGCAGGACGTCAGCATTGTCGGCAGCCCCGCGCGGCTGGACCCGGACCGCCCGCTGCGTGAGCTTCTCCTTGAGCAGCCCTTCATCCTGCCCACCGCCGGCAGCAGCGTGCGCACGGCCTTTGATGCCCTGGCCAGCAGGTTGTCGGTCCGCCCGCAGATCGCCGCAGAGGTGGATGACATGGCAATGATGCGGCTTTTGGCACGGGAAGATATCGGGCTGGCCCTTGTCGCGCCCATTGTCGTGACGGATGAGTTGAACTCCGGCCGGCTCAGAGAGGCCAGCGAGCATCCCCGGATCCAGGAAACATTTTATGCGGTCACGCTCCGCCGCCGGTTCCCGAACCCTTTGGTCCAGGATCTGCTCGAGCGGCATGCCGCTTCGGCGTTCCTGTCCTGACGCCAGCCCCGAAACTGGTCCCGGGGCCGAACGCAGGGCAGGTTACGGCTGATCCGGTACTTGCACCAAGGGTTGCGAGGCGGTCACACCCGCTGTGAAGGAGGATGTCGGACCTCGTTCGTTGCCTTGACGGCCGGACAGCAAAGCTGGCCCCGGCTGGGCTGGCACAAGCACGGCGCGTAAAGGCAGCGATCAAGGAGAGGAAAGGAAATTTTGACAATCGCAACCTAAAGTAGCGCTCATGATGAGTTTTCGCTCCTTGTGAGGGTTGTTGAATGTCTGAAGCTGATGCCATCTGGATCCTGCTCTCTGCGCTGCTGGTGCTTGTTCTGCAATCCGGGTTCCTGTGCCTGGAATCCGGTACTGTACGCGCCAAGAATGCTGCCAATGTTGCCCTCAAGAACCTGTCGGATGTCTGTGTCGTCAGCACAGCCTTCTGGCTGACCGGTTTCGGTCTGATGTTCGGCCCCAGTTTTGGCGGGCTGTTCGGTGCCGGCGGTTTTTGGCCCCGGCTTGACAATTCCGCCGGTCATTCGGCCGCCGTTTTCTTGTTTCAGATGGCCTTTGCCTCCACCGCAGCCACAATTGTGTCCGGCGCTGTGGCAGAGCGCGAAAGGTTCCTCGGCTACATGGTCATGTCGGTCATGCTGGGGGCATTCATCTACCCGGTTGCGGGCCATTGGGTCTGGAACCAGGCGGGCTGGCTGCGGCAGGCTGGCTTCATCGATTTTGCCGGCGCGACGGTGGTGCACGGCGTCGGCGGCTGGACCGCGCTGGTGGCTGTGGTCTTCCTGGGGCCGCGGCTGGGCCGCTACGGCCCGAAAAAACGCTTCTTTGAGGAGAACTCCATTTCACTTGTGACCCTGGGCGGGCTGCTGCTGTGGGTCGGCTGGGGCGCCTTCAACGGCGGATCTGCCCTGGCCTTCAACGCGGATGTCGGGCCAGTGATTGCCCGCACCATGCTGTCGGCCGCTGGGGCGGGCATCGCCAGTATTGTCATCGGCCTCGGGCTGTTCCGCTGTGTCCGGGCGGAGATTCTGGTCAACGGCTTTTTGGGCGGGCTGGTTGCGGGCACGGCCGGGATTCATCTGGTGACAGGGCCGATGGCCTTTCTGGTCGGGATTGCGGGATCGGTAACTGTGATCGTCTCCCGGGACATTCTCGATGCATTGAAGATCGATGACGTGGTGGGCGCGGTTCCGGTGCATCTGGCCGCGGGGCTCGTGGGGACATTGGCAGTGGCGTTCACGGTCCCGCTGGACCTGTTGCCGGCGGGCAGCAGGCTGGGCCAGCTGGGGGTTCAGGCGATGGGAGCTGCTGCCGTTGCCGCCTGGGTTATTTGCTGCATGGTGCCGCTGGCAATTTTCCTGAGGGCGGCGGGGCTGCTGCGGGCGCGCGCCAGGGACGAAGTGCGGGGGCTGAACCTTGCGGAAAACAATCAGCGAAATGCATTGCTGGAACTGCTTGAGGAAATGAAGCGGCACCAGCGCTCCGGATCCTTCAGCCGCCGGGTGCGTGTCGAACGGTCATCGGAACTGGGCGCGCTGGCGTTCCGCTACAACCGGGTTCTCGACCGGGTGGAGGATGAGATCAGCCTGCGCATGGCCTCGATCCGCAAGGAGCGGATGAGCCGGGAACTGGCGGAGGAAGCGTTTGAAGCCATGCGCGAGGCCCAGGAGGAGAGCGCCTGGTCCGCACGGCACGACAAGCTCACCGGACTTGGCAACCGAAAGCATCTTGAAGAAATCGCGGCGGCGCCTGCAGCGGAGCAGCAAGCCGGCACGCTGGTCATCGCGCTGGATCTGGACCGGTTCAAGGAAATCAATGACACCTACGGCCACGAGGCCGGAGATCTGGTTCTCGAACATGCTGCAAAGCGGATTTCATCTCAAATCAAGAACGGACGGGATTTCGCTTTCCGCATCGGCGGCGACGAGTTTGCCGTGCTGATGGAGTTTTCCGGCAGCGAGGCTGAGGCTTATGAGCTCTGCTCCGACCTGTTGTTCGCGCTGCTTCAGCCGGTCACATACAAAGATGCCGGCCTGCAGGTCGGCGCCTCCATCGGGTTTGCGCTTTGCGCGCCGGAGGACCCCCTGCAGTCGGCACTGCGCCGCGCCGATCTGGCGCTTTATGCCTCCAAGGCGGACGGGCGGTCCTGTGTTAACGCCTATTCCGACTCCATCGGTTCCGCTCATGATGAGAAGATGGACCTGATCCGTGATTTCAAGCAGGCGTTCGAGAGAAACGAGATTGAGGTCACCTTCCAGCCCCAGATTGACGGTGAAACAGGGGCGCTGGCGGGGTGTGAGGCGCTGGCCCGCTGGCACCATCCCCGCCGGGGCATTGTCGGCCCGGATGTCTTTGTGCCGATCGCCAAGGAGGTGAACATGCTGGCGGATCTGGATCGCCGGGTTCTGGATATTGCTCTGTCGGCCTATTGGGATTTCGCGCGCCAGGGGATTACCCTGCCCAGCATCTCGGTGAATGTCTCAGCAGAGCGGCTGGGCCATCCGGGTCTGATTGAAGAGCTGCGGCAGCGGACTGACATCCCGCCCAACGGCCTTGCGTTTGAGCTTCTGGAGACTGTCTTTCTGGACCATGTGAACGACGACTACGCCAAGCAGATCGACGCGATTAAGGCTATGGGCATCGGTATCGAGATTGATGACTTCGGCACCGGGCACGCCAGTATCGCAGGTGTGCTGGCGCTGAAGCCGGACAGGCTCAAGATCGACCGTATGTTCACCACCGGAATCGACAAGAAGCCGGCGCGCCGCGACCTGATGCGGGGGCTGATCGAAATGGCCGCCAGCGCTGGTGCCGCAGCGGTTGTCGAGGGAGTTGAAACCGCCGGTGAGGCAGACGTCCTGTCAGAGCTTGGTGCTGCCATCCTGCAGGGCTATGCCTTCGGGCGCCCGATGAACAGCACAAGGTTCTTGGCCTGGGCCCGCGAGTGGCAGGCTGAACAGAGGCCCCTTCAAACCGGGTAGACAGGGGGACTGGCAGGGGCCGCAGGTGGTTCACACCGGGGCGGCGGTGCAGGCGGCGTTGTGCGGTGGTGCCTGGCAGGCATGGCTGTTACAGTGACTGGCACAGCTCCCGGGCCGCACTGCGGCCAATCGAGGAAAAGCCGGAAGTCTGTCATTGCCACCTCCCGGCGACTCTGCTAAACGCCATCCATCCTGAAGACCCCGGATTCGTTTCCGGGGTCGTTATGTTTGTCAGGACACACGAACTCGGGGACCTTCGGGGCCCTATAACACAGGCACCTACGGGGGCCTTCAACATAGCTGGGCCAAAGACAAGAACCTAAGGCCTGGCACGCTAAACGGAAGACAGAAAGCATGGCACTCAAGTCGTATAAACCGACGACGCCGGGCCAGCGTGGGCTGGTTCTGATCG
>JABXIA010000387.1 GCA_013373325.1 Paracoccaceae bacterium
ATGGTCTGGTCCAGCCCGGAGCGCCACGGCGCGATGACCGGCATCATGAAGCTGCAGATCGACTGGCTGCCGCTGTCCTTGCAGGGCGGCATCCGCACCACCCAAGGCAAGACGCTGGCGGTGATGCAGGTCTCCGGCGGCTCGCAAAGCTTCAACGCGGTCAATCAGATGCGCATCCTGGGCCGCTGGATGCGGATGGTGACGATTCCCAACCAAAGCTCGATCCCCAAGGCGTGGCTGGAGTTCGAAGAGGGCGAGCGTCTGTCTGACGGCCCGTTCTACCGCCGTCTGGTGGATGTGATGGAGGAACTGGTGAAGTTCACCTGGCTGGTGCGGGGGCGCAAGGACTACCTTGTCGACCGTTACTCCGAACGGGTGGAAAGCGCTGAGGACGTGCATAAGCGGGTGTCGCAGAAGTAACCGGGCGGCCCGGCCTGCATGATCCCGCTTGCATGATCCGGCCTGCGCAAGGATGCCCCGGCAATTCTGCCGGGGCTTTTTCATGTCTCAGATCAGCGGGATCAGCGGCACGTCGCAGGCGGACAGAAACAGCAGGGCGGTGACAAGCAGGGGGAGCCGCATAGAGGGGTCCTTTGGAGTAGTTGAGGTTACCGCAACCTTGCCCTGCCGCCGCAACTGCGGCAAGTGCCGCCGCCCGTGCCCGGCGGGATTGCGCGCGCAGCTGCACGGCTTGGCGGCGCAGCCCGCTGTTAAAGACTCAGTCCGCGCCGCGGCCCGCGTTTAGCCTTTTGTTCAGGCTCATTTGTGCCGCATTCGGGCCGCGAAGTTACCACCGGAGGCGGAAAACGCGCGGAAACCGGGGAAATTGCCGCCTGATCTCCTAACGAAAACCGTAGGGTTTTTCAGTGTTTTAAGGCGAATTTTCGGAAAATCGAACGGGAGCGTTAAGAAAATAAGGGGTTCCGGGCCGGTGAGGGATGCACGCGGCGCGTGTCTTAATCTTTTGTTAATCCTGTCGCATTCTGCCCATCTTTCTGCCAGCGCGGCACCGCAGCAGGCCGCATTCCAGCCTCAGGACTCGCCCACCATGGCGGTGTGGGAAAAAGGAGTTGGTCATGAGACGTTTGCTAGGAATTGCCGCCGCTGTGCTGATGGGAGTGAGTGCCGGAGCTGCTGCCGCCGACGGGCAGCGGGCGCCGGTGCAGTCGGTGCCGGGATGGGAGGCAGTGGGCCGCCTGAACATCGGCGGCCGCGCCATGTGCACCGCCAGCCTGATCGCGCCGGACATGGTGCTGACCGCGGCGCATTGCATGTATGATATCCGCACCGGCCGGGCCGTGGACCCGCGCAGCGTCCAGTTCGAGGCGGGGCTGAACGGCCGCCAGTCGAAGGCGGCGCGCAGGGTGTCCAAGGTGGCGATCCACGCAGGCTACCAGCATGGCCGGACCGGCCAGTTCCAGACCGCCACCGATATCGCGGTGCTGCGGCTGGAGCGCCCGATCAGCGCCGATGTGGTGCGCCCGCTGGCGCTGGCCGCCGCACCGGAGCGGGGCGCGCGCGTCGATGTGATGTCCTATTCCCACAGCAATGCCACCTCGCCGCGGCTGCAAACCGCCTGCCAGGTGCTGGTGGCCCGCCAGATGTCGCTGATCACCAGCTGCCGCGTCGACCTTGGCGCCTCCGGCTCGCCGGTGCTCCAGTCCCGCCCGGGCCGCGCGCCGCAGCTGGTGTCGGTGATCTCCTCCAAGGCGGAGCTGGGCGGCAAGCGGGTGTCGCTGGCAGCCCCTCTGGGCCACGCGCTGCAGGCGCTGATGCGGCAGGCGGGCTGACCGCCGCGCCTGCAAACGCTCCGTTCCTGCTGACTGCCTGTGCCACAGAAACATGCAGCCCCGGCCAAGTGCCGGGGCTGAATCTGTCTGGGGTCAGGCGTGTCCCGCAGCCGCTGGCTGCTCAGCCGCATGGTCTCCGCCGGGCAGGAGAACGGCCAGGAGGGGGGGCGGCAGGGGGAAAGAAAAAGCCCCGGGCGGTGCCGGGGCTTTCCGATAGACCGCAGGTGCTGCGTGCCGGGGCTTAGCCCTGCAAGCTCTTCACCTCGACGTCGCCTTCGGCCTGGGCCTTGATGGCGCGCGCGGCGGCGTTGGCGCCGGCGGCGGTGGTGAAGTAGGGGATCTTGTCATAAAGCGCGACAGAGCGCATTTCCTTGCTGTCCTCGACCGCCTGGGCCCCTTCGGTGGTGTTCATCAAGAGCTGGACGCCACCGTCCTTCAGCATGTCGACCACGTGCGGGCGGCCCTCATAGACCTTGTTGACCAGTTCGCAGGCGACGCCCTGGTCTTCCAGCCAGCTTTGGGTGCCGCGGGTGGCGACCAGGGTAAAGCCCTGCTCGACCAGGATCTGCGCCGCTTCGAGCATCAGCTTGCCCTTGTCGGCGTCCTTGATCGAGATGCAGGCGCGGCCCTTGGACGGCAGCACCATGCCGGCGCCCATCTGCGCCTTCAGGAAGGCGCGGGCAAAGGAGCGGTCCCAGCCCATGACTTCGCCGGTGGAGCGCATTTCCGGGCCGAGGATGGTGTCGACGCCGGGGAAACGGGCAAACGGCAGCACCGCTTCCTTGACCGAGAACCAGGGCATGTCCGGATCGGCCAGGGTCATCGGGTCGGCCATCGGGGTGTTGACGTCATAACCGGCGTCCGGCTGGTAAGGCGGGCGCATCGGGAAGTTCGTCAGCGGCTCGCCGGCCATCACGCGGGCGGCGATGGAGGCGATGGCGCTGTCGGTGGCCTTGGCCACAAACGGGACGGTGCGCGAGGCGCGCGGGTTCACCTCGATCAGGTAGATCTCATCGTCCTTGATCGCGAACTGCACGTTCATCAGGCCCACCACATTGAGCGCCAGCGCCAGGGCGTTGGTCTGGACCTTGATCTGATCGATCATGTCTTTTTCGAGCGAGTAGGGCGGCAGTGAGCAGGCACTGTCGCCGGAGTGCACGCCGGCCTCTTCGATGTGCTGCATGATGCCGGTGACGTGCACGTCCTTGCCGTCGCACAGCGCGTCCACGTCCAGTTCCACCGCGCCGGCCAGATAGCTGTCGAGCAGCACCGGGCTGTCGCCGGAGACCACGACCGCCTCGGCGATGTAGCGCTTGAGCTGGTCCATGTCGCGGACGATTTCCATTGCCCGGCCGCCCAGAACATAGGACGGGCGGATCACCAGCGGGAAGCCGATTTCACCGGCGATTTCCAGCGCTTGCTCGTCGGTGGAGGCGATGCCGTTCTTCGGCTGCTTCAGGCCCAGCTGGTTGACCAGCGCCTGGAACCGCTCGCGGTCCTCGGCCAGGTCGATGGCGTCGGGCGAGGTGCCCAGGATCGGGATGCCCTCAGCCTCCAGCGCGTTGGCCAGCTTCAGCGGGGTCTGGCCGCCGAACTGCACGATGACGCCGTGCAGGGTGCCGTTGTCCTGCTCCACCCGCAGGATTTCCATCACATGCTCGAACGTCAGCGGCTCGAAATACAGCCGGTCCGAAGTGTCATAGTCGGTCGACACGGTTTCCGGGTTGCAGTTGATCATGATGGTTTCATAGCCCGCGCCGGTCAGCGCAAAGCAGGCGTGGCAGCAGCAGTAGTCGAACTCGATGCCCTGGCCGATCCGGTTGGGGCCGCCGCCGAGGATGACGACTTTCTTCTTGTCCGACGGGCGCGCCTCGCATTCGACGTCGCCGAATGCCGGGGTCTCGTAGGTCGAGTACATATAGGGAGTCTGCGCTTCAAACTCGGCGGCGCAGGTGTCGATCCGCTTGAACACGGCGTTGACGCCAGCGGCGCGGCGGGCCTTTCGGACGTCGGCTTCTTTTTGGCCGGTCAGATTGGCCAGGCGCGCATCGGTGAAGCCCAGCATCTTGAGCGCGCGCAGGCCCGCGGCGTCGGACGGAAGGCCGCCGGTGCGGATTTCCGCCTCGGCCTGGACGATCTCGCGGATGCGGGCCAGGAACCAGGGGTCGAACTTGGTGACCGCCTGGATTTCGTCATCAGAAAGGCCGTGCCGCATCGCCTGGGCGATGGTGCGCATGCGGTCGGGGGTTTGCTGGCCGATCGCCTTGATCACCGCGGCCTTGTCGCCTGCGGGTTCCCATGCACCGGCGCCGACGCCGTCAATGGCGACTTCGTCAAAGCCGGTCAGGCCCGATTCCATCGAGGCCAGCGCCTTTTGCAGCGATTCATGGATGGTGCGGCCGATGGCCATCGCCTCACCCACGGATTTCATCGCGGTTGTCAGGTAGGGCTCGGAGCCCGGGAACTTCTCAAAGGCGAATTTCGGGATCTTGGTGACGACATAGTCGATGGTCGGCTCGAACGACGCGGGCGTCACCTTGGTGATGTCGTTGTCCAGCTCATCCAGGGTGTAGCCCACCGCCAGCTTGGCCGCGATCTTGGCGATCGGGAAGCCGGTCGCCTTGGAGGCCAGCGCCGAGGAGCGGCTGACCCGCGGGTTCATCTCGATCACGACCATGCGGCCGTCGGCGGGGTTCACCGCCCACGGCACGTTGGAGCCGCCGGTCTCGACGCCGATCTCGCGCAGCACGTTGATCGAGTGGGTG
>JABXIA010000227.1 GCA_013373325.1 Paracoccaceae bacterium
CCGGTCTCCTGGATGAGCCGGTCAGCGAGGGTGGATTTGCCATGGTCGATATGGGCGACGATGGAGAAATTGCGGATGTGAGCGAGGTCAGTCATGCTGAGGCATATGATTTGGATTCGGGGTTTGGTCAAGGTGGATTGAATGGAAACAGAAGACCTGCAGAGCTATGACTTGGAGGCGCTTCTCCAACTTCTCTCCGCCGAGTTGGAGGAAGCCGATACCCACCCAATACACGGGACACTTTTAGTTCGGACGGCTCTGGCTGGAATGCCATTGCTTACTGCGGGGCTGCCTGACCTAGACAAAAGCCTAAAACCTAACATTTTCTTATTGCACATTCTTCGCTGTGCAATAAGCAACTGCTGTTACATCCGCTACCCCACCGATGGAGCTTTGCTGACGGCGATTGAAACCGCTCAGTCGTCATTGCACAAAATTTCTGAAGCTGAGCATGTGTGGCTCTCAGGCACGTCTGAAACGTTCCATCTAATTGATGACATTTCATTATCTTTGACAGCAGCATACTCCTCGCCTGTGACCTATTCCGCTCTGGAATCCTTTCTGAGAAGCTTCGCAGAGGACACATATAAAGACGAGCTAAAGCGCATTCTCGGCGACTTAACTGGTTTGCCGCGAGAGCCATACGAACTTTTCGGCAGGCGAATTGAATCCACTTTCAGCACGCTTGATTGGCGAAGAAAGTTGTCTCACCCAAGCTGGTCATTTTGGCGGGACTGGTATCAGAGTTTCCTTGATGGAAAGCCGCTAGATTGGGAGATCCAACGCCGGGTTGCGAAAATCGAATACTGGGTCTGGGACGCAGGCCCCCAAGCCGTCGCCGATGAAATCGAGCGCATACAGGCAGAATGG
Organism: Paracoccaceae bacterium; assembly: GCA_013373325.1. GTDB lineage: Bacteria > Pseudomonadota > Alphaproteobacteria > Rhodobacterales > Rhodobacteraceae > Leisingera. The sequence goes on from JABXIA010000227.1 coordinate 871, forward strand.
CTCGCCGAACAACTTCCGCAAGCGGATCGGGTCAACTTTGACAGCACAACAGGCCTGTTCTTTTCCCAGCAGGTGCCGCTCAATGCGGTGGGTCTTGTTGAAACCACACTTAAGCAAGTCGAGTTTGCCCGATCCGTCGCAGCCAACAGCAACTGCGGCTTCAACAGCAACTCAACTTCTTGGATGTATATTGAATTCACCTTGGACAGCTGCCGTGACGACGCCAATGCCATCGAGCAAAACCTCGAAATCGCGCGTCAGGACATCATTGAGGGGTTCAAAGACAATACTTACCAGCCAGATGCAAAACTGACCGCGCTGGAACAGGTGCTGGACCGGGCCGTGACCGATCTCCGCGCCCACCATCCAGATGTCGCGGAAGCTTGGGAAGCTCGCATCAAGCACAAACTGAAGCTGGCAAAGGCCGAGCAAAAACAATTGATTGTCGAGAAAGCAACGGAACTGATTGTTGTGAGCCAAGAGAAGCTTGGCGCGGAATTCCAGTTGGATGCCAAGACAATTTCAGAAACTTCTGGCGAAGTGCAGAGCGGGGCCATTCGGCGGTTCTTTGGACGTGTTGCCCAGATGCGGATTGTCGTCCGCAGTAGCGAAGTGGTGAAACGCATTGACGCCAGCAGCGGATACAAGGGCACAAGGATTGTTCAAACCCTGCAAAGCCTGATCGACCTGATCATCGGGGTTTGGCCGGGATGAAAACGGGTTGTTTCTATCAAAGCCTCTTCCGGCAAACCTCCCGCCCGGCCGCTAGGCCGTGCGGCGCCTGACCTTCCCATCAATCCGCAATTGTGCCTCCGGCAAAGCGGAAAGGCGCGATTGCGCCTTCCCCAGGTCAGCCGCGCCCCTGCGCCCGCATTCTCCGTCGATGGGCATTTACCAGAAATTTGCAACTTATAAGATAGTGCATTCCCCGTAAATCGCGAGTATCTTGATTTGGATCAAGGAAATAGAACTGACCTGGGGACACGTTGCGCGAAACCTGAACTGGAGGGCATGGACTATGGACTTTTCCGCCAGAAAACAAATACTTGAAACACGGCGCCAGCAATTGGCCGGGCTGCTGTCCCGGACCGGGCAGGCCCCGCGCGCGCCCCGCATGGGGTCGCACCGCCAGCCGCAGTCAGAGCGCGGCGCCGGCTGCGCGATTGAGGTCATGCCCTACGCCAGCCAAGAGGAGCTGCGCCGGATCGAGGCCGCGCTCGCCCGCCTGCACGATGGCTCCTATGGCTATTGCCGGATCTGCGGCGACGACATGGGCGACGACTGGCTGGACAAGCGCCCCGCCTCTGCCTTCTGCAAAACCTGCTCCCAGTAACCGCGCCGCCCGCAGCGGCGCCGGTGCGGTCTTTCCCCCAGATGCCAGCGGCCTGCCGGGCCGCTGGCTTTTTTGCGCCTTCGGTATGGCTTCCGTGCACCTGCGCGCAACGGCCCGTTGCCCCGCGGCAGCGCTGCACTACTTTAGCCTTCACGCGCACAGGCCCCGTTGCCGTGCCGGGCGGGATATGCCACAACCGGCCTGACCGACTGAACAAATGAGTTTAGCAGATGCCAGAATTCACTGAGCGCCGCCGCATGATGGTGGATACCCAGATCCGTCCTTCGGATGTCACCAAATACCCCATCATTGAGGCCATGCTGGCAGTCCCGCGGGAGAAATTCGTGCCCGATGCGCAGCGCGAGGGGGCTTATGCGGACCAGAACGTGCCGCTGGGCGGCGGCCGGGTGCTGCTGGAGCCGCGCACCCTGGCCAAGATGCTGGACGCGGTGGATCTGCAGAACGACGAACTGGTTCTCGATGTGGCCTGCGGACTGGGTTATTCCACGGCTGTTGCGGCGCGGATCGCGCAGATGGTGATCGGCGTCGAGGAAGACGAGGACATGGCGGCGGACGCCCAGGAACTGCTGTCCGAAACCGGCGCCGACAATGCCATCGTGCACACCGGGCCGCTGGCCGAAGGCGCGGCGGAACACGGCGCCTACGACGTGATCCTGGTGCAGGGCGGCGCCGAGGAGCTGCCCGCAGCGTTGCTGGACCAGCTCAAGGACGGCGGCCGTGTCGCCGCGCTGATGATGACCGGCAGCCTGGGCGAGGTGAAGATCGGCTACAAGACCGGTGGCCGGATTTCCTGGCGGTTTGAATTCAACGCCAGCGCCCCGGTGCTGCCGGGCTTTGCCGCGGCGCGGGAATTCGCGCTCTGAGGTTCCGGCCCGGGCGCTGCGGCGGCCGCCGCCGCGCGACGAAAAAGAGGCCGGGCGCTGCGCACTGAGGCGCCCGGAACAGCGACCAATCCACCGCGGCTGGCGGCGCGGCAAAAGATAAGGCAACCGATGCGAATGAAATTTCCTGCGAGTGTGTTTAAGGCTTTTGTGTTTGCCGGCAGCGTGACAGCCGCTGTGCTGGTGCCGCTCAAGGCGGCTGCGGACAACCTGTCCGATGCGATGATCGGCGCGTATAAGACCAGCGGCCTGCTGGAGCAGAACCGGGCGCTGCTGCGCGTTGCAGATGAGGATGTTGCGATCGCGCTGTCGCAGCTGCGCCCGCTGATCCAGTGGACCGTCACCGCCAGCCACACCTATTCCCGCGGCGCCAACCAGTTCGGCAACTTCAATGAACTGACCAGCAACGACATCAGCACCCAGCTGCAGCTGACCCAGCTGCTTTACGACGGCGGCGAGACGCGCCTGCGCAAGGACGCTGCGCAGGAACTGGTGCTGGCCACCCGCCAGCAGCTGCTCGGGGTGGAACAGCAGGTGCTCCTGTCCGCGGTGCAAGCCTATGTCGGCGTGCTGCAGGGGCAGGAAAACGTCGCCCTGCGCCGCAACAACCTGCGCCTGCTGCAGGAAGAGCAGAAGGCGGCCCAGGACCGTTTCGAGGTCGGCGAGGTCACCCGCACCGATGTCGCCCTGGCCGAAAGCCGGGTCGCCGCAGCCCGCGCCAACCTGACCGATGCCGAGGGCATCCTGCTGACCGCCCGCGCCACCTATCAGCAGGTGGTCGGCCACGCGCCGGGCAGCATCGCCGGCCAGCCGCGGCTGCCCTCCCGGACTTCCTCGCTGGACCGCGCGCAATCCATAGCGCAGCGCAACCAGCCGGATCTGCTGGCGCAGCAGCACACGGTCAAGGCCGCCGATATCCTGGTCCAGGCCGCAACCCGTGCCCTGGGGCCGAGCGTCAGCTTCCGCGCCACCGCCGGGCTGAGCGACAACATCAACGACGGCACCGGCATCAGTTCGGATGCAACGGCGTCGGTGGTCATGTCCCAGGATCTGTATGCCGGCGGCCGCAACGCCGCCACCCGGCGCCGCGCCATTGCCAGCGCCGATGCGGAGCGCGGCACCCTGATCTCTACTCAGCGGTCGGTGCGCCAGGCGGTCAGCGCCGCCTTCTACAATGCCGAAACCGCCCGCGTCAGCCTGATCTCCTCGGGCGAGCGGGTGCGCGCCTCCAAGGTCGCCTTTGACGGTATCCGCGAGGAAGCCACCCTCGGCGCGCGCACCACGCTGGACGTGCTGCAGGCAGAGCAGGAATACCTCGACGCCCAGACCGAGCAGGTGAACTCCCGTGCCAACCAGGCCATCGCCGCCTACCAGCTGCTGCAGTCGCAGGGCCTGCTGACCGCAGAACACCTTGGCCTGGCAGTGGAGATCTATGACCCGACGCTCTATTACAACCTGGTCAAAGACGCGCCGGCCCAGCACAGCAAACGCGGCAAGGATCTGGACCGCGTGCTCAAGGCCTTGGGGCGGAACTGACAATTCACTCTATCTGTTGTGCGGGAACGGGAAGGCCGCTACACTCTGACTCAAGAGGCAAGAGTGGTAAAATAAATGTCCGACCCAGTGACCCACGCCGAGATTGAAGATGTCCTGTCCTCGATCCGCCGGTTGGTGAGTAATGAGACCCAGGAACAGCCTGCGGCGCCGGAACCGGCGGCGCGGCTGGTGTTGACGCCCGCCCTGCGGGTGCAGCAATCCGCCCCGAGCGGCACTCAGCCTTCTGAAGATGCGGCGGCGCCGTCAAATCAGTCTGAATTGCAATCAAAGGCTGAGCCGCAGCAGGCCGTCCCTGATGACGCTTCGGATGCCGGCCCCGCCGCCGGGGACGCCGATAGCCTGCTGGCAGAGGAGCCGCCGCTGGCCTTCCGCCACCACCGGGAACTGTCCCTGTCGCGGCGCAATGCCGCCGTCGCGGACCCGTCCGGTACAGAACAGGCGGACACGGACCAAGCAGGATCGGAACAAGCAGACACCGGGCTGGCAGAGCCGGAACCGGCCAACACAGAACTGGCCAACACAGAACTGGCCAACACAGACGCGCCCTGGGGCGACCCGGAAACCACCCTCTTTGAAGCCGCAGCCGGTGTCGGCCGGCCTGGCGTTGCCGCAGCGGAAGAGGCCGGGAACGAGACCGCGATTGAGGCGGAGGCCGAGGCAGCAGACCCGGCGCCCGTACTGCTCAAGGATGGCGGGCTTGCAGGCGGCACCGCCGGTGCCCGGGCGGCCTCCGTGGTCCGCAAGATCGCCGAGATGGAGGCGCGCAGCTCTGCCGGGCAGGACCGCCCGCAGCAGCACTGGGAGCCCGACAGCCAGACCGAGGCGCCCTTTGCAGGGGCCGGGCCCGATACCATCGAATGGCGCGATGAGCCGCTGCCGCCGCACCGCGGCCGGGACGCAGAGGAAGAGATTCTGGATATTCCGGAAACCTTCTTCGAGCCGGATACCGCCACCGCCCCCGACAATCCCGAGGCCGCGCTGGATCCGGACACGGCGGCCGCTTCGGCGGAAACGGCAGTGGAAGACGCGGTCACGGCTGCAGCCATGGACACCTTGGCGGAGGAGGGCGACAGTTACCTCGACGAGGACGCCCTGCGGGATCTGGTGGCCTCCATCGTGCGCGAGGAGCTGCAAGGCCCGCTGGGCGAGCGCATCACCCGCAACGTGCGCAAACTCGTCCGCCGCGAAATCCAGCGCGCTTTGGCTGCCCACGATCTTCTCTGATCCGGGCAGGGGCGGGAACAGGGTCAGGTTTCCGCTTCCGGCTCAAGAGAAAAGGGGACAGCGGCCAGTCCCGCGGCTGGGGTCAGGCCCGCACCTCCTGCGCCAGCTCCAGCAGCTGATCCAGATCCATATACCGCTCCAGGTGATCGGCCAGCGCGTCCAGGACTTCCTCGACGCCGTCCTCATATCCCGCCTGGCTTTCCGCCCCGAGGCTTGCCAGCACGCTGGCGCGGAAGGCGTCCCCGGAAAACAGCCCGTGCAGGTAGGAGCCCTTGACCCGCCCGTCAGCCGAGGCCGCGCCTTCCGGGCGGCCATCGATGCTGAGCCAGGCGCGGGCGCAGTCGGCACCGGTGGTGCGGCCCATGTGGATTTCATAGCCGCTGACCGGCAGGTTGCCGTCGCGGGTCACGGCCTCGGTCAGCGTCACCCGCTTCTCGCCGGCCATCACCGTATGCACATCCAGCAGGCCCAGGCCGTCCACCTTGCCGGGCCGCCCGTCGACGCCCTCGGGGTCGTCGATGGTCTTGCCCAGCATCTGGTAGCCGCCGCACAGGCCCAGCACATGGCCGCCGCGGCGGTGATGCGCCAGAATGTCGATGTCCCAGCCCTGCGCGCGCAGGTAATTGAGGTCGCCGATGGTCGATTTGCTGCCGGGCAGGATCACCAGATCCGCATCGCTGGGCAGGGCGCGCCCGGGCGGCACGATCTCTACCGTCACTTCCGGTTCGGCCGCCAGCGGATCCAGATCGTCGAAATTCGCCATCCGCTCCAGCTGCGGCACCACCACCTTGCAGGCGCCGCCCTTGTGCGAGGCGATGTCCATCATGTC
>JABXIA010000377.1 GCA_013373325.1 Paracoccaceae bacterium
CGGCTCAGAATACCTCTGGCCGGGCCGATTTCACGATCGTCTGCACATCTCAACGCGGCAGTACGCCCGTCTCGTGCGGGACTGGGTGAGGTCCATCGGGCTGGATTCCACATCCTATGGGACGCATTCCATGCGCCGGACAAAGGTGGCGCATATCTACAGAAAGACTGGCAACCTGAGGGCCGTTCAGTTGCTGCTCGGACATACCAAGATGGACAGTACCGTCCGCTATCTCGGCGTCGAGCTGGAGGATGCTCTCGCGATCTCCGAAAGCGTGGAAATTTGAAGAAATTGGGCCGCTTGCAAAGGCGGCCCTTAGCTGCCGCTCATGCTTATATCGCATGCTACACCGCTGTCCGTCATTTCGGACATTCGCTGTATTTGCAAAACACCCGCAGCTGCCTTGAAGGTAATAGGAGCAGCACTTAAGCCTGCGGAGCGCTGCTCCCCTGGTTATGACGCGATTTCCTTTGCCTGCTCGCGCAAGGCAAATTTCTGGATCTTGCCGGTCGAGGTTCTGGGGATCTCCGAAAAGACGAACTTGCCAGGAACCTTGTAGGGGGCCAGACGGCCGCGGCACCAGCTGCGCAGGATCTCCGCATCCGCCTGCTTGCCCTTGGCAAGCTCGACAAAGGCGCAGGGGGTTTCGCCCCATTTCTCATGCGGCATTGCCACAACGGCAGCAACCGCAACCGCCGGGTGGCGGTAAAGCGCCTCTTCGACCTCGATCGAGGAGATGTTCTCACCACCCGAGATGATGATGTCCTTTGACCTGTCCTTGAGCTGGATATAGCCGTCGGGGTGCATGACACCCAGATCGCCGGAGTGGAACCAGCCGCCGGCAAAGGCTTCCTCGGTGGCCCTGGGATTGCGGAAATAGCCCTTCATCACGACGTTCCCGCGGAACATCACCTCGCCCATGGTCTGGCCGTCGCGCGGTACAGGCAGCATCGTGTCGGGGTCCAGTACGTCCAGCCCCTCAAGAGGCAGGTAGCGCACGCCCTGGCGCGCCTTCAGTGCAGCCTGTTCGGCAGGCGGCAGGTCCGACCAGCTGTGGTGCCAGTCATTGACCACCGCAGGACCGTAGGTTTCCGTCAGCCCATAAAGGTGGGTCACCTCAAAGCCTGCGGCCTTCATGTCCGCCAGCAAGCTTTCCGGCGGCGGCGCGGCGGCGGTAAAAAACTGCACCTGCTGGTCGAGATCGCGCTTGGCCTCTTCCGGCGCCGAGACCAGCAGCGACATCACAATGGGGGCGCCGCACAGGTGGGTCACGCCCTCGTCCGTCAGGGCGTTCCAGATGGGTTCTGCCCGCACCTGCCGCAAGCACACATGGGTGCCTGCGATGGCGGATAGTGTCCATGGGAAGCACCAGCCGTTGCAGTGGAACATCGGCAGGGTCCAGAGATAGACCGCGTGCTTCTGCATCGAGGTGGTCAGCGCATTGCCCTGCGCCAGCAGATAGGCACCCCGGTGGTGCGAAACCACGCCTTTGGGGTCGCCGGTGGTGCCGGAGGTGTAGTTGATCGAGATCGCATCCCATTCGTCCTCCGGCATCAGCCAGGCGAAATCCGGGTTGCCGCGGGTCAGAAACACCTCGTAGTCGGCGGCCTCTGCATCTGCCGGCACACCGTCATACTCTGGGTCATCATACTGGATCAGAACCGGCGAGACCGTGGCAAGCGCCAGCGCCTCCTGCATCAGCGGCATGAATTCCCGGTCCACGATCACCAGTTTCGACATCGCGTGGTCGAGCTGGAACGCAATGACCGCTGCATCCAGCCTTGTGTTGATCGAGTGCAGCACCGCGCCGCACATCGGGACGCCGTAATGGCACTCAAGCATTGCCGGCGTATTGGGCAGCAGCGCCGACACGGTGTCGCCGCGGGCGATCCCGTTCTTGGCCAAGGCCGAGGCAAGCCGCCGCGACCGGGCATAAAACTCTGCATAGCTGCGCCGTAGGGACCCATGCACGATCGCCGTGCGGTCCGGAAAGACGCTGGCGGCGCGTTCCAGGAAGGTCAGCGGCGTCAGCGGCTGATAGTTCGCGGGAGTGCGGTCCAGGCCGGTGTTGTACGGGTTTTCCGTCATGATCCTATTGATCCTGCCATTGGGGGCTGCGTTTTTCGAGGAAGGCGCCGATGCCCTCTTCGGCGTCGCTGGCCAGCATGTTTTCGACCATCACACTGGAGGCGTAGCCATAGGCCTCCGAGAGGGGCATCTCGCGCTGCGTATAGAAAGCGCGTTTGCCAGTGGCCAGGGTCATTACCGACTTGGCCGCGATCTTACGGGCCATCTCCATCGTGGCCTCCCGCAGCCCTGCGGGTGGAACGGCGCGATTGATTAGGCCGATCTCCTCTGCCCGCCGGGCCGGAGTCATGTCGCCGGTCAGCAGCATTTCCATTGCATGCTTGCTGGTGACATTGCGCGACAGCGCCACCATTGGCGTCGAGCAGAACAGGCCGATATGCACCCCCGGTGTGCTGAATTGCGCGGTGTCCTCGGCAACGGCCAGGTCACAGCTGGCTACCAGCTGGCAGCCTGCCGCGGTGGCGATCCCTGTGACCTCGGCAATCACCGGCTTGGGGCAGTTCACGATGGCCTGCATAGTGGCAGAGCACATCGCCATCACCTTGGCAAAATAGGCTCGCCCACCATCCCCTGCCACGCGTCCGGCGGTCATCTCCTTCAGATCATGCCCGGCGCAATAGGCCGGGCCGTTTGCCGCCAGGACGACAACACGCACCTGTGAATTTTCTCCCGCATCGGCAAAAGCTTGGGCCAACGCCGCCAGCATCGCCTCAGACAGGGCATTACGCCGCGCGGAATCGTTCAGAGTCAGTCGAAGGATGCCATCGTCATCCAGATCGCTCAGCAAAATGTCTTGCTGTTGCACAGGGCATCTCCTTTGTTGGGGGTCAGCGGATGTTGATCTCGACGCTGTCGGCGAGCGTATTGGCGATGAAGCAATAGCGGTGGGCGCGGTCCTGCATCTCCTCCAGCTCTTTTTCGCTGACGGAAAATCCGGTGTCGAAACGCACCACCGGGTGCAGGTCGATGCGCGTCACCGACATCTGGCCCTTGGGGTTCTTTCCCAGATGCGCCTCGGCGTAATCGTGGTAGGTGGCCACCGGCCATCCGGCTTTGGCCGCCAGCGCCAGGAAGGTCATCATGTGGCAGCTGGACAGGGCAGAGGCCAGCGCCTGTTCCGGGTTGGTGTTGCCCGGATCTCCGCCCCAATCGGGGGCGGAGTCCACTTGGACGTCATAGCTGTTGTTGTACTGCACCGTGTGGGCGTTCGAATACTGGCCGGTTTGCAGCACAGGTTCAGCACGCTGCCAGTGCAGCTGGATTGAAAGGTCGGACATGGCGGTATCCCTCATTATCGCTCAGCCAGCGCTCAGGCTGCGGCCAGGGTTTTCTTCGGATCGAAGAAGGGGATTTCCACGATGGTCGCACGGGCAGGGACGGCGCCGGCCGTGACCTCAACCATTGCCCCCAGCACGGCTTCGTCCGCCGAGACCATCGCCAGTGCGATGTTCTGCTCCAGCCGCGGCGAATAGACGGCAGAGGTGACCTTGCCGATGGCAGTGCCATCCTTGCTGACCGGCCAGAAGGTGGTGTTGGGCCCGGTCAACGGTGCGCCTTCAATGATCAGGCCCACTTGCTTGCGGCTTACGCCTTGCTCCTTGATTTCCCGCAGGGCCGTCTTGCCGATAAAGCTGGCTTCCATATCGAGGTTCACCAGCCGGTCCAGCCCAAGCTCATAGGGGTTGGTGTTGATATCGGCGTCAGCGTGGTAAGACAGCATGCCGCCCTCGATACGGCGGATCGAGGAGGTATGGCCGGGCTTCAGTCCGAACGGCTCCCCCGCTGCCATGATCTTTTCCCACAGCTCATCACCGCGCGACCCGTCCTGTAGGTACAGCTCATATCCCAGTTCGCTGGACCAGCCGGTGCGGGACACGATCAGCGGAATACCGTCCAGATTAACCTCGCGCAGCCAGTAGTATTTCAGATCCATGATGCTGTCGCCGAACAGCGCGCGCATGATCTCACCCGATTTCGGCCCCTGCAGCTGCAGCGGCGAAACATCGGGCTCGCCGATGGTGACATCCATGCCGGAATGCACCGCCACGCCCTGCGCCCACAGCAAAATGTCGCTGTCTGCCAGCGAGATCCAGAAGTGGTTCTCCGCGAGCCGCAGGAGGATCGGGTCGTTCAGGATGCCGCCATCGGCATTGGTGATCAGGATGTATTTGCACTGGCCCACCACCATTTTCGACAGGTCGCGCGGGGTCAGCATCTGCACGAACTTCGCCGCATCCGGACCGGTGATCTCCACCTGGCGCTCGACCGCCACATCGCACAGGATCGCGTCGTTCCCCAGGTTCCAGAAGTTCTGCTCCGGATCGCCGAAATCGCGCGGGATGTACATGTGGTTGTACACCGAGAAACCCTTGGCGCCCCAGCGCACGGTGGCGTCGAAATAGGGGGATTTGCGGATCTGTGTGCCGAACCCGAAACTGTTTGATTGCGTCATGTCTTTCACCCTTTGCACCGGCGGCCCGATCAACCGCGGACTGTTTGAACTGGGTGAAGGATTACCCGCACAGGCGGGCCGGGAGCGGACTGAAAAACAAGACCTGGGCAGACCAAACGGACTGATGTCAGACAGGCTTGCAGACCGTTCAGACGCTTCCGGTCATTTGCCGGACCTGGCCGCCAACCCGGAAAGATTCGGCTGGGCGGACTTGACGTGGCGCGTCACGATATAGGTCATGTAGCGGTCAATCCCCAGTTCGGCCGCCAGCAGGGTTTCCATCAGCTCCTGAAAGGCTGCCAGGCTTGGTGTAAAGACCTTCATGACGTAATCCATGCCACCGCCTGTGGCGATGCATTCGGTGACCTCGTCCAGCTTTCGGATATGGCCCTCGAAACGGTCAAAATCAGACTTGCGGTGATGTGTGAGAGAGACGGTCACGACCACCTGCGTGAAATCACAGACCCGGTCGAGTGCAACGTCGGCGTGGTAGCCGCGGATGAACCCGGCTGCCTTTAATTTCGTAAGCCGGGCCCAGCACGGGGTCGGCGACAGGTTGACGATCTCCGCCAGCTTGGTTTTGCTAAGCTGGCCGTGCTTCTGGACTGCGCTGAGGATGCGGATATCGGTCGCATCAAGGCTGAACTTGTCCATGCATCGGGGCCTTTCAAAGCAAGGGTTTGGCAGTCCAATACAATCATCAGCAATAGCCAGGAAGCAACATTTTGCGCCAGCGAGGCGGTTTGCGGCGCAGGCCACTGGCTGATTACCGTCTGGCGAAATTTGCAAAAGAGCGTATTGCTTGAAACCGATAGCAACCCACTGCCACTGCGCCATGGTAAGATACCGGCATTAGAATTTCGGGGGGGGCTGCAACTGACTATTCTGAATGTCGGCTTAACCGGGCTTTGAGCTACCATCAAAAGACGCAAGGAAGGTCCGGAAACCGCCCGACCTGCATGCGCTGGCCCGCCTGACTGATCACCAGGCTTGGGGTCGCTTTGGGCTGGCTGGCGTCATCTGGCAGCTGGGATCGAATGCGATTTCGCTGCGCCTCTGCTGCCGCACCGCTGCAAGTCAGCGATGAGCCCTCAGCTGTCATTACCCTGGGGGGCGGCCCTTCGCTAGCGCAGCACGTCAGTCAAGCCCCAAAGCGGACATTGCCATTTTGCTCATCGGGCAGAAATTGGGCTTTCGCCGCAATTGCAAATCACCTTTACGAAGCTTGAAAAGTGGATTTTAGGCGACTAGTGGGAATTTCCATCTCGAACCGTCGCTGGATGGTTCATTATTTGAGATGCTTGAGCTTGGCGACCACGGAGAACGTTCGTCTTCTTCTTTCGGTTGCCGCCAGGTTTCGAGAAATCCGATTGTGCTGCTGACAGCTTCTGATGCTGCCGATTTGGCAATCTGAGTCCTTCAGGACCAACAATTGCACCTGTTACTCCCGCTGGTTTATTCACTATCCAGCGTGTCTTCCCAACCTTGATCGCCAGCCCGTGCTTGTGGATTTCCTTCTGAACTTTCCAGATCGTACTCTTCAAAACCACTTGGCCTGAGACCGTTAGATCGTCGATGTATAAGGTGAATACGTTCCCCGCTTCCTTTGCGATGTTGAAAATTGCATCCCACATCTCCGAATATGCCCAGTACGAAAGTATCGGGCTTGACGGAGAGCCTTGAGGCAAGGAGCCTTTATCGCAACAAAGTCTCGCTAGAATGACCGCGACGTCGGGTGAACACCTCATGCGATGTTGGAAGAAAGCCAGCACTTTCTCTTCACGACAAGATGGGTAAAAGCTCTCAATGTCCATCAAACAAAATGATCTTGAACCTTGATGAGCGGCCGCGTTGGTTACGTAAGTTCTTTTGGGAACCGGGGCATGAACGTAACTTGGCGTTTCGATGCAGGCCAACAAATAGGTGACGCGGCTTTGAGCTTTGTCTAGTCCTTCATGGGGTCGACAAAGCGGCCTCATAGAGCCGTCCGCCTTTTCTTCTTCCCAGTATTCGTAGTGTGGAACAGTGATCAGCCCCACTTGAGTGGTCCAATTTGATTGTTAGTGCATGACCGGCCTTTGGTCCATCTGGACGATGGTTTCCGGGGCCGGAGGGCGGTAGCCCAGAGCACTATGTGGGCGTTTCGTGTTGTAGTGTTTCCTCC
>JABXIA010000404.1 GCA_013373325.1 Paracoccaceae bacterium
GCTGTCGGCATCCCGGCTTCCTGCTCTTTGATCATCCCGATGATTTGCGCCTCAGTGAAACGGCTCTTACGCATTCGTCTGCTCCTACATAGGTTGGGCAGACTCTACTTCATGGTGAGGGATTTTGCGGGGGGCAGGTCACCCCCCAAAAAACAAATCTGGAAAGTAGCGCCCGCCAGTTTTCCGGCGTATTGCAAGGCTATACGCGCCAAGATTGCGTCGCGCGTCAGCGGTCAAGTGCGGGGGCGGAAGGGCGCCCCCTGCCAAGCCCGGTCAGCGGTCGTCGCCGCCTGGCCCGCCCATGTCTTCCAGCAAGTCTTCGTCAATGGCTGCCTGCACAGCTCCCAATGCAGCCTCCTTCTGTTTCGGTGTCACTTCTTCCTCCTGGTCCGGAGCCAGACGCACCGTGACCTCGCGGTGGGCGAATTTGACACCTTCGCGCGCGAACAGCTCGCGGATTTCCTGATACACCCGCTTGCGGACGATCCACTGGTCGCCTGGCTTGGTCATGAATTTCACCCGGATGATCATTGCCGAATCCTGCATCTCGATCACACCTTGCGACTTCAGCGGCTGGATGAAGGTATGTCCGACAACCGGATCGTCCATCAGCTTTTGACCCAGCTTCTTGATCAGTTTTCTGACCTTTTCCACATCGGTGTCATAGGTTACCCGCAGCGGCAGTTTCATCATCACCCAGTCGCGTGAGTAATTGGTCAGCACCTTGATCTCGCCAAAGGGAATGGTATGCAGCGCGCCCAAGTGATGGCGCAGCTGGAAAGATCGGACTGAGATCTTTTCGACAGTGCCCTTCACATCGCCGATGTCGATGTATTCACCTTTACGGAAGGCATCATCAATCAGGAAGAATGCGCCCGAGAAGATATCCCGCACCAGAGTCTGCGAGCCAAAGCCCACGGCCAGACCAACAACACCGGCACCGGCAAAGAGCGGGCTGACGTTGATGCCCAGCTCCAGCAGCAGGATCAGGACGATCGACACCAGCACCACCGCCAGGATTGCACCTCGGAACAGCGGCAGCAGGGTCGCCAGCCGGCTGGCCCCGCCAGCACCGCCCTCATCGCCCAGCTCGGCCTCCTGAACATCCCCCACCTCTTCGTCGATCTTGCTGTCGATCCAGATCCGGAAAAGGTGATAGACGATATAGCCAATAAGCAGGATGACAGTCACGTCCACCACGCGCTCCGCAGCAGTGGTCCCGAGCCAGCTGGCGTCCGGGTTCCAGACAATAACCAGAGAATAGGCTCCGACGACAAAGGCCAGGATGCCTGCAACCCTGCGGGCGAGATCTTCGTAAGTGCCGATCGGATGTCTTGGCTTCAGCGGGACTTCCGCTTCATCTTCCAATCCCGCAGCCGCACCGTCCGTCTGCGCATTTCCGCTCGCAGAAGGAACTCTGCCTGCGTCCGGCGCCGCACTTTCCTCAGCTGATGGCACTGCTGCGGACTTAGAGACAACGCTACGGCGGAAATACTTTTCTATGACATAATTGATTGCCCCGTAGACCACCAGGATCGTCGTCAGAACGAAATAGCTGCCAGCCATCAGCGGTATAGAGACTTCATGCTCAAGAACGAGGTCAAACGCCAGCTTTAACCAACCAAAGGCCATGTAGGCCATCAGTACAGGAGCCCAGGCCAATGCCAGAATTCGCACCAGCCATGAGCACCCCTCCGGCAGGCGGCCAGCGCGTATAGCATTGGAAATGGCCCGGCCGTTAACCAGCACCATCAACAGATTACCCAGCGTCGCCACCAACGCCAAAACGCCGTAGACAAGTGCGTAAACGTTATAATTGAGACCGAAATCCCCAACCCAAGTTGCAAAAAGTGTCGAGGAAATGTCGTAGGTTGCCAGCAAGGATGCCCAAATATATAGCCGCTTGGCATCCCGATCGGAAAATACCGGGATACGGTACTGCGCCAGATAAGGTGACAAAACCATCCGCCAAAGGTCGGACACCGTGCGAGCAAGGAAGTAGGCTGTGTAGATCGCCGTGACAGTAAACTCGATGGACGGATCACCCGAGGCGCCGAATATCAGATACGAAATCAGCGCCGCAAAGATCATCGCAAAAATCGTGGCCCCAATCCCCATGAGGAAACGAAACACTAAGAACGGCATTTTCTCCTGATACCCTTCAGGAGTTTCGCGGATACGTGAAACCACAAACTTTTTGGCAAACCGCTTGCCGTAAATCTCCACTGACAGCCATCGTCCGACTAAGAGAAACAATACACTCCAGCCCAGAACCTCCACGTAGGTCATGATGCGCCCGTCCGGGCTGGTCTGACGCAGGATGTACTGCATTTCGAAGACCGAATACGGCAGTGCTTCCAGGCGGCTGCTCAGCTCCGCCCGGAACGCAGCAACTTTGGACTGCGCCTTCATCAGAGCCGATGGCTGTTCCATCGCTCCCGGCACAGAATGGTCTTCTGGCGTCCCGCTCTCGGGCGGCGCATTCAGAAATCGGCCGCTGCTGTCAACAACCACAACATTGACACCACTTTCAGCCGCTTGCTCAATCGCTCGAGACAGTGCTTCTGTGCCGCCAGCGTCACTTTCTTGCGCGCTGGCGTGAGCTGTCAGCCCGATCCCCAGCAACAGACAGAGCAGGGCCCGAAAGAAATATTGCTGCATGGCCGGCTATCCTTTTGGAAACTTAAGCCAAATTAACCATCTCCCGAAGCGTTGCGCAAATGGCGCGCGCGCAAATCAGCGTGCGCTTCGCAACAATGCCGCACGATTGCATGCTCCGCAGCTCCGGGCTATACAAATTCAGATATCTGCCCATGGGCAGAAAGCCGCAACGCCGCGGCCCCAGCGAAAGCTTTCCGGGACCCGACGCGGCTAAATTAAATACTGACCGCGCTCTTGCCGCAAATGGGCACCGAAGGCGCAAACTGAGGCGGAAGATGGCCGAGCACAAGAGCACGCGCCCTGACACAAGCGGCCGCATAGGCTGGCGCGCTCAGTCTGCCGCCACGGCCATCCCGCTGCCGGCTTTGGTCCGAAGATCCTCCCAGGTAGTTGAATGACGGACACAGCCATCCCCCGCTCACAGGCAGAAACCTGCAAACGTGGTCCCAGGATCATGTTCTATAGCCACGACACATTCGGGCTAGGCCATCTGCGCCGGTCGCGCGCGCTTGCCGGGGCGATCACGGCGGCCAATCCCGACGCTTCGGCGCTGATCCTTACCGGGTCCCCGGTTGCAGGCCGGTTCTCCTTTCCTTCCCGGGTCGACCATGTGCGCCTGCCCGGTGTGATCAAGCGCTCGGATGGGTCCTACGCTTCGCGTACCATGGGTATGAGTATTGAGGAAACAGCCGAGCTGCGGGCAGCTTTGATCCGCTCAACCGTTGAGCAATACGATCCTGATGTGCTCGTCGCCGACAAGGAACCTACTGGATTTCGCGGCGAGCTGATGCCAGCCCTGGACCTTCTGAAATCGCAGGGGAACTGCAAGATGGTGCTCGGCTTGCGGGATGTGCTGGATGAGCCGGAGGTACTGGCCGCAGAATGGGAGCGCAAGCACGCGGTCGAAGCAACCCGCGATTTCTATGATGAAATCTGGGTTTACGGCCCTCAGTCTGTGTATGATCCAACCGCTGGACTGCCTTTCACAGCAGAGATGCAGGCCCGTATGCACTGGACTGGCTACCTGCGCCGCGACCTTGGTCAGGTCGGAGAACCGCCCGAGCAGCCTTACCTGCTGGTAACGCCAGGCGGTGGTGGCGATGGCGAGATGATGGTGGACCTGGTGTTGTCGGCATATGAAGCTGACCCAAGCCTCTCGCCGCGTGCGGTTTTGGTCTATGGCCCCTTTCTGTCCGGTGAAACCCGGCAGGATTTTGAGGAGCGGGTCGCACGGCTGAATGGCCGCGTCACCGCCGTTGGCTTCGAATCTCAAATTGAGACTTTGTTTGCCGGCGCTCAGGGCGTGGTCTGCATGGGGGGGTACAACACGTTTTGCGAGGTTTTGTCTTTTGACAAGCCTGCAGTTATCGTGCCTCGCACCACCCCTCGGTTGGAGCAATGGATACGCGCCAGCCGGGCAGAAGAGATCGGCCTGACAACCATGCTGGATGAGGTCAGGGATGGCTGGACCGCGCCGGCACTGGCCAAGGCAATCCGAGCACTAGCTACCCAGCCCCCTCCTTCTGCCGCTGGTTCCGAAGGTCTGCTGGACGGTCTCGATTATGTGACCCGGCGCGTTACAACGCTGCTTCAGGAGACCCGCAAAGAGGCCGCCGAATGAGCACCGTCCGACCGCCCCTTGCAGTAGTGGTAAAGGGCTGGCCGCGCCTGTCCGAGACCTTTATCGCGCAGGAACTGGTTGCCCTCGAGGCCGCTGGCCATACTTTTGAAATCTGGTCATTGCGCCATCCAACGGACATCAAGAGCCATCCCTTGCATGCACAGCTAAGGGCGCGCGTAAATTACCTGCCTGAGTATCTGCATGAAGAACCGGTCCGGGTCTGGCGCGCTCGCGAAGTTGCTCAGCAGTTGCCTGGATACGGCGAGGCTTACCGAATTTGGCGTGCGGACTTGCGCCGTGACGCGACGCCTAACCGTATACGCCGTTTCGGCCAGGCTTGTGTTCTGGCGGCAGAAATGCCGGACGAGGTTCTAGGCCTCTACGCGCATTTCCTTCACACCCCATCATCTGTGGCTCGTTATGCAGCAATCATGCGGGGACTGCCGTGGAGCTTTTCCGCCCACGCCAAGGACATCTGGACCTCACCAGAGTGGGAGATCCAAGAGAAGCTCTCCGCAGCCCATCACGGCGCTGCATTTGGTGCTACATGCACTGGCTTTGGCGCCAAACATCTGCAGGAGTTGTCGGATACAGCGGAGCGTGTTGATCTGGTGTATCACGGGCTGGACCTGACCCGATTTCCAGAACCGCCTGCGCGCCGGACGCGGCAGCCTCAAGACCCCATACGCTTCATGTCTGTAGGCCGCTTGGTTGAAAAAAAGGGGTTCGACCGCCTGATTGCCGCACTGGCTTTGCTGCCCGCGAGCCTTGACTGGCACTGGACTCATATTGGCGGCGGCGGGCTGGGTGACCTTTTGCAAGGTATGGCTGAAGATGCAGGCATTGCCGCTCGCATCACCTGGCGCGGTGCCTGCGACCAGCCAGAAGTGATTGAGGCAATGCGTTCATGTGACCTGTTCGTACTGCCCAGCCGGGTGGCAGCCGACGGTGACCGGGACGGACTGCCGAACGTGCTGATGGAGGCGGCTTCGCAGGCTTTGCCGATCCTGTCGACCCCTGTTTCAGCCATCCCGGAGTTCATAGACCACGGGCTTCACGGGCTTTTGAGCGATGACAGCCCTGAGGCGCTGGCAGAGAGTCTGCTCTCTGCTGCCCGGCACCCACAGAAAATGGCAGAAATGGCCCAGTCCGCTTTGGTCCGCTTGCGCAGCGATTTTGGGATGGATCCTGGAATTGCCCAGCTTTCGAAGCGGCTGAATTCCATGCTGAAGAACGTCTGAACCCAATGCTGCCTGGAGCCGGAAAGCGGGTTGTCTTCTATGCGCCGATGAAACCGCCGCACCACCCTGTACCTTCCGGCGATCGTGAGATTGCGCGCAACCTGATAGCGCTATTCAAGTCCAACCGCGCAGAGGTGCATCTTGCTTCGGATCTTAGGATCTATGACAAACACGGTGACAGAGAACAGCAATGTGCCCTGCGCGCAAAGGCGGAAAGCGAGATCCTCCGCCTGGTTGCACAAATGCCCGAGGCGGACATCTGGGTCACGTATCACAACTACTACAAAGCCCCTGACCTGATTGGCCCAATGGTGGCGCGCGCGCGGGGTATCCCGTATGTGCAGATCGAATCCACCCGTGCCCAAAAGCGCTTGACCGGCCCCTGGGCCGAGTTCGCCAAAGCGGCCCATGCGGCTGCCGATGCCGCAGATGCAATTTTCTATTTCACCGAACAGGACCGGTTTGCGCTGGATCGTGACCGGTACGGGCACCAGATCATCACTTGCCTGCCCCCCTTCCTTCCCCGTGACGGGCTACCGGTCCCGTCTTCCCTGGACGGCCCCATTCTGGCAGCGGGCATGATGCGCCAGGGCGACAAATTGGCTTCATATGGCATCATTGCAGAAACACTTGCCCATCTGCCCGGTGATTGGCATCTGGGTATCGCAGGCGACGGTCCGGCTCGGGCTGAGGTTGAGACTCTGATGGCCCCATTCTCAGAAAGGGTCCGCTACCTGGGTCAACTCACCCGCGCCGAACTGGCTGCGGCTTATTCAAAGGCCAGCTTGTTCCTGTGGCCCGGAGTAAATGAAGCCTTTGGCATGGTTTATCTGGAAGCCCAAGCACATGGGCTTCCAGTCGCCGCTCAGGACCGACCCGGAGTGCGAGACGTACTGCTGCCCCAGGCCTATCCGGCGCCGGAAGCAGGCGCATCGGCTCTCGCATCTTTTGCCACCCGGCTGCTGGCTAACCCTGAGCTGCGAGCAAAATCCGCCAAAGATGCCCGCGCCTTTATTGCTAACAATCACCTTGCTCCGGCTGCCGCTCTGACCTTTTGGAAAACAGTTATGCCGCTAATGGCCCCCTCCGCATGATCCGGCTTGCTCTACTGCGCCACGGGCATACCGCCTGGAACCGCGCCGGACGCATCCAAGGCCGTAGCGACATACCGCTGGACAATCCAGCCCGGACAGAGCTGGGCAGCTACATCCTGCCAGAAGATTGGCGACAAGCGGAGCTTTGGTCCAGTCCACTGATACGTGCAGCGGAAACCGCCTTGCTTGTCACAGGGCACAAACCGCGCACAGCATCTGAGCTTACCGAAATGGACTGGGGAGTTTGGGAAGGACGCCACGGTTTGGACCTAAAAGCTGATCCAGACAGCGGGTTTCGCGATATCGAACAATGGGGCTGGAATTACCGACCGCCCGGAGGGGAGAGCCCGGCGGAAGTCTTATCCCGTATCGAACCTTGGCTTTTTGCGCTTAAACAAGATGCTGTTGCGGTTTGCCATATTGGTATCATGCGAATGATCCTGGCACGGGCGCATGGCTGGGATTTCGATGGCCCCGCCCCATTCCGCATTAAGCGGAACCGTCTGTTTGTAATCGAAGTAGATGACCGAAAATTACGTCCCTGGCCAGACCCGGTTCGGCTGCTTCGCAAGGGGTCCTCATGAAAGTTCTGATTGCCGTCACACATCTGCTGGGTACTGGGCACTTGTCCAGAGCACTCACACTGGCCCGGGCTTTCATTAATGAGGGCCACCGGGTGCAAGTCATCTCCGGGGGTTTCCCAGCATCGCAGCTCACAACTGAAGGAGTTGAGCTGCTTCAGCTGCGTCCGTTGCGCTCCGACGGGGTAAACTTCACCCGCCTCTTGGCCGAAGACGGCACGCTAGCCAATGAAGCATACTTGGCACAACGACAGGCAGCCCTTTGCGTTGCGCTGAGGAACTTGCGACCCGACGTGTTGATCACAGAACTCTACCCTTTTGGCCGGCGCTCCCTGCGAAGGGAGTTCCTAGCGCTGCTTGAAACTGCCCAAACACTGCCTCGGCGGCCGGTAATCCTGTCCTCTATCCGCGACATCCTCACCCCTCCGTCAAAGCCGGAGAAGGCGGAAAAAGCCGACGCACTGATCGCAAAGTACTTTGACGCGGTGCTGGTTCACTCTGATCCCGCAGCCACCCGGCTCAACGCCAGCTGGCCGGTCTCTGATATTTTGGCAGCCAAACTGCGCTACACGGGGTATGTGGCCCCGGCCGCTGCTGGTTCTCACCCGGATCACGCAGGCGCCGGCGAAGTTCTGGTGAGCGCTGGCGGCGGCAGCGTGGGAACACCGCTCTATCGCTGCGCCCTGGAGGCCGCCAGGCTGATGCCGGGCACGCCCTGGCGATTGCTCGTTGGCGGCTCAGATGCCGATGTTCGCATTGCAGAGTTTTCCGAGTCCAGGTCTCCTGCCTTGCTGGAGCCTGCCCGTCAGGACTTCCGCCAGATGCTTTCCCACGCCGCAACCTCCGTCAGCATGTGCGGCTACAATACTGCACTGGATATTTTGCAGGCTGGCACACCTGCTGTTTTTGTGCCCTTCGACGCTGGAAACGAGACAGAACAGAGCCTGCGTGCGGCCAGTCTCGCACCACTGAAAGGCATAGAAGTCCTGGAAACTGCCTGCCTTTCTCCTGAAGCGTTATGCGCTGCGGTCAAGACGGCAATGCAAGCACCGCCGCGACTTGCAGGCGGTTTCAGGTTTGACGGGGCGGTCCGGAGCGTGGAGATTGCCGCAGAACTTGCGGGAGGGCGCGAATGACACCGGATTGGAGCGAGCTGGACCGGGAACTGGACCACTGGCAGCAGGCAGGATTGTGTCTGCCCCTGTGGTGGCGGGACGATGATGCAATGTCCCATTCTTCTGAACTGGAACAGCTGGCAGTGCTTTCAGCAGACCTAGATCTTCCGGTACATTTGGCCGTGATCCCGCAAGGCGCGACACCTGATCTGGCCCGTTTCATCGCGGAGCATCCAACACTCGTCCCGGTCGTCCACGGTTGGGCTCACCAGAACCATGCACCGGCTGGCGAAAAGAAAGCCGAATTCGGCGCGCACCGACCGCTGGAAGAACTGCTGGATGACGCCGAGCGCGGCCTGACTGCGATGCAGAACTTGTTTGGCGGTTGCCTGCGTCCAATGTTTGTACCGCCGTGGAACCGGATTTCACCGGAAATGCTGACTTGGCTGGCAGGCGCCGGCTATACTGCTGTTTCAACCTTCACCCCCCGCAAGGCTGCCAAACCCGCTTCCGGCCTGTTGCGTGTAAACACGCATCTGGATCCGATAGACTGGAAAGGCGGCCGCGGCCTACTACCGCTGGACAAGCTGATAATGCAGGTGGCACATCAGTTGCGCGACCGCCGAATGGGCGATGCGGACAACACGGAACCCTATGGGCTCCTAACTCACCATCTGGTACATGATGAGGCAACTTGGTCTTTCACCGGCGCACTCGCAAAGCGCCTGCTTGACGGCCCGGGCGAGGCTTGGATCTATGACGAAAGGATGTCTTGAATGAGCCGTCTAGATTCCATGCTGCGCCGTCTGACTGCCCAGCGAGACGGATTGAACTGGGCCGCGGAACAGATCAATCAAGTCAAAGGCGATGTTCTGGACATGGGGCTCGGCAACGGTCGCACCTATGACCACTTGCGCGAAATCGTGAGCGCCCGCCGGATCTGGGTCATTGATCGGATTCTGCAATGCCATCCGTCATGCGTCCCGCCGGAAAAGGACTTTCTTCAGGGTGAAGCCAGACCGATGCTGGAGCAGCTTGCGGCAAGCGGTCACAAGATTGCCCTCGCACACTATGACTTCGGTTTTGGTGTCAAAGAAAAGGACGTTGCAGAATCTGCCACACTCTCGCCGGTGATTGCTCGAGTCATGGTCTCTGGCGGGCTTATCGTTTCCGGCCAACCGCTGACCGGCTTTGAAGAGCTGAGTGGCCCCGACGGCATACCGGCCGGGCGCTATATGTTTTATCGCGCCGGCTGAATGCGGCCGGCACCGAACTCTGGCCTACCTCATCTAAGCTACCCGCACACCGCGCGCCCAGACACCTCGCAAAGCAGGCGCTCCCGCCGGCATGCTGAACCGGATCAGGTCAGCACGTTTGCCTACTTCCAGCCGCCCGCGGTCATCAAGCCCGACCGCAGCAGCGGGTGCATGGGTAACAGTGCCCAATCCTCGCGCCAAATCCCCCCATAGCTCTCCCAACTTGACTGCAGACATTAACAGCGCGGCAGGCACATAGTCAGACGAAAGAATGTCCAGCATTTCCAGTTCCGCCAATTCGTGCGCGGCAACGTTGCCAGAATGCGATCCGCCGCGGATCAGGTTCGGCGCTCCCATCATGACTTTGATGCCTTGCAAACGGCACGCCTGCGCGGCCTCGACCGTCGTTGGAAATTCAGCTAGGCGGATCCCATGGCCTGCGGACACCGCCACCTGAGCTGCGGTTGTGTCGTCGTGGCTGGCCAGCACGGCACCAAATCGCCTGGCCGCGGCAACGGCCGCCGCTTCGTGCAACGCGCCATAAGTTTCCTGCAACTCCCTCAGATGCGCAACATGCGACTGAAAGGCAGTGTCATCAAACCCATGTTTGCCTTTTAGATACTGCTCCAGCTTGGAGAGGTCGCGAAACTGGCGCTGGCCCGGAGTGTGATCCATGAGCGAGACCAGCCCGACACGATCTTCTATTTCGAAGGCATTCAGTTCCTCCACTAGAGTATCCGTACAGACCTCAGCCCTGAGATGCAGAAAGTGCGAAATTTTCAGAGCGTTCGCAGATCGCAACTCCAGAAGCTCGGAGGCCAATTGCCGGGCATACGCGCCATAGCGGCTTTCCCGGCGGCTGATCGAACCTACGCGCATAGCGTCAAACACAGTGGTAATGCCGGTCCCCGCGAGCTCCGCGTCATGAGCAATAATCGCGCTGGCATGCGGCCAGTCCACCTTCGGGCGCGGCTGAATATGGCGTTCCAGGTTATCCGTATGCAGTTCCACTAGGCCAGGGCTAACAATATCCCCTTGGCAATCCAAAGCGCCCGCCGGGACCGATGCTCCATCGGAGATGTCTGCTATCACACCACCTTTAACTTTCACACTGCCGGTCCGGATCTCACCCGGAAGCACCAGTGCAGCATTGGCAAGGATCATCTCATCTGTCATCTGAACTTCACATCTTTCGAGCTATGGAAGGCCACGTCTAGGAGGCCAATGTGACATTCACGCGATACGCGATCTATTATGCTCCGCCCGCCGATGCGGAATGGAGCCGGTTTGCAGCCAGCTGGCTTGGATGGGATATCCAGACAGGCAAGCCCTTGTCGCACCCGGACATAGCGGGACTGGTCATTGGTGCGATTACAGAAGTGCCTCGAAAGTATGGGTTGCACGCGACAATGAAACCGCCGGCACGCCTGGCCGTTGGACAGACACAGGCGGCGCTTGAAATCGCCTGTGAAGCCTTTGCGGCTTCTCAGAAGCCTGTCAGCCTGGACGGTCTTCACTTGGCGCGCCTTGGCCGTTTTCTCGCTTTGCGTCCAACCGGTGACCAGTATGAACTGAACAAACTCGCAGCAAATTGCGTGACTGAGTTCGATAGGTTCCGGGCGCCGCTTTCCACGGCGGATATGGACCGCCGCCGTGCCGCTGGTCTGACGTCGGAACAGGACGAAAACCTCACCCGCTGGGGCTACCCTTATGTTTTCAGTCAGTTCCGCTTTCACATAACCTTGACGGGAAAGCTGCCCAAACCAGAACTGCCCGCCGTGGAGGCCGCACTGAATGAGCACCTGATCCCATTTTTGCCTTCGCCCTTTGTGATTCGCGACCTGGCGCTGGTGGGCGAAGCGACGGATGGCAGGTTTCACCTCATTCATCGCTATGCACTCTCCGGCTGAACGACTGCCAGCGCAGCGTTCACCGCTGCACTCAGCGCCCCGCTGTTGTCGATCTGATGGACCCTGCGTAAGCCAGTTGGCAGCGGCTTCATCGCGCGGGCCAGTCGCCGCTCCACTTCATCTCCGCTCTCTCTGCCGCGGGCAGCAAGCCGTTCTGCTAGAACCTGCGGGTGTGCAGTCACCGAAAGCACAATTAAGTGGCCGAACTTTTCCTGCGCCTCCAACAAAACCGCGCGGGACAAGTTTACCAGTACACCGGCAGCTTCCTCACGCAGGTTTTCGATGTCACGGGGGATGCCGTAGTGGAGGCCATGCGCCTGCCAATGCATTGAAAAGACACCAGCTTCGGCCAAGGCTGAGAACTCCGCTTCTGATACGGCCTGATAGTCCTCGCCACCGGCTTCGGGCGCTCGCGTGATCACTCGGCGCACCACGCGCAGCTGAGGGCCTGAGACCGCCAGAGCGGACATGAGACTGTCCTTTCCAACACCTGATGGCCCGACCACTGCAATAACCGGACTTTTTTGGGCCTCCTTGCTCATGCCAGGGCCTTCGGAGAAAAAACCGAGACGTCCACGAAACGGTCGCATACTGTTTCTCGGGCGGCTTCATCATGGAAAATGCCGATAATGGCCGCTCCCCGTGCCTTGGCGGTCTCGATCAGGCCCAGAACAGTAGCGCGGTTTTGCGCATCAAGGCTGGCCGTTGGCTCATCCAGCAGCAGCGCGGGAAAGTCATAGGCAAAGCCTCGGGCAATATTCACCCGCTGCTGTTCGCCGCCGGAAAAAGTCGTTGGGCTAAGGCCCCAAAGCCGTTCTCGGATGTTGAGCTGTGCAAGCAAAGAGGCCGCCTTGTCACGGGCTTGGCCCTCCGGAGTTCCAACCGCCAGTAAGGGCTCAGCTACGACATCCAAAGTCGGCACCCGCGGAACGACACGCAAGAACTGGCTGACATATCCCAGGGTTTCGCGGCGCAGCGCTAGGATTTCGCGCGGCTCGGCCTTGGCAACATCGACACCGCCAACCACCACACTGCCAGAGGCAGCCAGATAGTTGCCATAGATCACCCGCATCAGCGTGGACTTGCCTGCACCGGATACTCCAGTCAGCCCGACACATTCTCTGGGTTCCACACACAGTGTTGCGTTTTGCATCACCGGGATCACCGCGCCGCCCTGATTGTGCAAGGTAAAGCTCTTGCTCACATTGTTCAGTTCAATCATGACCCTGCCCTCAAACGTGCAGCACGCTGGAAACCAGCAGTTGGGTATAGCCGTGCTGGGGATCGTCCAGTACTTGGTCAGTCAGCCCCGTTTCCAACACGCAGCCATCTTTCATCACCATCAGCCGGTCAGCCAGCAGCCGCACTACGGCCAAATCATGGGTGACGATAATGGCGCTCAGCCCCATTTCCCGCACCAGCCCGCGCAAGAGGTCGAGAAGGCGCGCCTGGACAGAGACATCCAATCCCCCAGTCGGTTCGTCCATGAAAACCAATCGCGGGCCGGTCACCAGATTGCGGGCAATCTGCAGACGCTGCTGCATCCCGCCAGAGAACGCGGAAGGGCGATCGTCAATCCGGTTCTCGCTGATCTCAACCCGCGCCAGCCAGTCAGCCGCTCGTTCCCGGATGGAACCATAGTGCCGGCCCCCAACCGCCATCAGCCGCTCACCGATATTGCCACCGGCCGAAACTGACATTCGCAATCCGTCGCGGGCGTGCTGGTGGACAAAAGCCCAATCTGTTCGCGACAGCATCCGCCGCTCAGGTTCGGACATGGTTACCGTATCCACCGGCCCGTCCGCGCGTGTGTCGAAGATGACCTCACCACAATCGGGGGCCAAATGTCCCGCCAGGCTGTTCAGCAACGTCGATTTTCCCGAGCCGCTTTCGCCAACAATCCCCATGACTTCGCCAGGGTACAAATCAAACGTCACATCCTTGCAGCCGATCCGGGCGCCGTAAAATTTCCTAATGTTTTTCACTTGCAGCAGGGGTGTCATCACGCGGCCTCCCCACCAAGACGGCCGGAATGGCCCGCTTCGCGCCGCGACCGGCAGTAATCAGTATCCGAGCAAACAAACATCCGGCCGCCTGCATCATCCAGAATGACCTCGTCCAGGTAACTGTCCTCTGCCCCGCAGAGATCACAAGGATGATCAGCCTTACTGGCTTCAAACGGATGATCCTCAAAGTCCAGAGAGACGACCTGGGTATAGGGCGGCAGCGCATAAATTCGTTGCTCCCGGCCCGCGCCAAACAGCTGGATTGCCGCCATTTCCATTTTGGGATTGTCGAATTTGGGGATCGGTGAAGGATCCATTACATAGCGCCCTTCCACTTTAACCGGATAGGCATAGGCAGTGGCGATGGCGCCATGCTGGCTGATATCCTCATACAGTTTCACATGCATCAGCCCGTACTCCTCAAGCGCGTGCATCTTGCGGGTTTCGGTCTCGCGCGGCTCCAGAAAGCGCAGCGGCTCTGGGATTGGCACCTGGTAGACCAGGATTTGATCCTCGGTCAGTTCTGCCTCAGGGATCCTGTGACGGGTCTGGATAACGCTGGCCCTTGCGGTTCTCTCAGTGGTCGCAATGCCGGCCGTCTTTTCAAAGAACTTACGGATCGAGACCGCGTTGGTGGTGTCATCAGCCCCCTGATCGATCACTTTGAGCGTATCATCCGGGGTCAGCGTGGCGGCCGAGACCTGCACGCCGCCGGTGCCCCATCCATAGGGCATCGGCATCTCGCGGCTGGCAAAGGGCACTTGATAGCCCGGCACCGCCAACCCTTTCAGGATTGCCCGGCGGATCATCCGCTTGGTCTGCTCGTCCAGATATGCAAAGTTATAGTCGCTCATGGCTTTTCCTTTACCGCCCAACTGAGGGAGCATTTGCTTTGCAAGACATTCCTGTCGTCGCCATTCTGCTTTTCGCCTTTGCGGTTTTCGTAATTGTTCAAATCATTCGCACGCCAACGCGGAAAACCACTCCTCGCAGAACATGCAGTACTGATGCTGGCGGGGCATTTGGCTTTGTTGGACATGACAGCTGCGACGGTGGCGGCGACGGTGGCGGAGGTTGCGACTGAACTCATTCCGCCGCCTCCCTTGACGCCAGCGTTTCAGCCAGTTCCGCGGCCTCGCGGCGCAGCTTGCGGACCAGTTCCAGCTCAGACTGAAAATCCACATAATGCGGCAGCTTGATGTGCTCCAGAAATCCAGTCGCTTGGATATTGTCTGAGTGGCTCAGGACAAACTCCTCATCCTGCGCAGGTGCCCCCAGATTGTCCTCACCTAGCTCTTCCCAGCGCAGCGCCCTGTCTACCAGCGCCATAGCGATCGATTTGCGCTCGGACTGGCCAAAGACCAGGCCATAGCCGCGGGTAAACTGCGGTGGCACTGTTTTGGAACCCTTGAACTGGTTCACCGTCTCGCACTCGGTCAGTTCTACCTCGCCAATCTCGATGCAAAAGCCGAGTTCCGGAATTTCCATCTCCACCGGCACAGTGCCGATGCGCAGCTCTCCGACAAAGGCATGGTTGCGCGCATATCCGCGTTGGGTGGAGTAAGCCATGCCGAGGATAAACCCCTCGTCGCCACGTGTCAGCGCTTGCAGACGTACTGCCCTCCCCGCGGGAAAGGCAATCGGTTCGCGTGTCAGATCGCCGGGCACCTCGTCCGAAAACGCCTCACGCTCGATAATGTCCTCCCCCTGCAGAAAGGTAGTGATGTGCGGCGTGGCTTCCATCCGCGGCTCGGCAGCCGGGGCTTCGGGCACGTCACCTTCGGCGGCAAGTTTGAAATCCAGCAAACGGTGGGTGTAGTCGAATGTTGGTCCCAGCACCTGGCCGCCCGGCGCATCCTTAAACGTCGCCGATATCCGCCGGTCACAGGCCATCTCGCTGGTTTCCACCGGCCTTGAGGAACCAAACCGCGGCAAAGTAGTGCGATAGGCACGAACCAGGAAAATGGCCTCGATTAGATCACCTCGCCCTTGTTTGATTGCCAGGGCGGCAAGATCGGGATCATACAAAGATCCTTCAGCCATCACCCGGTTTACTGCAAGACTTAGCTGTTCACGGATCTGCGCAAGAGAAAGCTCCGCAACATTGGTGTCACCCCGGCGTTCTTCGGCAAGCCAGGCATGGGCGTTTTGGATGGCGCGCTCGCCACCTTTGACTGCAACATACATCGCTTAGGCCTCCGCTATGACTCGAGTGGACCGCGGCAAGGCCGTAATCTGCGATGCTGAGGTGAAGAAGAAATCCAACCCTAGCGGAAATGAGGCTGCGTTAGCTTGAAGCGCGGCAAGTTCGGGCACCTGCATGCGAGCCATTTCCTTGATCCCCGGACCGCTCAGCACCGCATTCGGCACATCCAGGCTGTGCATTTCGACAATCAGCGTGGCCGAGCGGTCAGGATACTCTGCCGTTCCTCTGCGAAAGCGGTTGAGCGGTTGCAAGTGCTGCCACCCGCCCAAAGCGAAATCCGCCTGCTCCGCGTCAACGACCGGAGCGCTGGTGTGAAAGGCCAGCCAGCCACGCAGGGCCTCGCTGTCCACATCAGGCGCCAGATAAACGCCGGTTTCCGGGTCGCAAAGGGTCAGCAAAAGGCTGCCTGCAGCCACTGAAACCCCTTCTGGAGGCTTTGCCCCTGAAATTTCCTGTATCTGACCGGGACGGGCCATTGCATTCATCGCCGCTCGGAAAGCATGCGCGGCAGCAAACTGCGGATTGCCAAATCCGCCTGAGAAAACTGTGCTCCGGGATTGCTGATCCATCAATCCTCTCCCCGCACCATCGTGAAAAACTCAACCTTTGTCGCTGCAGCCTTAGACGCGCGGGCCGTCTTCTGCTCTTGCCGTGCTTGCGCCAGCGGCATCAGCACAGCCTCACTCAAGGCTTCAGCAGCATCCGTCTGCATCAGCGCATCTATCTTGGCTGCAATCTCCGCCTTCGCCTTGCAGCGGCCCTGCACATAGCCATGGCCAACCGTGCCGTCCGCCAGCGAAAGTGCGCATCGGGTGACGGTCATTTCACCCACATTGAAGGGAGCACCAGTACTGCCCATTCGGCCGCGGACCATTATCCCGCCAACTTCGGGAGCGCGGAGGAACTCACAATCAGGGTCCAACCCGTAATCTTGCCACAGCTCAGTCAGCCGGACTTCTTCAGCAGAGGCCAGAAGGCTCATCCAGACCTTGCGATCTTCTGCACGAAAATTGGTGTTCATTTATCTAAGCCTCTTGGCAAAGTTGTCGGCATTATCTATACAACTATACAAATACTACCCAATTCTCGTTCTCCGGTGCAATCCCAGATTTGTGAAAGTTCAGTGACATGGCCCGCACGCCCGTTTGGAAGTCCATTGCTATCGCCCTGACCGACGACATCGCGCAGGGCCGGTATGAAACCGGCGGCAAGCTCCCCGCCGAAGTACAGCTGTCGGCTCGTTTCGGGGTGAACCGGCATACGGTGCGCCGGGCATTGTCGGAATTGGCGGAACAGGGATTGGTCCATTCGCGCCGCGGTGCCGGAGTTTTTGTAGCTTCCAAACCAACGGATTACCCGATCAGCAAGCGGGTGCGTTTCCACCAGAACCTGACACGCGAAGGCCGCAGCCCTGCCAAAAAGATCCTGACGCTTGAAACCCGCGCGGCATCTGCCCGCGAGGCCAAGGCGCTGCAACTGGACCCGGGCGCAGAGGTGCATGTCTACGACGGGTTATCGCTCGCGGATGGCCAGCCCATCGCCCTGTTTCAAAGCATCTTCCCTGCAGACCGCTTTCCCGGCATACTCGACTCCCTTCAGGAGCAGCGATCGGTCACTGCAACTCTGCAGAAGTTCGGGATTGAGGACTATACCCGGATCGAAACCCGGATCACTGCCAAGCTTGCCACGGCCACCCAGGCGCTGCACCTCAGGATCGCCGAAGGCAGTCCGATCCTGCGCACAACAGGTGTCAATGCGGACCCGCGGGGGCAGCCTGTCGAATTCGGTCGCACTTGGTTTGCCGGCGACAGGGTGACACTAACCGTAAGCAGCGAAAGCTGAAAACGCTTTCCAGCAGCTCCAAGAAAGAACCCCCGCCAAAGGCAGGGGCTCCGATTATCCAGATCAGATCAAGTCACTGCTGGGCGTTAAAGACGAACAGCGTTTCACCATTAATCTGATAAGCGTTGATAAGTTCCTTGGCCTTGTCCGATACCAGCCACTCCTCCAGTTGCAGTGCCAGGCTGTTCTTCACATGGACATGCTTCTTCGGGTTTACCGGGATATAGGCATACTGGTTGAACAGCACCGGATCACCGGCAAACAGCAAGCTCAACCCTGACTTGTTGCCGAAATTCAGCCAGCTGGCGCGGTCCGACATGATATAGGCGCCCATGCCCGCTGCGGTATTGAGCGCAGCTCCCATACCCGCGCCAACAGCACGGTACCACTCACCAAAACCTTCGGGATCCAACCCTGCGGCCTTCCAGAGGCTCAGCTCCTTCTTGTGCGTGCCGCTGTCGTCGCCGCGGCTGACAAAAGCCGCCTCCGTCCCGGCAATCCTTTGCAAAGCACCAGCTGCATTTTCGGCGCCAGCGATCCCTGCGGCATCGCCTTCAGGTCCGATGAAAACAAAATCGTTGTACATAATCTCGCGGCGGTGGGTGCCGTTGCCACCCAGCAAGAACTTCTCCTCGGCCTTCTTCGAATGCACCAGGATCGCGTCAACGTCCCCCGCCTCCCCCAAGCGGATCGCCTGGCCAGTGCCGACGACCAGCAACTGCACATCCAGCCCCAAGTCGCTCTTGATCTCCGGCAGAAGAATTTCAGCCAGGCCGGAATTATGGAAAGAGGTGGTCACCGCCATCTTCATCTCTTCCGTCAGCGCCGCCGTGGCCCAGATTAATGAGGCAACAGCACCCAAAATAAGACGTTTCATTCGACAATATCTCCATTCAGAAATGCGCGCGCTTGCGCTGTTTTAGGCCCGGCGAAAAACTCTGCGGCCGGGCTGAATTCGTGAATGCGGCCCTGCAGGACAAAGATCACCTCATCCGCCAGCCGCCGGGCTTGACCCATGTTGTGAGTGGACATGATCAGCCGGGTACCGCTGCCGGCGGCATGTGCCAGAATTTCCTCGATCTCGCGCGTGGCCCTGCCGTCCAGCGCCGCACAGGGCTCATCCAGAAACAGCACTTGCGGCTCGCGCACCAGCGCCCGGGCCAGCGCCAGTTTCTGCCGCTCTCCCCCTGACAGCATGGTGGCCTGACGTTCCAGAATTTCACCTAAGCCGACACGGCCCGCCCAATCTGCAGCCCGCGAGCGGGCCTGGCGGCGGCTGGAGCCCGTCAGCCGCAGCGGATAAGCGATATTGTCGATTACCGACCGCCGGAGCATCACCGGGGTCTGAAACACAAAGGCCTGATGCTTCTGCGCTTCCTCCAGCGCGCAGCCCCAGCGCAGGCTGCCGCCATTCATCCGCACGATACCATGCAGCATCTTCAACAGCGTGGTTTTGCCCGCACCATTGGGACCAATGATGATCGAGGTACCCTGCCCGCCCAGCGTCAGGTCGACCGGACCGACCAGCACCTTGCCGCGGCGGCGCACCCGGGCGCCTTTGGCCTCCAGAGGGAACATCTGCATCACCACCGCCCCTCGCTCTCAGTGCGGCCCAGCCAGTGGATCGCCAGGTTGACCGCAATCGCCAGAGCAATCAGCACGAAGCCCAGGCCCAGTGCCATTGCAAACTCGCCCTTACCGGTTTCCAGCGCAATCGCCGTGGTCAGCACCCGCGTTGCGTGATCAATATTGCCGCCGACCACCATGATCGCGCCAACCTCGCCAATCGCGCGGCCAAAGCCTGCCAGGGCCGCGGTCAGCAGCGCCCGGCGCCCGTCCCACAACAACGCCTTAATGCGCTGCATCTGGGTGGCGTTCATCGATATCAGCAGATCATGATAGTCGCTCCACAACTCCCGCAGCGACTGATGCGCTATCGAGGCCACCAGCGGCACCACAATGATTACTTGAGCGATGATCATTGCCGTGGGTGTGAACAGCAATCCGAAAACGCCGAACGGGCCGGCTCTGGACAAAAACACGTAGACGATAAGCCCCACCACCACCGGCGGAAGCCCCATCAGCGCGTTCAGCACAGCAATCGTAGCCCTGCGCGCCCGGAACCGGCGCACCGCCAGAAAGGCTGCCAGCGGCAGCGCAATGGCGCACGCGATGACCAGCGCGGTGAGCGTCACTCGCAGCGACCGCAAGGTGATCTCCACCAGATCCGCGTCCAGTGTGACCAGCAGCCAGAAGGCCTGGCTCAATCCTGCCCACAGATCACTCATTCCGTTCGGTCAGCTCCCTTCGGCCCTGCTGTTTGCGAGGTCTAACACCCGCTGCCTGTTTTCAAAATCACAGGACAAGGCATTGGAACAGCCAAAAACGGCAGCCCACTGGAAAAAGGCCAATTTGACCACCATATCATGGTCGTCCGCCCAACCTGCGGACATAAAACCCCGCCGCCTGCGGGTTCCGGCGGCAGGACCGCAAGAAACCATGCCGCCTGTTAGCGCCAAACCACCGCTTTTGACCTCAATTCCGCCTTCGCGTGCTTGCGTGCGAGTATTGAACGTGAAACAACCCCCGCCCAAAGTGTCACCCTGGACGCAACCTTGAGGAAACGCCATGTTCGACCTGCAATCCATGCGGGATCAGCTCGCCACCCACTATGATCTGGCTCCGAATCCGGCCCTGGCCGAACAGATGGCGGACGTCTACGCGCGCATGGACCGCGTGGTGAACCCTGTCGAATGGGTGACCCACGCCCCTTATGTCGCGGCGATCCTGGAGTTGAAGAAACAGCGTAATGCGGTGATCCTGGCGCACAACTACATGACGCCCGAGATCTACCATGGCATTTCCGACGTGGTCGGCGACAGCCTGCAGCTGGCGATCGAGGCGACCAAAGTCGAGGCCGATGTGATCGTGCAATGCGGCGTGCACTTCATGGCCGAGACCTCCAAGATCCTCAGCCCGGACAAGACCGTGCTGATTCCGGATATGGAGGCAGGCTGCTCGCTGGCAGAAAGCATCACTGCCGAAGGTGTCGCGGAAATGCGCCGCCGCTATCCGGGCGCGCCGGTGGTCACCTATGTGAACACCACCGCCGAGGTGAAGGCGGCGTCCGACATCTGCTGCACCTCCTCCAACGCCGCGCAGATCGTTGCCGCGATGGAAGAAGACACCATCATCATGACCCCGGACCAGTACCTGGCGCAGAACATCGCCAATCTTGTGCCAGAAAAGAAGATTGTCTGGTGGGAAGGCTCCTGCATTGTGCATGAGCAGTACACCGCCAAGGATCTGCGCGATTTCCGCGAATGGAATCCTGGCACCCGGCTGATCGCCCACCCTGAATGCCCGCCGGATGTGGTGGCAGAGGCAGATTTCTCCGGCTCCACCAGCGGTATCGTCAAATATGTGACCGAAGAGAAGCCGGAGAAGGCGCTTCTGATCACCGAATGTTCGATGGCCTCGAATATTGCCGACCAGCTGCCCGAAGTTGAGTTTGTCGGTCCCTGCAACATGTGCCCCTACATGAAGAAGATCACCCTGGAGAAAGTCCTGTGGTCGCTGCACACCATGACCGAGCCGGTCGAGGTTGATCCTGAAGTCGCTGAAAAAGCCCGCGTCGCAGTTCAGCGTATGATCGACCTTTCACAAAAGCTGGGCATCTGATCCGTGATCGAAACCGGCCGTATCGTCATTGCCGGCGCAGGTCTTGGCGCGCTTTATGCTGCACTTGAACTGGCCCCGCGGCCGGTTCTTGTGATTTCGCCGGAATCCCTGGGCGAAGGCGCCAGCTCAGCCTGGGCCCAAGGTGGTGTCGCAGCTGCCATGGCCAATCATGATACACCCGAGGCGCATGCCGCCGACACCCTGCAGGCAGGGGCTGGCACTGTCGATCCGGAGGTTGCCGCGATGGTGACGAGGGTGGCACGCGAGCACATCATCGACCTCACCGAACTTGGAACGCCCTTCGACCGTGACGCGAAGGGCAACTACGTGATGAGCCGCGAGGCCGCCCATTCCGCCGCCCGCGTGGTGCGGGTGAAGGGCGACCAAGCCGGCGATCAGATCATGCAGACGCTGATTACTGCCGTCCGCGCAGCCGTGTCCGTGCAGGTTCTGGAAAACACCCAGGCCGTGCGGCTGGAGACCCAGGGCAGCACCGTCTCCGGCATCTGGATCACCCGCGCTGATGCGCCCTCTGCCCCGGTGCTGATCAAATGCCCTGGCGTGCTGCTGGCTGGCGGCGGCTCCGGCGGTCTTTACGCCCATACCACCAACCCGCCCCGCATCCGCGGCCAAGTGATCGGCTTTGCGGCTCGTGCAGGCGCCCGCATCGCCGACCCGGAATTCGTGCAGTTCCACCCCACCGCCTTTGACATCGGCGAAGACCCGGCTCCGCTGGCCACCGAAGCTCTGCGCGGCGAAGGCGCTGTGCTGGTCAACGCGGGGGGCGACCGTTTCATGGTCCCGGCGCACCCGGATGCCGAGCTGGCCCCGCGCGATATCGTAGCCCGCGCAATCTTTGCCGAAACGCAGGCAGGCCGCCGCCCGATGCTCGATACCCGCGCGGCCCTGGGCGCTGAGGTGCTGTCTCGCTTCCCCACCGTTGCCGAAACCTGTGCCCGCGCGGGCATCGACCCAGTGGCGCAGCCGATCCCCGTTGCCGTTGCTGCCCATTACCACATGGGCGGGGTCGAAGCCGACCTTCAGGGCCGCACCAGTCTTTCCAATCTTTGGGTCTGCGGTGAAGCCTCCTCCACCGGACTGCACGGCGCCAACCGGCTTGCCTCCAACGGTCTGCTGGAAGCACTTGTCTACGCCCGGAATGCGGCCCGGGACATTGCCGCCCTGGACCTTCCGGCAGAAGCCGCAGAAGTCCTCCCGGAGTTCCCGGAAGGCGGACAGGATCTTGATCCGGCAGCCGTGAAAACCTTGCGCGAGGTGATGACCGCCCATGCTGGAGTCCGCCGCACCGCGGAGGGTTTGAAACAGGCGCTCGCCGCCATCGCCCGGCTTGAAGCCGAACAGGCCGGAGACGAAAACTTCCTCAACATGTGCGCCACCGCCACGCTGATCGCCGCTGCAGCGCTCAAGCGTGAAGAAAGCCGCGGCGGCCATTTCCGCGACGACTTCCCTGAGGCCGACCCCGCACAGGCGCACCGCACCCGCATCACCTTGGATGAAGCCCTGGCTATCCGCGCCAAGGTTCAAGAGGAACTGACATGAGCACCCAATTCGCCACCCTGCCCGACCTTATCCTGGAACCGATGGTACGCGCCGCGCTGATGGAAGACCTAGGCCAGAACGGCGATATCACCACCCGCGCGGTAATCCCGGCCTCAGCCACCTACTCCGCCCGGCTGAACGCCCGCGAAGATGGCGTGGTCTCCGGCATGCAGATCGCCCGCATCGCCTTTCACCTGGTGGATGCGGGCCTCAAGGTCGAAACCCTTCTTCCCGATGGCACTGCTTGCAAAAAGGGAGACACACTGATGGCCATCGAAGGCTCTGCTGCGTCGATCCTGTCCGGTGAACGTGTGGCGCTGAACTTTGCGGGCCGCCTGACCGGCATCGCCACTCTGACCGCAGCTTTCGCGGCCGAAACCAAAGGCACCGCAACCCGCATCACCTGCACCCGCAAAACCACGCCGGGCCTGCGGATTGCCGAGAAGCAGGCCGTGCTGCACGGCGGCGGCTACAACCACCGCTTCGGCCTGTCGGATGCAATCCTGATCAAGGACAACCACATCGCCGCTGCTGGCGGCGTCACGGCCGTTCTAGAAGCCGCCAAAGCCTCCGTCAGTCACATGATGAAGGTGGAAATCGAGGTCGACACTCTGGATCAGCTGGCTGAGGTCATCGCCACCGGCGGCGCTGATGTGGTGCTTTTGGACAATATGGACACCCCCACCCTGATCAAGGCTGTGGAAATGGCCAAGGGCCACGTGGTGACAGAAGCCTCCGGCAACATGCGGCTGGAACGTATTGCTGAAGTGGCCGCAACCGGGGTCGAATATATCTCCTCCGGCGCGCTCACCCACTCTGCCCGCACTCTGGATCTGGGCCTCGACTTTTAATCCCGGAAGGCCGGGCGTTCTTTCCCGGCCTCCCAT
This sequence comes from Paracoccaceae bacterium, assembly GCA_013373325.1. Taxonomy (GTDB): domain Bacteria; phylum Pseudomonadota; class Alphaproteobacteria; order Rhodobacterales; family Rhodobacteraceae; genus Leisingera. The sequence goes on from JABXIA010000404.1 coordinate 23,662, forward strand.
CCTCCCTTGAGGCTTTTACAGCACGCCGCGCGGAATGGTCTCCTGCCACTCCTTGCTCACCACCACTTCCTTGTTTGCCCCTTCATAGGCCGTGACCTTGCGCCAGAGATAGAAATTCTCCCGGTCGCAGCTCATCTTGTTCTCAGTCTCAATCGAGACCTGCCAGCCACCGCGCTCAAACTCAAAATTCCAATCGCTGGCAAAGGCAGCTGTGGATGGGTTATCGGTATGGACTTCGTAATGCATGGCCACATGGCTGCCGACGCACATGCCATGATAAGGGTCCACTGATTTTCCGTAGTCGTCAAAGGTATCCAGCACCAGCGCCCCATCCTCGCGCATCCAGGTCTTGGAGGTGCCCCCTGCATCCCGCAGGTTCTCCGATTCCAGAACCGGATAGCCGCGCGGCGCACCAGGGTTTTGCGGATCGATTTCCTCTGCAACCCTACGTTCCGGCAGCACCAGAGAACAGCCGTCCAAATGCAGCGTCACCTCCCCGGCTTCGGGAGCAGGCCAGACAATCGGCCAGTAAGACGTCGAAACCGCCAGCCGCAGAACATGCCCCGGCCGCAGGCGGTGGGCGCATTCGTTGAGTTCGATCTCAGCCTCGTAACGCTCACCCGGCACCAGCTTCTCCGGCGCGTCGAATCCTTTCCGGCAGGCGAGGTTCAGCGCCCTGAAGGTAATGCGCTGGGACACGCCTTCAGGCGACACATCGCACAGCCGCGCCACCAGTTGCGCAACCGGCTTGTCCACTGAGAAGGCTACCTTCACCCGCGGACGGCCCAGCATTTCCAGCGGCTCCACCAATGGCGCCGCATCAAAACAGGCAGACATCCTGTCATCTTCCGCCTGATCGCCGGCAAGCTCGTTGTCAAACCGCATGCCCGGGCAAAAATAGCCGCCTGCCTGCCCCACCGTTGCCGGACTGCTGACCGCCAATGTTCCGCTTGCGGCACTTTCTGACAGCACACCATTCCCCAGATGCATCACCCGCTCCCACACATTGGGCGAGGGCCATTCCGCCTCTGCCGCCCAGCGGCCCCGGCGCGGTTTGTTCTGCATGGTCGGATTGAAGTGCTCCTGAATGAAGACGCGGTAGTCCGGCAGGGTATCCGCCCCCGTCTCTTCCCCTTTCAGCCACTTGCCGAACCAAGCCAGCACCTCACCATGGAAATCCGCCGGGTCCAGTTTGGCTATATGCCCGTAGCGGTGCTCCCAAGGACCGATCAAGGCTTTGGCAGGCACCGTCAAATTCGCAGCCAGCGCAGGCGGAGCATTCACATAGGCATCCGCCCAGCCGGTGATCGCCAACACCGGAGCCTGAATGGCTGACCAGTCCTCACATACAGAACCGTGCCTCCAGAAATCGCCCCGTGTCTGCTGCCGCAGCCATTCCGCAGCCATGAAAGGCATGCCTTCGATCCGCTTGATCCAATCTTCCCGCCAATCCTTGCGAAGCTCCGGATCTGAAGGGCGCGACTGATAGGCAAACATTTGGCTGCCCCAGTTCGCATTGTCGCTTAGCAGACAGCCTCCCATATAGTGAATGTCGTCGGAATAACGATCCACAGTCGAGGCGACCGAAACCACAGCCTTCAGTGCGGCCGGGCGGCGAAACGCCAGCTGCAGCCCGTTGAAGCCGCCCCAGCTGATGCCGATCATACCAATGTTGCCGTTACACCAGTCTTGAGCAACCATCCATTCCAGCACAGCTTCGCCGTCGCTAAGCTCCTGATCTGAGTATTCGTCATCGAACACTCCATCGCTGTCACCGGTGCCTGCAATGTCCACCCGCAGGCACGCATAACCTTCGGCGGCAAAGACCGTATGCGTAGTCTCATCACGCGGTGCTGTGCCGTCACGTTTGCGGTACGGAAGGTATTCCAGGATTGCTGGAAAGGGTCCCTCGCCTTCAGGCAGCCACATGCGGGCCGCCAGCCTGCGCCCGTCGGGCAGGGAAATCCAGGTGTTTTCAGTGATGCTGTATGCACCGGGCATGGGCATTTCCTTTGACTGTTGTTTGCGTCCGCCTTTGCCCGCACCTTCGCCAAATCCGCGCCTGCTGCAAAGTGAGCGTTCCTGCGCGAATGTAAGCGAGTTTACGCGCGTTCAGGTCTTAACCGCGCAAGTCAGGTCAGCTGTTTCGGCAGCTTGGGTGCCGATTTTTCCAATGACAGCTCGGCCTCTGAAAATTTCCAAGGACCACGCACGCCCGGCACGCCCTCCGGCGCAATTTGCATGCCCCTGTGCCTGATTTGCGGGTCCTCAAAGGCTTGCTCAATGGTGTTGATCGGTCCAGCCGGCACAGTTGCTGCCTCCAGCGCGGCCAGAAGCTCCGTTTGCGACCAATCAGCCAGCACCGCTTCAAGGACAGCAGTCAATTCCTTTCGGTTTGCCACCCGCAGCTGATTGGTTTGAAAGCGTGCATCGGATTTCGCTTCAGGCAATCCAAGGACATCACACAGCCTTTGAAACTGGCCATCATTTCCAACCGCCAGGATAATATGACCGTCACCGACTGCCATCACCTGGTAAGGCGCGATATTGGGGTGGTCGTTGCCCAGCCGAGACGGGCTTTCGCCGGTCGCCAAAAAATTCATAGCCTGGTTTGCCAGCAGCGCCGTTGCGCAATCCATCAAGGACATATCCAGGAGTTGACCTCGCCCCGTTGTATGGCGCTGCTCCACCGCAGCCAGAATGCCAATAGTCCCATAGAGCCCTGTTACGATGTCGGTGATCGCTACCCCTACTTTCTGCGGCTGACCATCCTGCGCGCCGGTAATCGACATCAGCCCGGACATTCCCTGCAGTAGGAAATCGTAACCTGCACGCGACGCATAAGGCCCGTCCTGGCCAAATCCTGTGACCGAACAATAAATGAGACGCGGGTTAATCTTGGAGAGTGTCTCGTAATCGAGCCCGTATTTTTTCAGCCCGCCAACCTTGAAGTTTTCAATCAGGATATCGGCATCCTGGACCAGTCTGACGACTGCCTGCCTGCCTTCTTCTGTCCTGAAATCAGCTGTCACGCAGTCTTTCCCACGGTTGGCGGCATAGTAATAAGCGGCTGACTTGTCGCCATCCCGCTCGATGAAAGGCGGGCCCCACTTGCGGGTATCATCGCCATCGGGGCTTTCCACTTTTACGACCTCGGCACCCAGATCCGCCAACGACTGACCAATCCACGGCCCGGCCAGGATACGGGCAAGTTCGACCACTTTCAGGCCTGCAAGCGGCTTCATCGGCATTCCTTCCTATCGGAAACTGTCTTCTTCCCGATATGCTTAGCCCCTGCCGCCCCCCCTGGCAACATTTGATCAAATTGTGCTTTTGGGACGCAAAACTCCCAGTCCTGCAAAATCCGTGCGGCTATGCTGCCGCCAACCAAATTTCCTGTAGCCCTTAGGCAGCCAGTATGTTAGCGATAACAAAACTTAATCTGCCCCTAGGCCAGCAGAGGGAATTGAATTGCCGCGCCCTTGGCGGCACAATGCTCTGGCCTTTCGGCCCCAATGGAACAGCGATGTAATATCAATGGTTTCCCGCGTCATCCCAGTTGATCCTTTTGACCTAGTGCTGTTTGGCGCGACCGGTGACTTGGCCCGCCGTAAAATCCTGCCCGCCTTGTTTCATCGCTTTCAGATCGGCCAGTTCAGCAGTGACTGCCGGATCATCGGCACTTCGCGCAGCGAACTGACTGCTGAAGAGTTCCGCAATCAAACTGCAGATGCGATCCGCGAATTCGGACAGGAAGTAGAGACCACACCCAAGGAGATCGCTTCCTTCACCGCGCTGCTGGACTATGCTGCCGTTGATGCCCGCGGCGATGCCGGGTGGGATGAGATCCGCGGAAAGCTGCGTGACGACGCAGTCCGCGCCTTCTACTTGTCCGTTGGCCCGTCGCTGTTCACCGACATCGCCCGCCGTCTCAGCGAAACGGGCATCGCCACTCCTGAAAGCCGCATTGTTCTTGAAAAACCCTTTGGCCACGACCTTGCTTCAGCTAAGGCTCTGAACGCTGCTCTCCGAGAGCATTTCGAAGAACAGCAAATCTACAGGATCGACCATTACCTGGGCAAGGAGACAGTGCAGAACCTGATGGCTCTTCGCTTCGCTAACTCTCTGTTTGAACCGCTATGGAACTCGTCCCACATCGACCATGTGCAAATCACAGTGGCCGAAAGCATCGGCGTTGAAGGGCGCGGCGAGTATTATGACAAATCCGGTGCCATGCGGGACATGGTGCAGAACCACCTGATGCAGCTTCTCTGCCTGACGGCGATGGAACCGCCCGCGCAGTTTACCCCCAACTCGGTACGGGACGAAAAGGTCAAGGTGATCGAGGCGCTGCGCCCGGTTCCGCAGGCCAGCATTGCCCGCGGCCAGTACCGTAGCAGAAACAGAGGCTTGAACGGCGATGGCTATCGCGATCATGCTGGCAATGCAGCCAGCCGTACTGAAAGCTACATTGCTCTCAAGGTTGAGGTGGCGAACTGGCGCTGGGCAGGCACCCCTTTCTACTTGCGCACCGGCAAGCGTCTACGCGAGCGGGTGAGTGAGATCGCCGTTTACTTCCGCGACCCGCCGCACAATATTTTCGAAGGTTCGGGGCCTGTGCATGGAAATGTGCTGGTGATCCGGCTGCAGCCCGATGAAGGCATCACGCTGAAAACCACCATCAAGGATCCGGGCCCTGGCGGCATGCGGCTGAAAGGTGCAAACCTGGACATGACCTTTGCCGATGAACTGGCGGAATCGGGACGCCCGCAGGACGCCTATGAGCGCCTGATCATGGATGTGATCCGCGGTAATCAGACACTTTTCATGCGCGGGGACGAGGTTGAGGCCGCCTGGGCCTGGGCTGACCCGATCATTGGCGGCTGGCAGGAAGCGGGCGACACACCGCAGCCCTATGACAGCGGCAGCTCCGGACCCGATGACTCGCTCCTTCTCATCCATCGCGACGGCCGCCGCTGGCGCAGCATCGGAGCATAAGATGGATACCCTCTCCTCCGCCCTCGCAAATGACAGCAAAGGCACGACATGACCCTGAATTCCACTTTGGCAGCCGTCACGGAGCGCATCGTCTTGCGCAGCGAAGCGACCCGCACCGCCTACCTGGAGCGGATGCGCGCTGCAAAGGGCAAAGGACCGGCCCGGGCGCATCTCAGCTGCTCCGGTCAGGCTCATGCCTATGCGGCTTCCGGTGCGGATCAGCAAACGCTGGCAGAAGGAAGCAAGGGGCATCTAGGGATTGTCACTGCCTATAACGACATGCTGTCGGCACATCAGCCGTTTGAGACCTACCCTGCGCTGATCCGCGATGCGGTGCGCAAGGCAGGCGGCACCGCGCAGGTGGCCGGCGGGGTGCCTGCGATGTGCGACGGGGTCACTCAGGGCGAAGCTGGCATGGAACTCAGCCTGTTTTCCCGCGACACCATCGCCATGGCAACAGGCGTCGCGCTCAGCCATAACGTCTTCGACGCGACGGTGTTTCTCGGCGTTTGCGACAAGATTGTGCCGGGCCTCGTGATCGGCGCCCAGGCTTTTGGCCATATCCCCGCGGTGTTCCTGCCCGCAGGACCGATGACCAGCGGCCTGGCCAATGATGAAAAGGCACAGATCCGCCAGAAATTCGCTGCAGGAGAAATCTCCCGCGAGGAGCTCCTGAAGGCAGAAATGGCCGCCTACCACGGCCCGGGCACCTGCACTTTCTACGGTACTGCCAACACCAACCAGATGCTGATGGAGTTCATGGGACTGCATCTGCCCGGTTCGTCCTTTGTAAACCCCGGCACACCTCTTCGCGAGGCACTTACGGTTGAAGGCGCCAAGAGGGCGCTGTCGCTCAGCGCCCTTGGCAACAACTACACCCCTGTCTGCGACGTGCTGGACGAAAAAGCCTATGCCAACGGCATTGTCGGGCTGATGGCCACTGGCGGCTCCACCAATCTTCTGATCCACCTCATTGCCATGGCGCGTGCGGGCGGCATTCTCCTCGACTGGCAGGACTTTGCGGAACTCTCTGAGTCTGTGCCGCTGCTGGCGAAAGTTTATCCCAATGGCTTGGCCGACGTGAACCATTTCCACGCCGCAGGCGGGCTAGGCTACATGATTGGCGAGCTGCTGAAGGCGGGGCTCCTGCACCCGGACACCCGAACAGTCGCGGGTGAAGGGCTGGAGACCTATACGCAGGAGCCGTTCCTGTCGGAGGATGGGCTCGCCTTCCGCCCCGGCCCGGGGCAAAGCCTGAACGACGCAGTGCTGCGCCCTGCGGAAGCGCCCTTCCAGAAGACTGGCGGGCTGAAGCGGCTGACCGGCAATCTTGGTACCTCAGTCATCAAAGTCTCGGCAGTCGCGAAAGAACACCAAGTGGTCGAAGCCCAAGCTCGGGTCTTTCACGACCAGGAAGAGGCCAAGGCCGCCTTCAAGGCAGGCGAACTGACCAGCGACGTGATCGTGGTGGTGCGCTTCCAGGGCCCCAAGGCAAACGGCATGCCGGAACTGCACAGTCTAACGCCGTTCCTCGGCATCCTTCAGGGACGCGGCATGAAGGTGGCACTGGTCACAGACGGACGGATGTCCGGAGCTTCCGGCAAAATCCCGGCGGCAATCCATGTGGTGCCGGAAGCCTTGGATGGCGGCCCGATTTCCCGGATCCGGGACGGCGATTTGCTGCGGCTCGATGCGGTGAAGGGCACATTGGAAATCTTGACGGAAGGCGCGCTCGAGCGCGAAGCCGCCACTGCCGACCTCAGCGCATATCAGCATGGCACCGGCCGCGAGCTGTTTTCCCTGTTCCGCCGCTCGGTTGCCTCAGCCGACGAAGGTGCAAGCGTATTTGGAGTTTGAATGATGCGGATTACCCCTCAGGACGCCAGCCTGCGCACCTGCGAGATTTGCGCCCTGGCACCGGTGATGCCGGTGCTGGTAGTGGAGGACGCGGCCCATGGCCGCCCCCTTGCCGAAGCACTGGTGGCAGGCGGGTTGCCCGCTTTGGAAGTCACCCTCCGCACTGGTGCGGCGCTGGACGTGATCCGCGAGATGGCGCAGGTGAAAGGCGGCGTCGTCGGAGCCGGCACGCTGATCACCCCCAAGGACGCCGAGGCCGCCAAGGAGGCCGGTGCCCTGTTCGGCGTCTCGCCGGGTGCCACAGATTACCTGCTGGACGCTTGTGAATCGATCGGCCTGCCGCTCTTGCCGGGCGCGGCGACCGCTACTGAGGCGATGCGCCTGCTGGCCCGCGGCTACGGCATGCTGAAATTCTTCCCGGCGGAAGCCTCTGGCGGCGCACCGGCGCTCAAGGCCATCGGTGCGCCCTTGCCGCAGATCTCCTTCTGCCCCACTGGCGGCATCACACCCGCCAATGCCGAAAGCTACCTGAGCTTGGGCAACGTGGTTTGCGCCGGCGGCAGCTGGGTCGCGCCCAAGGATCTGGTCCAGGCCGGAAACTGGAGCGCAATTGAAGACCTGGCACAGAAAGCAAATGAATTGGGCAAAGGCTGAATTTCAAATTTTCCGGCCTTGCAAGAGGCCTTGCAGGACCGCGTCAGGAAGCCCCTTCACTGCCTCCGAAGCCCAGTTCGTTTTGATAAGCGAACAGCGCAGGCAGCCCTCCGGTATGCAACAACAGCACCTTCTGCCCTTTGCTGATGACGCCCTCGGCCAGCAGGCCCAGAAGGCCGGCAAAGGTTTTGGCTGAATAAACCGGATCCAGCAGGACCCCCTCCACCCGTGCCATGTACTGGAGAGCCGTCCTGGCCGCTGCACCGGTGCGCCCGTATCCCGGCGCCAGAGCCCCATCCCAAGTAAGGATGTCCGCATTCCCAAACGGCCGTTGGCACCCCATCAGATCCGCCAGGTCAGCTGTTACCCGGTCCAGACGTTTTCGTTGCTGTTGCGCATCCCGACGGACGCAGATTCCATAAACAGGTGAAGTGATGCCCGCGCGGCGGACGCCAGTCAGGAAGCCGCCGTGGGTCGCTCCGCTGCCAGAAGGAACCACGGCCGCATCGAAGCTGCCGATCTGAGCTGCCAGCTCTGATGCGCCCACTACATAACCCAAAGCGCCCAGAGGCGGATGCCCCAGGCCAAGCGGAATAATATATGGGGTACGGCCAGCCGCCCGCAGCTCCTCTGCCCGCGCCTCCAGCGCCGCGTCGGCACCGGCTTCATCCTCACCCTCCGGGTAGCCCATGCCTTGTGCGCCCAGAATGTCCGACAGGAAGATGTTGCCCGAGCTGTAGTAGAGAGGGTCCATCCCCGGAACCCGCTCCTCACGCTGTAGAATAGCCTGCATCCCAAGCTTCGACGCGGCCGCAGCGGCGGTGCGGGCAAAATTTGATTGCACCGACCCGGTAATCAGAATGGTATCCGCCTGTTCCGCAATCGCTGCCCCCAAGTAGAATTCCAGCTGCCGGGTCTTGTTGCCGCCAAAACTGAGACCCGTAAGATCGTCCCGCTTGATCCAAAGATCTATTTCCAATTCCCTGGACAGCCTATCCATCCGCTCCAGCGGAGTGGGCTGCGTCATCAGTCTGGCGCGGGGAAAGTCCGGCAGGCAATCAGGGCTCAGGATCATGACGGTTTTCTCCAGTGGCAGCCAGGGCGGATGCCCTCAACTGTGCGGCCGTATCGCGCGCCGTCAATATTAAACGCCTCCACCCGCAATAGGGATTGAGGCTTGGCCATGGGCCGCGCTGGCGGCGCCCGCGGTTGCTTTACAGCACTGCGGCCCCCATGTGTCCTGAATGCACCGAAACGCCAAGGACCAGTCTCATGCCCGCCAGTGAACCCCGCCCTGCCCTTCGCGTCGATATCGTCTCAGACGTCGTGTGCCCGTGGTGCGCCGTGGGCTACAGCCAGCTCGCCTTTGCCGCCCGCCGAGCCGGGGTGACCCTGGACATTCACTGGCAGCCGTTTGAACTGAACCCCGGTATGGCACCCGAGGGCGAGGACTTGCGGGAGCATCTGGCGGCGAAATACGGCAGCACGGCAGAGCAATCGGCACAGGTGCGGGCACAGCTGACCGAACTGGGTGCCCCCTTGGGTTTCACCTTTCACTTCTTTGACGGCATGCGGATCTACAACACGTTCCAGGCCCATCAGCTGATTGAATGGGCAGAAGTGCGCAGCAAGGGCCATGAGATGAAACAGGCGCTGCTTAAAGCCTATTTCACCGATCGCCAGAATGTCTCGGATATTGATGTGCTGGTAGAAGCCGCAGATCACCTTGGCCTTGACGGCCATGAAGCCCGCGCAGCGCTGGAAAACGGAACACATGCTGACAGCGTGCGCCAGCGCGAGACGTTTTGGGTAAGCCAGGGTATCCGCGGCGTTCCAGCCATGGTGTTCAGCGGCCGCCATCTGGTCACCGGCGCACAAGGCGTCGAGACTTACGCCAGCATTCTTGAACAGCTCGGCTTCACCGGAAACACCTTCGCCTGATCGCGGCGCCCGGCCCGCGGCCGGGCGGCGTTATGTTCGTTTGGGGCTACTACTGCGGCAAACACTGGGTGATGGCTGTCTCCAGCTTGTCCACCACCTCAGCAATCTGTTCCTCGGTGATAATGAACGGTGGTGCCAGCAGGATATGGTCGCCGTTCCGGCCATCGCGGGTGCCCGACATCGGATAGCAGATAAGCCCGGCCTGAAACGCCGCTTTCTTGATCTTGCCGGCCAGTCCCAGCGCGGGGTCGAACGGGGCCTTGGCTTCACGGTCAGTGACCAGTTCGATCCCCCGGAACAACCCGCGGCCGCGGATGTCTCCGACGTTTGGATGCTGACCGAAACGGTCCTCCAGCGCAGCTTGCAGCTTCTCTCCCATTTCAGCACAGCGCTGCACCAGGCCACGCTCCAGCATCGCCTTGACCACGGCAAGGCCCGCAGCGGTCGCCACCGGGTGGCCGATATAGGTATGGCCGTGCTGGAAGAAGCCGGAGCCATTTTTGATGGCTTCGTAAATCTGCTTGGTGCAAAGCATCGCGCCAATCGGCTGGTAGCCCGCACCCAGCCCCTTGGCGATGCACAGAATATCCGGCGCGACGCCATCTGCCTCGCAGGCAAACAGATGCCCGGTGCGCCCCATGCCGCACATCACCTCGTCCAGGATCAGCAGCACGCCGTATTGGTCGCAGATCTCGCGGATGCGTTTGAAATAGCCCTCAACCGCCGGCACTGCACCGGAGGTGGCGCCGACCACGGGCTCCGCCATGAAGGCCATAACCGATTGGGGTCCAAGCCGGAGGATTTCCGTCTCCAGCTCATTCGCCACCCGCTGGCCGTAGTCATAGCTGCTCTCGCACTCGGCCCGGCCGACATACTCATAGCAGGGCGAGATATGGGAGATGTCGATCAGCAGCGGCGCGAACTGGGTCCGGCGCCATTCATTGCCGCCCGCCGCCAGCGCGCCAAGGGTGTTGCCGTGATAGCTTTGCTTGCGGGCGATGATGTGGCGCCGCTGCGGCTCGCCGCGCTCCAGGTGGTACTGGCGGGCCAGCTTGATCGCCGCTTCGGTGGCCTCCGACCCGCCGGAAACGAAATAGACCCGGTCAATATCCCCAGGCGCGTTGGCCACCAGCACGTCCGCCAGTTCCTCCGCCGGTTCCGAGGTGAGGAAACCGGTATGTGCAAAAGCCAATTTGCCAACCTGCTCCTGCACCGCTTTGATCACATCGGCGTCGGAATGGCCCAGGCAGGAGACCGCCGCACCGCCGGAGCCGTCAAAATAGCGCTTGCCGTCCGCGTCGATCAGATAGCAGCCGTCACCGGCAACTGCGGTGGGCAGGCTGGCTTTGGTGTGGCGGGGAAAGATATGACTCATGATCAGCACTCCTTGAGCGTATGGCCCTGGGCCTTTGCGGCCTGAACGAAGGCGGCAACCGAGGCTGCATTATCTGCCAGAAGTCCGCCCTCTGGTGTTTCGATGTTATTCTCAAATCCGATTCGCGCATCCCCGCCCGCGGCAACCGCTGCCAGAAGACAGGCCTGCTCACGGCGGCCGAAGGCACAAACAGTCCAGCTAAGGCATAAATCTGCCGTCATGTCACGGAAGGCCCTTAGTTGCCCCGGCTGCCCAAAAACCGGCGGGCTGTACATGCCGAGAACAAAGATCGCATCCCGCATGCCGCCTGGCACTGTTCCATCCTGATACCAGGCACGGAGCTGGGCGATGCAGTCTGAACCGTACAGAATATGCTGCACCTGCGTGCCTGCTTCCGCACACATAGAATAAGCACGTGAGGCCAGCGCCGTGTCCCGCGCCATTTCCCGCACCGAGACAGAGGCTGCC
>JABXIA010000295.1 GCA_013373325.1 Paracoccaceae bacterium
CTGGACACCGCGCGCCGCTATTGCGACCGGGTTGTCGGCATGCGCGACGGGCGCATCGTCTTTGACGGGCTGCCGGAGCAGCTGACCACCGGCGTCGCCCGCGAGATCTACGGTGCCGGAGAGGATTTCTCCGAGGCTGCCACCTCGACCGAGATCGAAACGCTGGAGAAGGCGGACGCGATGCGTGCCGCCATTCCCGCTGAATAACCCCTGACCTGATTTCATCGACCCGGCGGGCTGCTCTGCCGGGACCCAACCGGAGAGACATGAGATGAAGAAACTGATTGCTGCCGTTCTGGCAACCACTGCGCTGACCACCCCCGTAGCCGCTGAGGAAATCAAGGAATTCCGCATCGGCATCCTGGGCGGCGAGAATGCTCAGGACCGTTTGAACAATAACGAATGCCTGCGCGAGTACGCTGAAAAAGAGCTGGGTGTTGAAACCAAGCTGTTTGCGCCTGCTGACTACAACGGCGTGATCCAGGGCCTGCTGGGCGGCACCATCGACATGGCCTGGCTGGGCGCGTCCGGCTATGCCAAGACGTATCTGTCCGACCCCGAAGCGGTCGAGCCGGTTCTGGTGAAGGTGAACACCGACGGGGGCTATGGCTACTACTCGGTCGGCTTTGCCCGGAAGGACAGCGGCATCACCTCGCTGGAAGACCTGAAGGGCAAGACCTTCGGTTTTGGCGATCCGAACTCCACCTCGGGCTACCTGATCCCGTCGATCGAGATCCCGAACAAGATCAATGCTTCCATGGACTCCGGCGACTACTTCGGTGAAGTGAAATTCACCGGCGGCCATGAACAGACCATTGTCGCGGTTGCCAATGGTGACGTTGATGGCGGTGTGACCTGGGCCGACGGCCTGGGCGAATGGGAAGACGGCTACCAGTCCGGCGCCCTGCGCCGCGCCGTGGATGCAGGCCTGGTCGATATGAACGACATGGTGGAAATCTGGAAATCCGCCCCGATCCCGGAAGGCCCGGTGGTTCTGCGCAAGGCCCTGCCGGCAGACGTCAAAGCCAAGATGACCGCACTGATGGACAATCTCAGCGAGATTGACCGCGATTGCTTCTATGGCGTTGCGGCAGGTGAGGCCAAGAGTTTCGACCCGATCACCCATGAGGCCTACGAAGTGATCATCGAGGCCCGCAAACTGAAGTCCCAGTAATTTCAGCCCAGCACGTATTTAATTGTGCTCTGCGGGGTTCCGGGCCGGTCTTGGAACCCCGCAATTTCCTGGATGGGCCCAGTACTCCCCATCCCTAGAAGATCAGGATTCCCAAATGGCAGATTTGACAGCCGCCCGGCCCGGCATCGCGGACATCCGGCAGCATTACACCGCCCATACCCAGCGCAAGCGGCTTTATGGCGGTATCCTTCTGGCGGTCTTTGTGGCGCTGATGGCCGCGGGGTTCCGCACCGCGGACGCGCGCAATGCAGGCTCTTTTGCCGACGGGTTCACCCGCATCTTTGATTACCCGGCGGAGGTGGTGGCAGAAGCCGCCGAGAAGGCAGCCCAGCTGCCGGGGCATCTGGTGCATTTCTTTCCGGCACTGGTGGAGACGCTGAACATCGCCGCCGCCTCGACCCTGGCAGGGGCTGTGCTCGGCACGCTGCTGTCGCTTCTGGCGACCCGTGGCTTTGCGCCCTGGCCGGTACTGATACCGGTTTTCCGCCGCATCAGCGACATCTGCCGGGCCATTCCGGAAATTGTCATTGCGCTGGTGCTGATATTTGTACTCGGCGGCGGCCCGGTGCCAGCCATGATTGCCATCGCCATCCACACTGCCGGCGCGCTGGGCAAGCTGTTTTCTGAGGTGAATGAGAACGCCTCCCTGAAACCCGTTGAAGGGCTGACTTCCGTAGGTGCTACCTGGGCGCAGCGGATGACGCTGGGAGTGATCCCGCAGGTTGGCCCAAACTATGTGAGCTATGCTCTGCTGCGGTTTGAGATCAACATACGGGCCTCTGCCATCCTTGGCTTCGTCGGCGCGGGCGGCATCGGCTACGAACTGAAGAACGCCATGTCCTGGGGGCAGGGGCGCTACGACGAGGCCGCCGCCATCTTCCTTCTCTTGTTTGTCACCATCGTGGCCGTTGACCAGCTGTCCGGCCTCTTGCGTGACCGCCTGACCCATGGAGCGAAGGCATGACCACTTTTGACACCACCCTTACGCCGGCGGACCTGAAGTCGGACATCTCGCGGCTGTTCCTGAGAAAGCGGCTGGTGAGCATTGCTCTGCCTGCCGCAGTGCTGGCCTACCTGGCTTACGTGTTCGTAGCCTTCGATATGGCCGGGCTTTGGGAGCGTGCAAGCCTGGACAACGCCAAAACTCTGGTCAGCGACAGCTACAGCTACAAAACCCATGTTACCCGCGACAACCGCAGCGGTGAGGTGTCGGTAGCCATCGAGGGCGAGCGTAAGGGGGCGTATCCCGACGGCATGTCACCGGAGTGGGTAGCCCTGGGCGAGACCACAGTCATTGATCTGGAGGATGGGCATAGGGTCACCTTCGGCCCAGCGACCATCGCATACGAGATCCCTGGCTATGGCACTGTAAAGGCCACCCCGAGCCGCAGCGCGGGCGTGCAAGCGGAACTGCCTGACGGTGATGTGCCGGAGTGGATCAGTGTTTCGAAGAACCGCCTGGCCGTCACCACGGAGGCCGGGCGTCTGACCGTGACCCGAAACCGGGCAGAAGTTTTCCGCTATTTCGCGGGGTGGGAACTGTTCGTCTTTACCCTCGACAGCCCGTATTACGGTGTAGGCGCAGGGGAACTGGTGCAGCGCGCTGCCACCGGAGAGGCTGGTGCGATCTTACAGGAGTTCTGGACCAACAAGATGTGGCGCCATAAGGATGTGGCCTGGGCGATTGCCGAAACACTGCTGATGGCTTTCCTGGGCACCATTGGTGCAGGCATCATCGCGCTGCCGCTGGCCTTTCTGGCGACCCGCAATTTCATGCCCCTGCGCAGTATCCGCTTTGCCATGCGCCGCGTGTTCGACTTGGTCCGCGGTGTCGACTCGCTGATCTGGACAGTTGTTCTGGCCCGCGCCTTTGGCCCCGGACCGCTGACCGGCGCGCTGGCGATCCTGGTGACTGATACAGGAACTTTCGGGAAGATCTTCTCCGAGGCGCTGGAAAATGTCGACCAGAAGCAGATCGAGGGCGTGGCCTCCACCGGCGCCAAGCCGGTGCAGCGCTACCGCTTCGGTGTGATCCCGCAGATCACGCCGGTTCTGCTGAGCCAGCTTCTGTATTTCCTCGAGTCGAACACCCGGTCAGCCACCATCATCGGCGCGATCACCGGCGGCGGCATCGGGCTCTTGCTGACACAGGCGATCATCACCCAGAAGGACTGGGAGGAGGTGGCCTATTACATCACCCTAATCATCCTGATGGTGATGCTGATGGACTGGTTCTCCGGCTGGCTGCGCCGCCGCCTGATCAAGGGTGAGGGCGGCAACGCCGGGCGCAGGCCGCGAAAGCCGGAGGAGGGCGGGGCGTTCCTGCTGCCCTGACCCCGACCCGGCTTTCTGAGGAGGACTGATCATGGCCCGGTTGCAGGCTGAAGAGCCGCTCATTCACCCGGAGTGCACGATAACTGGCAGCCGTTTCGGTGCCTATGTGGAGATCGGGGCCGGCACCCGTGTCGCAAACTCAGTGGTTGGAGACTACAGCTATTGCGACCGGACCTGTGATATTGCCAATGCAGAGATTGGCAAGTTCGCCAACATCGCCAGCTTTGTGCGGATCGGCGCCTCGGACCACCCGATGGAGAAGGCATCTCTGCACCATTTTCTCTACCGCTCGGAAAGCTACTGGGATGACGCAGAGGATGATGCGGAATGGTTTGACCGCCGCGGACGGCGTACGGCACGTATCGGCCATGACACATGGATCGGTCATGGGGCGATGATCAAGCCTGAAGTCACAATCGGGCACGGCGCGGTTGTGGCGTCAGGGGCGATCGTGACCAAGAATGTGGCGCCCTATACCATCGTCGGCGGAAACACCGCTAAGGTGATCCGCCGCCGCTATCCTGAAGCGGTCGCTGAGCAGATGATGGAGCTCGCCTGGTGGGACTGGAGCCACGCGGCCCTGCGGGCCGCGCTGCCAGACTTCCGCAGTTTGAGGGCTGAAGATTTCCTGGAGAAGTATTCCTGATCCTGCGGGAGGGCAGCTCCCGCCTGTTCCAGCACATTCACAGAATGTGCGTCACACTTGGGCGTGGCGCCGATGCGCGGCGGGATAGAATGCTGAGACGCGCTTGAAGCGCAATTCTGCCCTTCAAGCGCGTTTCCGATTGTGTGGCCTGCCTCCCCGCCTCAAGGGTTAACGGCGCTGCGCGCCGCCGCCTTGCGGCCCTTGACCCGGGGCTGGCAGGGATCAGGCGGCGCCCGCGTCAACCAGTTGGGTGGCGATGTCGAGGAACACCTTGGCCTGGGCGCTGCCAGGCTTGGCGGCCACGATCGGCGTGCCGTTGTCGCCAGCAAGCCGCACGTCCAGATGCAGAGGCACCTCGCCCAGCAACGGCACGCCGAGCTTCCTGGCTTCCTGCGCCACGCCGCCATGGCCGAACACATGCTCCTCATGCCCGCAGTTCGAGCAGATATGCGTTGACATGTTTTCGATCATGCCCAGAACCGGCACGTTCATCTTGCGGAACATGTCGATGCCCTTGCGCGCGTCAATCAGCGCCACGTCCTGAGGGGTGGAGACCACGATGGCGCCGTCTACATGGGTTTTCTGCGCCAGCGTCATTTGAACGTCGCCGGTACCGGGCGGAAGATCGACGATCAGCACGTCCAAATCGCCCCACTGCACCTGCAAGAGCATCTGCTGCAGCGCGCCCATCAGCATAGGCCCGCGCCAGATCACCGCCTGGTCCTCGCCGGTCATCAACTCCATAGACATCATGGTGACGCCGTGGTTGCGCAGAGGCAGGATGGTCTTGCCGTCGGGGCTGGCAGGCCGGCCGCTGACACCCAGCATCTTGGGCTGAGAGGGGCCATAGACGTCGGCGTCCAGCAGGCCGACCTTGCGCCCCTGCATCGCGAGGGCGCAGGCAATGTTGGCTGAGACAGTGGATTTGCCAACGCCGCCCTTGCCCGAGGCCACGGCGAGGATCCGCGCCACGCCTGGCACCTTCTGCGGCGCCTGCTGCTGCGGCTGGGCTGCCTTTTTGGGCTTCAGATCCGGCGGCGCTTTTTCCGAATGGGCGGTCAGCATTGCGGAGACCTTCTCCACCCCCGGCAGTGCCGCCACCGCTGCGTTAGCCATGTCGCGCACGGGGCCGTAGGTCTCAGATTTTCCGGAGTCTATCTCCAGTACAAAGCGGACAGTGCCGCCCTCGACGGTCACGGCGCGGGCAATGCCGGCGCTGACGATGTCGCTGCCGCTGGCGGGGTCGGTGATAGTCTTGAGCGCCTCAAGGACGGTTTCACGGGTGACGGTCACGCCGGTCTCCTGTAGCTGGTTAGGTCTTGCGCCTGTTCTGACCCAAATCAGCGGCTCATGCCAGCCGCGCAGGGGCAAGAGTTTGATTTAGCGCATCCTGGAGTCCGAGCTGCTCCCCGCAAATCGGACACTGCACATCACTGGGGGCGGATAATGGAAGCACTCGGCCACGAAGTCCGATTGATCCCACCAATTAACGTTAAGCCCTTCGTTAAACGACAGAAAA
>JABXIA010000070.1 GCA_013373325.1 Paracoccaceae bacterium
AAGAACCACCAGCCGCCGTAGAAGGTGGCGGGCCGCGCCTGCTGCGCTGCAAACAGCATCGCCTGCACCGCGTCCGGGGCGCGCAGGTCGGTGCCGTTGAACAGCGCCCGGCAGGCGCCGTCGAACCAGGCGCCGTTTTCCCACATCATCGATGTGCGGCGGGTGGTGATCAGCGCCCCGGCCAGCGCGGTGCGCGGGTCCCGGGCCAGCGCCAGCAGCATATAGGCGCGCAGGATGTTCTCCATGTGGAAGGCGGCATCGTCATCCATGAACAGGCAATGGCTGAAGCCGCCGCGCTCGGCTTCCAGGAGGCCGCGGGCAAAGCCGCCGGCGCCGCCCAGGTTGCGGTTCAGGTAAGGCGTGGTGTGGCGCGACGGCTCGATCCCGGCGCTCTGGCCGTTGTCGACCACCTGCACATGGATGTGCGCACCGAAGGCATAGCTGTCCAGAAAGGCGTTGAGCCGCGCGACCGTGCGCCGCACCTCGGCCTCGCGCCGGAAGGTGGTGATGGAAACCGCCAGCCGCGGCAGGTCCTGCGGCATCCCGGCGATGGCAAAGCGGGCGCCGTGCAGGGCGGCCGCGCCCTCCGGCGCCGCCGCTTCCAGGTGCAAAAGCCCTTCCTCCAGCGGCGGGATTTCCATCCGCAGCGGCGCCGCCGGGTCCAGCTCCGCCTCGGTGCGGAGCACGGTTTCAGTGCCGCCGCCGGGGCGGGTCAGCACCAGCCGGAGGGCGGCGCGGCCCTGGCCGGTGATCTCGGCGAACAGCGGCGGCAGGCGGCAGGCCCGGCTCCAGGCGCCGAGATCGAACAGGTTGAAATAGCTGTTGAAGCTGAGGCTGCCGCCGCCGGGCAGCTGGAACAGCCCCTGGCTGCGGCAATAGCCGGCGCCGCCTCCGGCATGGAAATAGAGCGCCTCCTCGGGGCAGATCTCCGGCTCCGGGGGCAGGATGTTCTGCAGGGTGATCAGGCCGCCGGGGCGGCGGCCGGCGGCGGGCTGGGGGGCCGGATCGCGGCCGCGGAAGGGGGGCTCTTGAGGCTGCATGTGCGGGCAGATACGTCAACCGGAGAGGCCGGAAAAGCAGTTTCCGGCCAAACTGGGAATTTATTGCGCGCGGGCTGTTGTGCCGCGCCGGTATTTCCCGTTTAACCCATGCTAGACTGCGGTGAGGAACGGAACAGATGACAGCTGGCAAATTTCTGATGGTGGGGGCAGGCCTTTCCGGTGCGGTGATCGGACGCCACCTGGCAGAGGCCGGCCACGCGGTCACCGTGATCGACAGCCGCGCCCACATCGGCGGCAACTGCCACACCGAGCGCGATGCGGAGACCGGCGTGATGGTGCATGTCTACGGGCCGCATATCTTCCACACCGATGACGCCGAAGTGTGGGAGTACGTGAACCGTTTCGGGACCTTCAAGCCTTATAAGAACCGGGTGAAATCGACCACCCGCGGGCTCTCGGGCGAGCAGGAGGTGTTCTCGCTGCCGGTGAACCTGCACACCATCAACCAGTTCTTCCGCAAGACGATGCGCCCGGAAGAGGCGCATGACTTCATCGTCAACGAGCAGGCCGACACCACCATCGAGGATCCGCAGACCTTCGAGGAGCAGGCGATGCGGTTCGTGGGCCGCGATCTCTACGAGGCTTTCTTCAAGGGCTACACCATCAAGCAATGGGGCATGCACCCCTCGGAGCTGCCCGCCTCGATCCTGAAACGGCTGCCGGTGCGGTTCAACTACGACGACAATTACTTCTTCCACAAATTCCAGGGCATGCCGGAGAACGGCTATACCGCGATGATCGCCGGGATCCTGGATCATCCGGGGATTTCGGTCCGGCTAGAGACTGAATTCACCCCGGAGATGGGGCAGGGGTATGACCATGTGTTCTATACCGGGCCGCTGGACGGCTACTTCGGCTACCGGCTCGGGCGGCTGGGCTACCGGACCCTGGATTTCGAGCGCTTCACCCATCAGGGCGACTACCAGGGCTGCGCGGTGATGAACTACGGCGAGGAGGAGGTGCCTTACACCCGCATCACCGAGCACAAGCATTTCAGCCCGTGGGAAGAGCACGAGGGCTCGGTCCTCTACCGCGAGTTCTCGCGCCTGGCAGAGCCCGGCGACATCCCCTACTACCCGATCCGCCAGGTGAAGGAGAAGGAACTGCTGGCGGCCTATGTGCAGCTGGCCGGAGAGACCCGCGGCGTCACCTTTGCGGGGCGGCTGGCCACCTACCGCTACCTGGACATGGATGTGACCATCCGCGAAGCGCTGGATGCGGCGCGCGGCTTTGCCGCCTGCCTGGAAAAGGGCGAGGCTGCGCCTGCGTTTTTCACCGCACCGCTGTGAGGCGCAGGCGGCGGCCCGGGGCAGAGGTTCAAGAGAGGCGGAAGGCATGCTGATAAGTTATGAATTGTCCAAGGGGGGCGTGGTGCCGCCGATCTCCCGGTCGCCGGACCGGGTGGGGCTGATCCAGGGCGTCCATGCGGCCGTCGATCCGGGCCGGGGCCGGGTCACGGCCCGCAAGGGCGGGGTGATCGGCCTGCAGTTCAGCGGGATTTCGGCAGAAGCGGAATGGATGGAGATCGGGATCCAGCTGGGCAGCAAGCGCTGGCTGGGCAGCACCCGGATCTTTGTCCAGATGCGCGTGACAGGCACGCCGGAGACCAGTGCCAGGGTGGCCTTGCGGGTGCAGATGCGGGACGGGTTCCAGGATTTCTTCGCCGCGGAACCGGTGCAGCTGTCCGCGGCGCCGGCCTGGGCGGGGGCAGAGCTGTTTCCGCCGGCCTGGGCGGCGCAGGCGGGCACCCGGCTGGATGTGCACCTGTTCCTGCCGCCGCGGGACACCGAGGTGGAGATCCACGATTTTGCGGCGACGGCATCAGGAGCGTGACGGTATGAAGATTTCCTGCGTGATGACGGCGTTCAGCGAAGGCGCGCTGATGCGGCAGTCGGTGGCGTCGGTGCTGAACCAGACCCATGCGGATCTGGAACTGGTGATTGTCGATGACGGCGCCAATGCGGAGACCAAGGCGGTGCTGGCGGAGCTGGACGACCCGCGGGTCAAGCTGGTCGAGCAGAGCAACGACGGGCTGTCGGCGGCCCGCAACCGCGGATTGCGCCATTGCAGCGGCGATTACGTCTGCTTTCTGGATGCCGACGACGTGCGCGCGCCCTGGGCCTTTGCCGAGGCGGCGCAGGCGATCGCGGAGCAGGGCGCGGAGCTGCTGCTGGTGCGCGGGGTGATGGCCTGGCCGCACGGCCGGCTGGAGAGCTTCTTTGACGAGAGCAGCGCCGAGCAGGCGGCGGCGGAGGCCCGCGAGGCGGGCGGGCATCTCAGCCTGGCGGCGGCCAAGGCCTGGGCCGCCAGCTTTGAGCCGCAATCGGCCAACAAGTTCATTTCCCGGGCGCTGATCGAGCGCGCCAGCCTGAGCTTTCCCAACGATCACTTCTTCGAGGACATCCTGTTCCATGCCCTGGTGATTGCCCATGCCCGGTCGGTGCAGCTGCTGAATGCGCGCAGCTTCACCTATTTCCACCGCCAGCTGCGGCCGCAGCTGACCGGCAGCAGCACCGAGATCCGGTTTGACATCATCGGCACCGCGACCGTGGCTTTCCAGCTGCTGGCGGCGCATCCGGAATTCGAAAACGCCCGTTTCCGGGGGGCTGTGGCGATCGGGGCGCTGCGGCTGCTGAGCTGGTGCGAGGACAGTATTTCCCGCCGCCAGCAGCATGCGTTCCGGGTGCTGCTGCGCCGGGCGCTGCGCAAGGCGGACCCGCGGTTCTTCGTGATTGCGGAAGAGACGCCGGATCCGCGGGGCGAACGGCTGAAGCTGCAGGCCTATGCGCAGCAGTATCTGACCGCATAAGGAGCGCAGCATGGATCTCAAGACACTTGCATTGCAGAACGTGCTGCCCGGCCGCCGCAAGCCGGCGGATCTGTCCGGAACGCAGCAGACGCCGGTTTCCGCGTTCGGCCAGACCGTTGAGCTGCTGCATCCGGCCGCCAGCGGCGAGGCCGCCGCGGCGCTGTGGGACCTGAGCCATATCTATGAGCGGTTCCTGGCCTCCCGGGCGCTGCCGCGGGCCGGCCTGTTTGCCGATACCGGGGCCGGATCGGGCTGGACGGCGGTGCCGTTCGCGCGCGCCTTTCCGGCCTGGCAGGTGGTCTGTTTCGAGGCGGATGACGCGGCCTTTGCCTGCCTGCAGGAGAATGTGCGGCGGCTGGGGCTGGAGAATGTGGCCTGCATTCACGCGGCGTTCCATCCGGACCTGCCGGTGCCCGCGGAGCTGCCGCCGCAGCGCGCCGCCGGCAGCCCGGACCTGCCGGAGCCGCTGCGCGCGGCGCTGGAGGCGCCGGGCCAGGCCGGTTACCGGCGGCTGCCGGGCCTGGGGCAGCGGCTGGCGCCGGCCTCCGCCGCGGAGGGCGGCCAGAAGCTCACCGGGCCGGCGCTGCCGCCGATGCTGCTGGAGGCGCTGTCGCCGGATCTGGTCAAACTGGATGCGCCCGGCGCCGAGCAGGCGCTGGCCGGGGCGCTGCGCCAGGCGCGCACCGGCTTCGTCATGGGCCAGCTTTTCGAATATCTGCCCAGTGCCCTGCTGCGCCCGGAAGATCCGGAGCAGCACCGGGAAATCTATCTGCCGCACGGGCCCCATGTGCTGCGCCGCGACTACGAGGACGGCTTTGCCGCCCGGCTGCCGCAGCTTGATGTGGTGGTGGCGATGTACAACACCCGCGGCTACATCCAGGAATGCGTTGACAGCCTGCTGGCCGACGGCAACCCCGACATCCATGTGCTGGTGGTCGATGACGGCTCCACCGACGGCTGCGGCGATCTGGTGGAGGAGCTGTACGGCAGCAACCCCCGGGTGCAGCTCCTGCGCAAGCCCAATGGCGGCTGCGCCTCGGCCCGCAACTTCGGCCGCCTGCGCTCCCGGGCGGCGCATATCGCCTTTGTCGATGCCGATGACCGGGTCGATCCGGGGATGTTCTCGGCGCTGCTGGAGGTGGCCCGCTACACCGGGTTCAACATGGTGGAGGCCGAGTTCGCGCTGCTGGAAACCTCGCCCGAAGGGCGGGACAGCCTGACGCCGAGCCACGAAAAGGAGCTTTATGCGCGCGGTGCGGACCGGCGCCTGGGCGGCATCGAATACCTGACCCAGCCCGGCACCGAACTGATGCGCGGCCAGCCGTCGATCTGGCGCCGCGTGCACCGGCGCGATTTCCTCGACAACAAGAACATTGTCTTCCCCGAGCATGTGCGCGCGTTCGACGACCAGATCTTCCAGCTGCTGAGCGCCCAGTACTGCGGGCCGATGGCGCATGTCTTCGGCCATGCCTATCACTACCGCCAGCACCCGGCCCAGGATATCAAGCAGGGGGATGAGCGGCATTTCTACAGCTTCAACATGTTCCGCGAGGTGTTCCGGCGGGCACAGCAGGATGCCTGGCCGGACCTGCGCCCGGCCACGGATTCCCTGCTCAACACCATGCATTGGTCCTATGGCGGGCTGCGCGATGACCTGAAGCCGGTCTATCAGGATGCGGCGGTGGAGTTCCTGGCCATGCTGGACAAGTCCTTCGGCGAGGGCGTGCTGGAGGGGATGGACCTGGCCCGCACCGGCATCGGCGGGCTGGAGTTCCTGCTGAACCTGCGGCTGCGGGAGATGCGGGACAGCCCGATGGATTACGCCATGGTGCAGATGGAGGACTGGCGCTGGCAGCCTGAGTTCATCCGCATGATGCAAGCGGCGGAGGCAGCCGGCAGCGGGGGGCAGGCATGAAATATCTGCTGGCGGCGGGCAGCCGCTCGGGCAGCGAATTTTCGATCCGCCTGCTCAAGGCGCTGACCGGGGATGGCCTGGCCCCGATGGGCAAGGTGCATTCGGCCCGCCAGAGCGAGGGGGAGCTGGAGCCGTCCTACCGGGAGTGCAAGGCGCAGGGGGCGGTTGCGGAGTTTGTCACCCGGCACCGGCTGCGGTCGCTGAAGCTGGAGGATCCCGGGGTGGACGGCGATGCCTTCGAGCTGTTCCGGGCCTTTCCCGAAGCCACGGTCATCGCCACTTTCCGCCCGGTCGAGAAAATCATCAATTCGCACGGCAACATCAAGCCCTGGGGGATGGCGCCCGAACAGGTGGTGCGCAACTGGACCGGCAACCTGGCCTTTTACGAGGCGGCGGCGCGGGCCGGGCGGCTGGTGCTGATCCCGATGGAGGACAAGGCGCAGTTCGATGCGGAGGCGGCGGCGGCGCGGCTGGGCTGCGCGGTGGCGGACAGCTGGCAGCCGTTCCTGGAGGAATGGCCCCGCATCAACGACCTGAAGGCGCAGAAGCAGGTCAGCAAGGACGAGTCGGAGATCTCCTTTGCCATGAGCCGGGACGAGGTGCTGGCGGCCTTCCCGCAGGTGCATGAGGCGGAGGCGCGCTACAAGGCGCTGGTGCGCTACTGCAACCATGGCGGCACCGCCCGCAAGCTGGAGACCGCCAGGTTTTCCGAGCCGCTGTTCAAGGTGCCCTTCTGCCTCGATGCAAAACGCGTTGTGGCGCCTTATACCCCCTTTGCCGGGCAGTTCGAGATCGGGGCCTCCGGCCCGGCGGTCCGGGTGGCGGTGCAGCAGCGCTGCAAGGAGGGCTTCACGGTGTCGCCGCCGGATCATGCCTTCGAGTTCGAGGTGGACGCGGCAGAGGCCGCAGACAGCAAATGGCTGACCCTGGAATGCGCGCTGGATCCGCAGCTGCTGTTTCCCGGCGCCCAGGTGACGGCGCTTTTGTCGCTGCGCAGCACGCTGTCTGAACCGTTCAGCCTGGTGCTGCGGATCCGGCGCCGGGACGGCAGCTTCGAGGATCTGACCCTGGGTGCGCTGACGGCGGCGGCGGACGGCAGCTATACCCAGGCCACCATGTCGCGCTTCCTGGACCCGCTGGCCGCGGTGCTGCGGGAAGACGGGATCTCGGCGCAGCTGATCCTGTTTGCGCCGCCGGGCCGGGCGCTGCAGTTTTCGCTGTCGATGTTCAACGTCTTCATTTCCAGACCCTATTGCGGGTAGCTTGCATGGCAGAGATGGCTGAAAAACAGATTTCCGTGATCGTCTGCGTGTACAACCGCGAGGACACCCTGCCCCAGTGCCTGGAGGCGCTGGCCGCGCAGAGCCTGTCCCCGGGGCTGTTCGAGGTGGTCATCGTCGACAATGCCTCTACCGACCGGTCGCCGGAAATCGCCGCCTCCTATGCGGCCCGGTTCCCGCATATCCGGGTGTGCCGCGAACCCCGGCAGGGGCTGGCGGCGGCGCGCAACCGCGGCATGCGCGAAGCCCTGGCGCCGGTTGCCGCGTTCACCGATGACGACGCCATTCCGGCTGCCGACTGGGCGGAACGGCTGCTGGCGCGCTTTGCGGAGCTGGGCGCGGACACTGTTGCGGTGGGCGGCGAGCTGGACCCGGTCTGGACGGCACCGCGGCCGGACTGGCTGACGGGGGAGTTCCTGCTGCACCCGCTGTCGGTCTGCCTGGGCTGGTCGGAGCATGCCCGCCACCTGTCGGGCGGCGAATGGCTGTGCGAGGCCAACAGTGCCTACCGGATTGCGCCGGTGCTGGAGCGCGGCGGCTTCCCCGAGACCCTGGGCCGGATCGGCAGCAACCTGCTGTCGGGGGAAAATGCGGTCAACCAGGTGCTGATCCGCGACGGCTTCCGCTTCTTCTTCGATCCGGATATCCGCGTGGGCCACCAGATCCCGGCGCAGCGGATGACCCGGGACTGGTTCCGCCGCCGCTTTTTCTGGCAGGGGGTGACCACCTTCGTGGTGCGCCAGTACCTGCAGCAGCAGGGCTGCGACGTCGAGGCGGTTTCGGTGGTGCCGGTGCCGATGAACGAAAGCAGCTGGGAGCAGCTGTTCGGCGGCGCGGTGGAAGACGAGGCGGCGTTCCGGGACAGCCTCGGCCAGCTGTACGGGCTGGGCTATCTGCTGGCAGGCGCGGGCCTGCTGGCCGGGCGCTGATGCAGGGCGGCGGGCGCAGGCCGCCAGAGGGGCTGGCGCTGATCTTTGCCACCATCGGCCGCCCGCATATGGCGCAGCGGCTGATCAGCTCGGTGCGCCGCCATTTCCCGCAGATGCCGGTCTATGTGGCGGACCAGTCGGAGCCGGAGGCGGAGCAGGCGGCCTTCTACGAGGCAAACGGCTGCACGGTGGCCTGGCTGGAGCATGACGCCGGGGTCTGCGCCGCCCGCAATGCGCTGCTGGATCTGGTCCGGGAACCCTATTTCGTGCTCTGCGACGATGATTTCGTGCTGGGGCCGCAAACCGATTTCACCCCGGCGCTCACGGTGCTGGAGCACAGCCCCGGAACCGGTGTGGTCGGCGGCCGGCTGTTCGATGTGATCGACGAGCCGCAGGGGCGCCGGGTGCAGAAGCGGTTCTGGGAGCTGCTGTTCCATTACGACCGGGACAAGGGCAAGCTGCTGACCATCCCGCTGCACTACTTCGCGCCGGAGCCGCGGGACATTGGCGGGGTGCGCTGCTACGACTGCGATGCGGTGATGAATTTCGCGGTGTTCCGCACCGCGATGTTCGACGGGCAGATCCGCTGGGACCCGCAGTTCAAGTCAAACGGCGAGCACGAGGATTTCTATCTGAACCTCAAGGTGCACGGGCAGCATGGGGTGGTCTACACGCCGGATCTGGCCGCCTATCACAACCCGCCGCCGCTGGTGCATGAAAGCGCCTACGGGCGGATGCGGATCCGGACCCGCGGCTGGCAGATGTTCCTGCAGAAATGGGGGCTGCGCCAGTTCCTGGAGCTGGATGAGGGGCTGCGGCTGGCCAATATGGTGGACGGTCTGCAGCCCTATGCGATGGGTTATGAGGCGTTTTACCGGGCGGCGCCGATGGCGCCGGAGCGCGCGCCGGTGCCCGCGGGCTGCCTGCAGGTGTCGAGCCTGACCGGCCAGGCGGTGCCGCAGGGCGCGTGGCTGGAGGAATGCCCGCCGGAGGCGCCGCCGGTGGCGGCCCGGGTCGGGGTGTCGCTGGACGGGACGGTGACCGGCGTCAGCGGCGCCTGGCCTGCCGCCGCCCCGGCGCCGGTTCCGGTTCCGGCGGCGCCTCCGGCGCCGGCCGCGGGGTCCCGGCCGCGCCCGGAGTTCGAGGTGTCCTGGCCGCAGGCGGAGGCTGCGGGGCGCGACCTGTTCTGCTATCTGCGCCCCGGCGCCGGGGCGGACGGGCCCGGCTGCCTGGCGGCGGCAGAGGTGGTCTATTCGGTTGCGGCCGGCGCCGACTATCTGGTCTACCGCAAGCCGGCCCTGGCGTTCGGCCAGGAGCTGCGGACCGGCCAGTGGAATGCGGTGGCGCTGCCGGTGCCGCTGCTGGCCGCGGAGTTGCGGATCGAGATCACCGTGGTCCGCGGCGGGGAGTTGCTGTTTGAATGCGCCCGGGCGCTGAGCCTGGGCTGAACGGCGCCCGCGGTGCGGGCCCGGCCGGTCCGGACCCTAGAGCTGCTGCAGGACCTGCGGCGGGATCAGGCGCCAGGCGCCGAGCGTCCGGATACAGGCATAATCGGGGGCCAGATAGCGGCGCAGATTGGCTTCGCCCTGCGCCGACAGGCCGGGCCGGCCCGCGGCCGCCTGGCTGTTGTCGTTCAGCCGCAGGCTGCTTTGGATGCCGAACAGGCGCTGCAGGTCGGCATCCAGGGTTTCCTGCATCAGCACCCCGGCGATCTGGTCCGGCTGCACCGCCGCCAGCAGCGGTTCCAGGTAGAAGGCGATGCCTTCGCCCAGGTGGTGGATGGAGCGGAAATTGCCCTGGGCCAGGGCATTGTCGGTGCCGTCCTCGAAGTAGAGCGCCCGGGCCAGGGCATCGAGGCTTCCGTAATGGGCAAGGATCTGCGCCTCGCCCGGGAACCGGTCCGGCTGGCTGGCCTCCTCCAGCACCAGCTTGCGGCGCCAGTTGAAGGCGGAGAGCGCCCGCCTGAGCGGTGACCGCAGGGTGATGTAATAGCGGAACTGCGGCCCCAGCGGCGGCTGGCGGATGTGGGCGATGCGGATGTCCTTGCCCCGGTTCTGCAGTTCCTGGCGCAGGGTTGATCCGCCGCATTTGCCGATATGGACAAGCACGGTGATGCCGGAATTACCCTTTGCTCCAGCCAGGGAAATCTGCGCTCCTCCCGTTCTGCCGCCCGTGCCTGGCACGACCGTAGCACGCAAGCCGCAGAAAAGCGAGAAATTGCCCGGCTGCAGGCCCGGTTGAGGTCAGACCGCGAGGCCGAAACGGTCCTGCAGGCTGCGGCGCAGCCGGGCATAGCCCTCCGTCCGGCGCACCGCTTCCAGCGTGGTGGCGCTCTGCGCCCGGGCACCGGGCGCGGGCTGCAGATCCGCCAGCGTGATCCGGTCCTGCATGGCGGCAAAGGCGCGGTCGTCCGCGTCAAAGCGCCCGGCGAGCCGGCTGCAGATTTCCGGTGTCAGCACCGAGGCCTTCGCGGTCAGGCCAAGCTCCTGGACGCAGCCGAGAATCCGGCGCGAGGCCTGCCAGTGCGCAGCGGTGTCCGGCGGCGCCGGCGTGAGGCTGGACAGGGCCGCCAGGAAGGCAGCCGGTGCGGCTTCGTTCTGCGGCGGCGGATCGGTGAAGCCGGGCGGCTCTTCGCCCAGAAGCGCCTGCAGGAACTGGCTGCGGATGGCGCCGAAACGGCTGCCGAGGAAATGCAGGTGAATGTTGCCGGCGCCGGCAAGCCCGGACCAGAACGCATAGGTTCCGGCATAGTCCAGCAGGGTGGTAATGCGGTCGTCGAAGGCGCCCTGGTCCAGCAGCGCCGCCAGTTCGCCGCGCAGGTTCCCGGTCTTGAGGCGCTGGAAGTAGTGCGATTCAAGCCAGAACAGCTTGGGGCGCAGCACCAGGTGGATCTTCACGGTTTCAAAGCGGTCCAGCAGCTGCCGGCAGGCATCCCCGGGCACCGAATGGCAAAACCCCTCGGAGGAGAGGATCAGGGTGCCGCCGTCCTGCACCGGATAGTTGCGCTCGAAGAAGTCCCAGACATCGGTGAAATCCAGCACCCCGGGATTGTGGAACCGGAACTGGGCGGCGGCCGGGCTGCTGCGGTTGAAATGCAGGCTGAGCGGGATGGCATTGCCGATTGTCTTGCCGGGCACCGGCACCGGATAGGCAAAGCCGCGCTCTTGCAGGGCTGCGCGGTTGGCCAGCAGCAGGGCCTGCAGGCTGGTCGAGGCGGCCTTGGGCATGCCGATATGCAGGTGCAGGGAGCGGGCCAAGCGGGGTCTCCTTGGCAAGGGGGAAGAGCGCTCAGAGCGCGGAATCGGGGCGGATGGCGTCCAGCACCTGATAGGTGTCCCGGTGCCGGTCGCGCAGCAGCGCCTCCAGCTCCGGCGGCATCTCCGCATCCGGCCCCCGGTGCACCGGTTCCTGCAGCCGGGCGGCGATCTCCGGCCGGCTGTAGAACGCCGGATCGGCCCCCAGGAAGGCGGCAATGGCGCGGATCACCTGCTGCGGCCGGGCTTCGATATCCGGCAGGGCGGAAATGAAGAACTGTTCGCGGGGAAAGATCTCCAGCCAGGCGGAGACGGTCCGCCGCAGGTCGCCCTTCTTGAGGATGCCCGGGTCGCCGGCAAGCGTCACAAGCGCGGCAGGCTGGTCCAGCAGCTCCCGCCGCCTGGCCAGCATCCGGATCGCGCTCCAGTCGCGTTCCACCGGATCGCGCAGGTTCAGCAGCAGCCGCACGTCCGGGCAGCGGCGGCGCAGCGCGGAGATCTCCTCCTGAGAGGCGGTCAGATAGCGGGGCGTGATATCGCCGAGCAGCCGCTCGCTGCGCCCTTCGGTCCGGAACAGGTCCAGGTACCAGTCCCAGCCGCGGTCCTGGTTGGGACCGGTCAGGAAATGGACCTCCTTGGGCCAGGTGGCGGCGGGCTTGCCGTCGGCGATGGTCGGCCCCGGCCGTTTGGACAGCGGCGCAAAGCCGATCTCGGGATGGGCGCTCAGCCATTTGAACAGCCAGGTGGTGGCTGCCTTCTGGGCACCGATGCCGATGAAGCCGGGACCGGCCGGGGGTGTGGGCATGGGAGAGAGGTCCTGTGCGTGGTGTAACAGGTTCGAGATCATAGGTGAGCCGCCCATGGTTGAACAGGGGGGCGGGCGGTGCGGGCGCATGGCTGCAGACCGCCTTCTGCGGCAGATTTCTGCGCAGTGGATTTCCAGGGCGGATTTCCAGGGCCGGCCCGGCGGCTGGACCGCCGCCAAGAGAGGCGGCCGGCGGCCTCGACTATCGCCGGGGTTTCCCATAGAACGCGGGTCAGTGCACTCCGAAGAAGGCTCCCAAATTTTATGCCGACCCTCTTTTTTCTGCATATTCCGAAATGTGCCGGGATGTCGCTGACTGATGCTCTGCTGGACCGCTTGCCGCCGGCAGAAGTCTATCAGTCCACATCAATGATTCGGAACTATCGGGAGAACCGTCAGGAGTTCCTGGATATTTCCCACCCGCGGAAGCTGAAGGCGCTGTCAGGCCACTGGCTTCATGAAGCGATGATGCCTGCCCTGCAGCGGCCGCTGTATCTGGCCACATCGCTGCGGGATCCGGTCAGCCGGGTGCGCAGCCAGTACCGGTTTGACATCGGCCTGCGGGGGGGGCGCTGGGCCAAGCCGGAAACCGGGGTGTTCCTGCAGCGGAACCGGAATGTGATGGTCAACTTCCTGGTCAATTCCTTTCCGACTATTGCGCGTGAATATGATGACCGGGTGAGCGCAGCCAAGGCGATTCTGTCCGGGTTCGACTGCGTGTTCGACATCGCCGATGCGGATGCGGGCATAAACCGGCTGCTGACGGTCTGCGGTGTCGGCGGCACCCCGGCGGCGCGGGTCAACGAGTCGGGCGGCGTCCGGGCAGAATTAGAGGCGGGCGATGCTGAGATCGCCAGCTACTGCAATGAGGATATTGCCGTTTACGAGTGGTTCAAAGCGGCTAAGGCGCCGCAACAGGGCAGCCACAATGCGGTATTCAGCCACAAGATGCGGATGCGGTTTGCCAATCTGATCGGGCAGCCCTACGAACCGCGCCGGGTGGTGGAATACCTTGCGCCAAAATATGCTGCGGAACTGCATTTCGGCGGCCCGCCGCTGGGGGAGGCAATGGCTGCCATGCGCAACAAGCAGGCCTTCACTGAGCGTGTTCTCGCGCGGCTCTCGCGCCTGGAGGAAGCTGCTGCCGGCGGGTGAGCCGGCTGAAGGCCGCTCACCTGACCAGCCATTCCCCGATCCCCGGCGCTGCCGTGCGCATCCGGATCCAGCCCGCGCCCGCCGGCTGGCCCTGGCGCAGGCGCAGCTTGCCCAAGAGCCCCACCAGCGCCCATTCCGGGCGCTGCGCGCGCGGCGCATAGACCCGTGAGGCGTCATAGGCGGGGTTTTCCTGCGGCTTGCCTGCCGCATCGCGCAGCAGGGCGCCGTAGGGGTCGCGCAGCCAGCGGTGCTTCCATGCATCCATGTCGCCGTCGCCGACCACCGCCGGATTGGCGCTGATCACCCCGATGGGCTCCTCGCCGGCCTGTGCGGCGCGGATCTTTTCGCCCGCCAGCACCACTGATAGGCCGCGGCGGTCTGCGCCTTCGGGGTTGCCGTCCGCCCATTCGAACCACTCGGCATAATCGGCGCCGCCGCCGGACCAGGCGCCGGAGCAGCTGCCGTTGCCGTCGGCGCCCAGCCGGAAATCCGGGCTGGCGCCGCCATCACCGGCCAGCAGGTAATCATCGCTGCTGCCCTGGATCTCCAGATGCGCCGCCGGGCTGGCGGTGCCGAACCCTGCGCGGCCTGCGGATGTCAGCGCCAGGGCGGTGCTCCAGCTGCTGCCGTCCGCCGAGAGTTTCACCGCAAAATCATCATTGCCCGCCAGCCCCATCTCGGCGCGGCCGCTCCAGTCCGACTGGAACAGCAGCGCGGCGGTGTCAGCGCTGGCGGCTTTGTTGATCTTCAGCTGATGGCCGGCGCCCGCGTGGCTCAGCAGGGTTGCCGGGCCGGAGACGGCGAGCGGGTTGGCGGCGTCACCCGCGGTGCCGACCCCGAGGCGGGCGAGGTTCTGGGTCTCGGCGGGCGGCAGCGCCCAGGCGCTGCCGGTCCAGACCCTGAGCTCCTGTTCCGCGATGCCCCAGGCGCGCCAGCCGGGCAGGGGGGAGAGGAACATCCAGCCCTCGCCCTGCCAGACGGCGATGGCGTTGCCCTGGCCGGCCCAGGCGCCTGCCGGGCTGGGGGCCAGCACATGGGTCTCGCCCGGGGCGGGGCTTGCGGGGGGCGTCACCGCATCGAAGGCTTCGGCGCTGAGCTGCACCAGCGCATCCAGCATCTGCAGCGCCTCATTATGGGTCACGTGTTTCTGCGCCTGGGAGGGCATCAGGTAGGGCAGGGCGAGGATCGGCGAGGCCTGGGTCATCGGCGGGGCTCCGGGATGGGGAAACGGGATCGCCGCCCAGAGTGCCAGAGCCGGGTCAAGACGGCGCTAACGGGGCGTACGCTGCTTGCGCAACACCCCGGCAGAGGGCGCCGCCGGTCCCGCTCTGTTCCCGGCCCATTCCCCGCCTGTTCGTGCAATTGTTCTCAATCTATAAACAATGTCCCCGGTTTTGCCAGATTTGCCGCCCGCTTTGCGCCGCCTGTGCCCGCCAGTTTCAGCCTCGGGATCAGCGGCGCATGGGAGCGGCACGATGGCACTGGCATTCACGGGACGGTTCGGCACGGATGACATGATTTTCGGCAGTGATCTGCGCGATCTGGAGATCACGGTGCAGAACGGCCAGGCCACGCTTTATGCCATCACCGGCCTGAACGGCGGCATCAGCCGCTGGCAGCTGCCCGGCTCTGGCGGGCTGCCGCAGCTGGCGGGCCAGCAGCTGCATGGCCAGGCGTCTTTGCGCACCGGCAATTTCGAGCTGGCGGAGATCGGCGGCGGTGTGCGGCTGCTGCAGGAGGGGACCAGCGGCGGCGGCCTCAGCTATTACGCCCTGGGCAGCGGCGGCAGCCTGGGCAGCCAGCAGCAGCAGGCGCTGGCGGGCGCGGATGCGGGCGGGCTTGGCGCGGTGGCGGCGCTGCAGCTGGCGGATGGAACTTCGGCGCTTTATGCGGTGGGGCTGGCGGGCGGCGCCTTGCAGGGCTGGCAGCTGGATGCGGCGGGCGCGGTGCAGGCGCAGGCTGGCCTGGGCGGCGGTGCGCAGGCCTATCAGCTGAGCGCATCGGCGCTGCTGTCCACGGTGCAGACCGCGGAGGGGGCGGTGGTGCTGGCAGCCGATGCCGGGGAGTTGCGCGGCTACAGCGTGGATGCGGCGACCGGCGCGCTCACGCCCGGCGCGGTGCTGGGCGCGGGGCAGGGGCTGTCTGTCTCAGGCATCACCGCGCTGGAAAGCTTTGAAATGAATGGCCAGGCCTGGGCGCTGCTGGGCGCGGCGGGCAGCAGCTCGCTGACGCTGGTTGAGGTGGACGCGGCGGGCGGCCTGCAGTTCCGGACGCAGCTGCAGGACAGCACGATGACCCGCTTCGGCGGGGTGTCGGCGGTGGAGGCGGTGCAGGCGGGGGAGCACCTGCTGGTGCTGGCGGCGGGCAATGACGGCGGTCTCAGCCTGTTCACCCTGACCCCGGGCGGCGCGCTGATCCATGTGCAGAGCCTGGAGCATATGCCCGGCCTCGGGCTGCAGAATGCCACTGCGCTGGAGGCGGTGGTTGCGGGCGGCCAGCTGCAGGTCTTTGCGGCGTCGGGCGCGGAGGGCGGCATCAGCCGGTTCACCCTGCCGCTGGCGGAGCTGGGGATTGTGCGCCAGGCCGGGGCAGGCGATGCGCGGCTGGATGGCAGCGCTGCAAATGACGTGCTGGAGGGCGGCGCGGGGGCGGCGGATCTTTATGGCCATGCCGGCGATGACGTGCTGGTCTCGGGCGCGGGCGGCGGTGAGCTGAACGGCGGCGCAGGCGCCGATATCTTTGTCATTGCCCCGGTCTCTGACCCGGTGTCCGAGGCGGTGACCGTGCGCGATTTCACCCCCGGCGAGGATCTTCTTGACCTGTCGCTGTTCGAGGGGCTTTACAGCCCGGCCCAGCTGCAGAGCCGCGGCCGCAGCTACGGGATCGACCTGGAGATCGGCGGCATGCGGATCGCGGTGGCGCAGGCGGGCGGCGGGCGGCTGGAGCTGGAGGATGTGTTCGGTCCGGCGCTGCGGTTCGAATTCCCGCAGCAGCAGGAGCTGGGCGAGACCCTGCCCGGCGGCGGCTTCTACGGCACCGCCGGGCATGACGCGCTGCAGGGCAGCCGCGGCGATGACGCGATCTCCGGGCTGGCGGGGGATGACACGCTGTCCGGGGGAACCGGGACGGACACGCTGTCCGGGGATGCGGGCGGGGACCGTCTGTGGGGCGGTGCGGGCAATGACGACCTGTGGGGCGGCTGGGGTGATGACCAGCTTTACGGCGGCGGCGATCATGACCGTCTGGGCGGCGGGTTCGGGGATGACAGCCTTGATGGCGGCGATGGCAACGACCGGCTGTTCGGCGAGGCCGGGGCGGACACGCTGTCCGGCGGCGCGGGGTGGGACCGTCTGTGGGGCGATGCGGGCAATGACGACCTGTGGGGCGGCTGGGGCGATGACCAGCTCTATGGCGGCGAAGACCATGACCGTCTGGGCGGCGGGTTCGGGGAT
>JABXIA010000182.1 GCA_013373325.1 Paracoccaceae bacterium
AACCGGCGGGCAAAGCGTTCATCCGCCTTGGCCTTCTTCTCCAGCACGTCGCGTGCGAACACCATGTTGCCCTCATGGCTTTCCAGCATATCGGCCATCTTCTGGTTGGTCGCGGTGCCGATCGCCGCCATTGCGGTCTGGGCTTCCTTGTCGGTCTGCACGCCGATCTCGTTGATCCGGTGCGCCACATCCTGCTGCTGTGCGGTCTTCAGCGATTTGGTCAGCGCATCATAGAGCACCACCCGCTGCTGGGTGTCCGTCTGCAGCTTGTTGATCAGCACCATCTGCGTCGCCGCCTGGTTCTGCAAACTGTCGACCCAGGTCTTGCCCTTCTCGATATAACGCTCCAGCGTCTGGGACTTGGCAAGCTTCACCTGCTCCTCCTGCACCAGCGCGTTGTATTTGGCGTTGATGTCAGCCAGTTCGGTTTCCAGCTTGGTGCGCGCCGCCGCGTCCTGCTCGACCGCGATCTTATTCTCCAGCTCGATGATCTGCGGGTCCAGCGCCACGATCTCAGCCCGCACGCCCTCCAGCTCCTGCACCGTGAACTCGCGGTCATCCAGCGTGGCCGACAGGTTCACCTGCACCTTCTCGCGCTGCTCTTCCAGGGTGGCCAGCTGGCCTTCCAGCAGCTTCACGATCACATCGGACTTGGCAATCAGGTCCTGCAGCTTGTCGTCGATACTGGCGGTGCGCATCCGCTCCTGGCGCATCGAGTCCGACTTGCCCTTGGAGAAAAACCCGACAAAGCTCTCCCAGCCGGTTTTCGAGCGCATCTCATCGAAATCCTTGGAGAACGCCGCAGTCACATCGTCCAGCCCCATGATCAGCTCGGCGATGTTGGCGTTCATTACCTCGGTATGCGCGTGCACATCTTCCAGCGTGGCGTTTTCGATATCGACGCTGGCGTCCTCGCCCGCTTCGATCTTGCTGCGCGCAGCCTCAATGCGCGAGGTCAGCGCCTCGATCCTGGACTGCGACTCGCGCACCTTTTCCTGGCTGTCCGCCACCATTTTCTCAAATTGGGACACACTCATCGCATCCGTTCCTTCCCTGTCAAATATCTGATCCCGATATGGGTATGTAAAAGAAATTTACATCCCCTGGGGCGGTGCAATTCCGCCCGTTTCAAATGCACTGTTGCAGACAGGCCGCACAAAGAAAAGCCCCGGAGGATCCCCCCGGGGCTGCATCGCGGAAACAGGGTGTTTCACATGGTCTGCTGCTTGCCCAGCACCAGGAATGTCATCATCCCGAAGGGCGGAATGCTTTCCTGCTGCTCGACCTGCAGGCGGTCCTCCTGCAGCACCGTTTTTAACTCGAAGTCCGAATGCCAGCCGATCACATTGGCCAGGGGCGCCGACAGCTTCTCAAGCGAGGCCCGCACCCCCTTGCCGCTCTTGAAATGGTTGGTGATCACCACCTTGCCGCCGGGCTTCAGCACCCGCGCGATTTCATGCATCACCTTGTCCGGGTCCGGCACAACTGACAGCACATGCATCGCCGCGACAGTGTCAAAGGAATTGTCCGGGAAATCCAGCTGCCGGGCATCCATCTGCCGCAGCGCTTCTACCTGTTTCAGCCCCAGCTCCTGCACCTTGCCTTGGGCCTTCTTCAGCATGTCATGGCTGAAATCGATCCCCGTCACCTGCAAATGCGGCGCGTAATGCTGCAGGGACAGGCCGGTGCCGACCCCAACCTCCAGCACCTTGCCTTCACGGGAATTGATATAGCGGGTCGCCCTGCGGCGGCCAGAGCGCGTCACCGCGCCGAAAGTCTTGTCATACACAGGCGCCCAACGCGCGTATGATTCCTCAACTGCTTTGATATCCAATTCGTCCCTCCCCGGACGTCCTGGGCTAGCCCTTTGGCTTGGAAACCAGCCCCCAAATCACCATAGCAACGTAAGCAAGGCATAGCACAACCAGCACCGTCCATGCATAGGTCAACAATGCCGCAGCCATGAAGGCAAAGCCTACAAGCAGGTACTTAACATTCTCCCGCGAAATTTTAACCGCTTTCGGCGACCAGGTCGGAATGTGGCTGATCATTGCCAACCCCACCAGCACCATGGTGAGACAGATCAGCAGTTCATGCAGCACCGGTTCACGGCTGCCATAGGCAAAGGTGGCAAACATCGGCAGCAGCGCCAGCAGCGCTCCGGCGGGCGACGGGATGCCCTCGAAATAACCCTTTCGCAGCTTCGGCGCCTCCTCCTCCGACTTGCTGCTGACATTGAACCGCGCCAGCCGCACCACGCAGCAGACCGAGAACACCAGCACCGAAATCCAGCCGATCCCGCGCATATCCTGCAGTGCCCACAGATAGATCACCATCGGGGTCGCCACACCGAAGTTCAGGAAATCAGCCAGCGAGTCCAGCTCTGCCCCCATCTTGCTGACGCTGCGCAGCGCCCGCGCCAGCCGACCGTCCAGCCCGTCCAGCACCGCGGCCAGCAGGATCAGCATCACCGCCAGCTTGAAGTTGCCGGAGATAGCAAAGCGGATCGCCGACAGACCGGCGCAGATGGCGCCGATGGTCATCAGGTTCGGCATCAGCTGGATCAGCGCAAATTCCGATTTCTTCTTTTCCGGGGCGTCATACATGGCGGTGGCTCTTTCTTCCTCGCGGGGCGCGCACGCGCGGACATGCGGGCGTCCTCAGCAAGAGGGTAACAACGGGGCAGGATATGCCGTGGCGCACATATGCCCCAAGACCCGCCGCGGCGCAACGGCTCTGCCGCGGCCGTTGCCCTCTGTTCCAGCCGGACACAAGCCAATTCAGCCCCTGCCCAATGCAGCCGCAGCAGACCACCCGCTCTTTTTTGCGGGCACCAGCATCCCTTCACCAATTGTTAGACACGCCCGTGGAATATGCAGGTCAGTGGCATTTGCTTCAATTGAGGAAAAAACTTGCCTGAAAGACTACCCCCTGCCCGTTTCCCGGAAACTCCCCTTCTCAACGCCCAAGACGCAGACAGACTCGTCGAAACCGCAAAGTCCGCCCCGCTGACCGATGGCGGCCTCCAGACCGCGCAACTTCTCTCCGAGGCGCTCAGCCTGGATCCCAGCCACCACGAAGCGCAGATCCTGCAGGAGCGGCTGCACCAGACCTTTGTGCCCCGCTGGCATTTTCCGATGCTGTCAGACACGGCACGCAACAAGGCCTACGCCAAGGCCATCGCAGCCAAGGTGAAACCTGGCGATGTCGTACTGGACATCGGCTGCGGCGCCGGCTTGACCGCCATGCTGGCGGCGCGTGCGGGCGCGAAACATGTCTACACCTGCGAGCAGCAGCCGCTGATCGCCCAGGCCGCCACGCAGGTCATTGCGGCAAACGGCCTGAGCGACCGCATCACCGTCATCCCGAAATGGTCGCATGAGATCGTCATCGGTGCAGACATTCCAGAGCAGGCAGATGTGGTAATCTCGGAAATCGTCGATACCGTTCTGCTGGGCGAAGGCGCCCTTGCGACGCTCACCCACGCCATGTCGGCGCTGGCCAAACCGGACGCCCGCGCGATCCCGGAGCGCGGAACTTTGATGGCCCGACCGGTTGAAAGCCCCGGCCTCCTGAACCTTTGGCGGCCGCATGAGGCCGAGGGCTTCGACCTCAGCGCCTTCCACCGTTTCGCCCGCGTTGCGCAGCTCACCCCGAACGATTTCGAAGCCTGCAAGCTCCGCCCCTTGGGCCCGGCGGCAAATCTCTTCGAATTCGACTTCACCCGGCCGAACATCAATCCGGCGCGGGTTGCAAAGGATCTGGCCTGCACCGCACCGGGCAGCATCCACGCGGTGCTGGTCAGCTTCGAAATGAACCTGGCACCTGGGGTGCAAGTGGCGAACGGGTTGACGTCCGGGGGGCATTGGGGGCGCACCGCGTTTCTGCTGGATCACCCGGAAACGGCCAAGTCCGGGGACCTTCTTAGGGTGACTGCCCAGCACGACGCCGCGCAGCTGAGCCTTTCGGTGCACGAACTGCTGCACGCTGCACAGGAACCTGCTGCTGCCCTGTGGATGACACGGGCGTGGAAAGCGAACCACCCGCTGCAAGCCGGCCGCGATGCTGCGGTTCCGCAGGCTCCGGCTTGCCCGCGGCCCCAACCCGCGCAGACCCTGCCTTTGGACCAAGCCTGTCACTAGGCTCATCCCCGCCGGGCACCTGCCCGGTGTACAGGGGGTGTACAGGGGGTGCACGGACGGCACCCCCTGCTTCTTTTCAAAAATTGGAAACCTCAGCCGACGACGTTGAACTCCGGCCCATAGGGGTATTTGGTGATGTTCTCGTTGCCGTCCTCGTGGATGATCAGGATGTCATGCTCGCGGTAGCCGCCGGCACCCGGCTGGCCGTCGGCGATGGTCAGCATCGGCTCCATTGAGATCACCATGCCCGGCTCCAGCACCGTGTCGATGTCCTCACGCAGTTCCAGCCCCGCCTCGCGGCCATAATAGTGCGACAAGACCCCGAACGAGTGGCCATAGCCGAAGGTACGGTACTGCAGCAGATCCTGCTCTTCAAAGAAGGCGTTGATCTTATGGGTGATTTCCGCACAGCTTGCACCTGGCTTCAGCAGCGAGATGCCCAGCTCATGGGCGGCAACATTGGCCTCCCAGATGCGCAAAGATTCCGCATCCACTTCCTTCACGAACATCGTCCGTTCCAGAGCAGTGTAATAGCCTGAAATCATGGGGAAAGTGTTCAGAGACAGGATGTCGCCGCGCTGCAGGGTGCGGCCCGTCACCGGGTTGTGGGCGCCATCAGTGTTGATGCCGGACTGGAACCACACCCAGGTGTCGCGGTATTCCGCATCCGGGAAGCGTTTGGCAATCTCCAGCTCCATTGCATCACGTCCGGCCATCGCCACATCGATCTCCCGCGCGCCTTCCCTGACCGCTTCGCGGATCGCAAAGCCGCCGACGTCGGCCACAGCCGCACCGGCGCGGATCATGTCGAGTTCAGCTGCGGATTTGCCCATCCGCTGGCGCATGGTCGGCTCATAAAGATCAACCAGTTCGGACGGCTTCAGGAAGCCCTCCAGCTTGGCCTTCTGCAGCAGGGTCAGGTGGTCGCTTTCATAGCCGACCACCACGCCCTCGCCGCTTACCGACTTGATTGCACGCCAGAAATTGTCGCGCTGCCAGTCGGTATAGGTGATGTTGTCGCAGAACGAGCGGCGCCAGGGCTGGCCCGCGTCGATGCCGGCCGAGATGGTCACGGCGTCGCTTGCAGTCACCACCAAGCCGTAGGGGCGGCCAAAGGCGCAATAGGTGAAGCCCGAGTAGTAGGAGATATTGTGCATCGAGGTGAAGACAGCGGCGCTCACCCCCTTTTCAGACATGATCTTGCGCAGACCCGCAATCCGCGCCTCGTATTCAGAGACAG
Source organism: Paracoccaceae bacterium (assembly GCA_013373325.1). GTDB lineage: Bacteria > Pseudomonadota > Alphaproteobacteria > Rhodobacterales > Rhodobacteraceae > Leisingera. The sequence continues at coordinate 5,383 of JABXIA010000182.1, forward strand.
CAAATTGCAGCGGCGCCTTCTCACCATTGTGAAAACGGTACATTTCAGGACGTGCAGTCATATCAGACCCTTCCTTCTTACAAGAAAGGTCCCGGCGTTCAGGACAGTTTTGGAATGCGGGGGCGGGCATGTATTCCATGCGGCGACGCCATCGCCTGGCCCCTAGGCCGGAAGATGCGGCGGAAAGGGGATTCTGGCAAGAGTTAATTACACCTCGTGTAAAGGGGGCGTTTGCACCCCCTCCTGGTGCTCAATTCACAATCAGCGCCACCAGATCGCTGTCCGGGTCGGCCAGCGGGTCAATCACGTTGAAATGATGCTTTCCGAAAGCAATCACATGGTCCGCCTCCCAGGCTTCCACCAGCCAGACCGCCTGATCCAAAAACGCCGGACGCTCCTCGCCACCGACCCAGACGGTCACATCCGCCTCATAGCGGTCCTGCATCTCAACCGGGCTTTCGGCCACAGCTGCAGCCGAATCCATCTTGAACTTCTGGTTCATCGAGGTGCGCAGCAAGGGCAGCAGGTCCGAAAGCGGTGAAATCGGGATCACCGTCTTGATCCGCTCTCCCACCTCCGCGGGCAACAGCGCCCGGTCCAGCATCCGCGCCACCAGATGGCCGCCAGCCGAATGGCCCGCCAGCGCGATCGGCCCCTCAACTTCCTCCGCAACCCGCGTCACCGCAGCCGCAATCTGCCGGGTGATATCGGCAATCCGCACCTCCGGGCACAGGTCGTAGGACGGCATCGCCACTGCCCAGCCATGCGCAAGCGCCCCGCGCGCCAGATGCGACCAGGAGCTTTTGTCAAAGGCCATCCAATAGCCGCCGTGGACAAACACAAACACCCCCTTGGGCGCTTCCTCCGGCAGGAACAGGTCAAAGGCCTGCCGCTGCCCCTCACCATACGGAATGTTCAGCCGGGCGCGCTCATGCAGGCTGTTGCGGAAATCCTCCGCCGAGGCCGCCCAGCGCGGCGGGTACGTGTCTGCATTCTCGATATAAGCCCCGTTGGCATAGGCATCATCCAATTCCATGCCCAATCTCCCCTGTTCTTATTGTTGGCCGCTACCAGACAGTCTGGCACAGCACATGTCAAATTGCTTGGCTCAAAATCTTCGCCCATAATTTGATCAAATCCTGGACTCATTGATCCTTCTGGACATATCAAGGCACAACTGCTTTGCATTCCGCAACAGAACACCCGGGAGGCCCGCTATGCTTGACGCAACCACTGACCTGAAATCCCTGCTCAACGACCCCAGCCTGCTGGAAACCCGCGCCTATATCGGCGGCCAGTTTGCCGATGGCGAAGGCACCTTTGACGTGACCAACCCGGCCCGCGGCGACGTGATCGCCCAGGTCGCCGACACCAGCCGCGCGCAGGTTGCGGGCGCCATTGCCCAGGCCGACGCCGCGCAAAAGGAATGGGCCAAGTGGACCGGCAAGGAACGCGCCGCAGCAATGCGCAAGTGGTTCGACCTGATGATGGAAAACCAGGAGGACCTGGCGGTGATCCTGACCGCCGAAATGGGCAAGCCGCTGGCGGAATCCCGCGGCGAGATCGCCTATGGCGCGTCTTTCATCGAGTTCTTCGCGGAAGAGGCCAAGCGGATCTACGGCGAGACCATCCCCGGCCACCAGCGCGACAAGCGCATCACCGTGCTGAAACAGCCGATCGGCGTTGCCGCCTCGATCACCCCCTGGAACTTCCCCAACGCGATGATCACCCGCAAGGCCGGACCGGCGCTGGCCGCAGGCTGCGCCTTTGTCGCCCGCCCTGCCGCTGAAACCCCGCTGTCGGCCATCGTGCTGGCCGTGCTGGCCGACCGGGCTGGCATTCCGGCGGGCGTGTTCAGCGTGGTGCCGTCCTCGCGCGCTTCCGACATCGGCAAGGAGTTCTGCGAGAACGACGCGGTGCGCAAGCTGACCTTCACCGGCTCCACCGAAGTGGGCCGCATCCTGCTGCGCCAAGCGGCCGAAACGGTGATGAAATGCTCGATGGAGCTGGGCGGCAACGCACCGTTCATCGTCTTTGACGACGCCGATCTGGATGCCGCCGTCGAAGGCGCCATCATGTGCAAGTTCCGCAACAACGGCCAGACCTGCGTCTGCGCCAACCGGATCTACGTGCAGGCAGGCGTTTACGATGCCTTTGCGGAGAAGCTGAAGGCCGCCGTTGAAAAGATGAACGTCGGCGACGGCCTCAAGGACGGCATCCACTTCGGCCCGCTGATCAACATGGAAGCGGTCGAGAAAGTGCAGGAGCATATCGCCGATGCCACCTCGAAGGGCGGCGAAGTGATCCTGGGCGGCAACCCGTCGGAACTGGGCGGCAGTTTCTTCCAGCCGACCATCGTCACCGGCGCGACCCAGGACATGGCCTTTGCCACCGACGAGACCTTTGGTCCCCTTGCCCCCCTCTTCAAGTTCGAGGATGAGGACGAGGTGATCGCCATGGCCAATGACACCATCTTCGGCCTGGCCTCCTATTTCTACGCCAAGGACCTCAGCCGGGTTTACAAGGTTGCCGAAGCGCTGGAATACGGGATCGTCGGGGTCAACACCGGCATCATCTCCACCGAGGTGGCCCCGTTCGGCGGCGTCAAGCAGTCCGGCCTAGGCCGCGAAGGCAGCCACCACGGCATCGAGGATTACCTGGAGATGAAATACATCTGCATGGCGGTCTGATCCGCCGCGCGGATCAGGGCAGCCGGATGGTCAGTGCAGGGTCATCGTCCCGGCCACCCGGCTGATGGCACTGGCCCAGGCGCGTTCTGTCTCCGGGTCCAGTTCCGCCCCCAGAACATCGCGCAAAGCGGCGATCAGCGCCCGCTTTGCCGCCTCTGTTTCGCGCGGGCCAACGCCCAAATGCGCATGCACCGCAACCAGCTGGGCGCCGATGTCCTCCAGCGTCCGCGGATCGTCCAGGTTGCGCACACAGGTCGCGATCATCGCGGTCAGCATCGCTTTCTGCTTCACGAAATTGCCGCGGAACATCCCCCGTGCTTCCGGCAGGCGGGTGAACAGATGCACATAAAACCGCTCCGCCAGATCGGCCTTGCGGGCAAATATGCCTGCGAAGCTCTGTTGGACATGCTGTATCTGCTGTGGTTCCATGCGGCTCACCCGGACCGCCCAGTGACAGCGCAGGCGGGCGGTCAAACACCGGCGCAAAACCCCTTTACCGCCCCAGTGTGCCTCCAATTCCCTAACATCCTGTTGCCATCACAACCCTGAATTGTCCCCGCGGGGACAGCCCGGCAAAACAAAAAAAGCCCCCTGGCATAACCAGGGGGCATCGTGCGCACGAACCGTTGTCCAGAGGATCAGTTGACCGCTTTGGCCTCGATCTCCGGGCGGCTCGGGCGGGAGGAGGAGATTTCGATCCGGCGCGGTTTCAGCGCCTCCGGCACCTCGCGGTGCAGATCGATATGCAGCATGCCGTTTTCATGGCTGGCACCCGTCACATGGACATGGTCGGCCAAAGTAAACCGGCGTTCAAATGCGCGGGTGGCGATGCCGCGGTGCAGGAAGGTGCGGCCATCGCCGTCCTCGGCTTTCTTGGCGGACACGACCAGCGCGTTTTCCTTCACTTCGACATTCAGGTCTTCGTCAGAGAAACCGGCAACAGCGATTGAGATCCGGTAGCTGTCGGCGTCGGTCTTCTCGATATTGTAGGGCGGGTAGCTGGACTGGGCCGCATCAGCGCTCAGGGCGCGGTCCATCAGGCTGGCGATCTGGTCAAAGCCGATGGTGGCACGGTGCAGCGGTGCAAAATCAAAAGTACGCATTTTCCATCCTCATTCATGAGCGATTTCAGAGTGCCTTCCCCGCGGGGACAGGCCGGTTTTATTGCTCCGGGCCCCAATCAGCGGCTGCCCGGACAATTCTGAGATAGGAAACGCAATTTACGGCTTCAAGAGGTTTATCAGTCGCCAACGCTGACAAATTTTGCACCGCCAGCAGAGGTGCCGCCGCCAACCTGGATCCGCTTGATCCGCCGGTCCGGCGAGGCCACCGGATTGCGGCGCAGCTGTGCTTTCAGTTCGGCCACCCGCTGTGGCAGCTTCATGCCGAAGGCCACTTGCTTGCCCCGGAAATTGCCGCCGCCGGACACCAGCGACAATATCCGCCCGCGGCCGCCCACCTGCGAAAACACCGGCGCCCCGGAGGAGCCGAAGGTGACATTGCAGTCAATCATCAGCACGTCCCTGTGCTCCCCCATCAGGTTGCACTGACGCTGGCGCGACAGCGCTTCGTCCCGGCCTTTGCCATAGGAGGTTACGGAGATACCGCTCCCGTAATCCTCGCCCGAATGCAGCACAAACGCATTCGCCTGGCTGCTGAGAATGGGCTCCGCTAGACGGATCAGCGCCACATCGTGACGGATGTTTTCCATATTCAGGCGGCGGCGCGGGTCATAGCCTGGATGGGCCGCAATCTGCAGTGCCTGGCGGTCGGCAACCGCAACCCCGTCGCGCAGCCCGGCGCGGAACCTGATCTGCTCTGCCGGGCGCAACCCGCCGTCCTTGCCGTAAACACAATGCGCCGCCGTCAGCACCAGCTCCGGCGCAATCAGCGTGCCGGTGCAGTAGCCCTTACCGTTCAGCTCCAGCCGCCCGACGGCTTCCCAGCCCAACAGGTCGTCGCGGTCGGTCAAGCGGCGCAGGCCGGTCCCCTGTGCCAGCGCGCTCCCGGCATAGGCCAGCATGACCGCCCCCAGTATCAGCGCCCGCCAGCTCATTGCTTGACGAACTTCGCGCCAAAGGAACCGCCCCGTTCCCCCGCTTTCACCCGGCCCACACCAGGCGGCAGCTGCCCGCCAGTGTTCACACCGGTCAGCTGCGCCTGCAGCAGCGTCAGCTCCTCTGCCAGGGCAGATCCAAGAGACACCTGCTCACCGCTGACTTCCGCCTTGGCAGAGATCACCGAAACAATCCGCGGGGTGCCATTCTCAAAGGAAAACACCGGCGCCCCGGAAGAGCCGAAGTCCACGTCGCAGGACATCACCAGAACCCCCTGCTGGCGAGCCTTCACTGCACAGACCTCCTGCAACGACGGCGCCTCCGAGCGGTCATGGGCGTATGAGACCACACCGATCTTGGCGCCCTTGCGCGGGCGTTGTTCGGTCTCAAAAGGGGTCACGGTGGTATTGCGGATCGGGCGCTGCAGTTGCAGCAGGGCAATGTCATTGCGCACCCGGTCCGTCGACAGTTCGCCGTCATAGACATAGGAGGGATGCTGCACCGCCCGGCGCACGGAGCGGTAGGCCGAGGCGCGCCCGTTGCGCCAGCCGGCCAGGAATTCGATCCTGGTGGGGTCGATCGGCGCCTTGGGGCGGCTGTCATAGAGGCAATGCGCGGCGGTCAGCACCAGATCGGGCGCAATCAGCGCGCCGGTGCAGAACCCCTCGCCGTTCACATCGAGCCGCCCGACGGCCTCCCACTTGCGGCCCGCATCCAGCGTGTCCATCCGCTGCAGCCGGCTGTCCTGCGCCATCGCCGCGGCTGGCAGCAACACTGCTGCAACCGCAAGAATCCACTGCCTCACATGCGTCTCCTCTTATCCACCGGCTGGGAGATTATTTGTCTGTTCAGGCAAAATTACGGCAAGCCTGCGGTGAATGCAGCCCGATTCTTTCTGCCGCCGGTTTCAGCGCAGCACCGGCACCTCCGGCGCTCGTTTACCCGGTGCGGTCAGCGCAGGCGGCTGCGGGCCGCCGGTGGCCCAGTCAAGCAGTTCCACCGTATGCACGATGGGCAATCCGGTGCCCCCGCCGATCTGCATCATGCAGCCAATATTGCCCGCGGCAATCAGATCAGGCCGTTTCGCCTCCAGTGTTTTCACCTTGCGCGCCTTCAGCTGGGCGGAGATTTCCGGCTGCATCAGGTTGTAGGTGCCGGCCGAACCGCAGCACAAATGGCTGTCGGCGGGTTCCACAACCTTGAAGCCCGCACGCTTCAGCAGCGTTTTGGGGTGGGTCTTGATCTGCTGTCCGTGCTGCAACGAGCAGGCCGCGTGATAGGCAACCGTCAGCCCTTTGTCCGCGCCTTCGGGCAGATCCAGCTGCATCAGCAGTTCCGAGATATCCATCGCAATCCCTGCGATCCGCGCCGCATCTTCGGCCAAGGCATCATTGCGGAACATATGCCCGTAATCCTTGACCGTGGTGCCGCAGCCGGAGGTATTGATGACGATTGCATCCAGCCCCTGCCCGTCCAGCTCTGCCGCCCAGGCGCGGATGTTTCTGGCGGCGGCAGCGTGGCTCTCCTCCTCCCGCCCCATGTGGTGGGTCAGCGCCCCGCAGCAGCCCGCCCCCTTGGCGACCACAACTTCGCAGCCCAGCCGGGTCAGCAGACGGATGGTGGCGTCATTGATATCCGTGTTCAGCGCCTTCTGGGCGCAGCCGGTCATCAAGGCCACCCGTTTCCTGCGCGGAACCTCCGGTGCAAAACTCTGCGGATCATCATTGCGGCTGACCGGCGGGATGGTCCTGGGCGCCATCTCCAGCATCGCGCGCAGCCGCGCATCCGGCAGCAGACCCTTGAACGGTTTCGCCAGCTTGGCCCCCAGCAGAGCCAGGCGGAACCGGCCCGGATAAGGCAGGATCCGCGCCAGCAGCCAGCGCAGCGCGCGGTCGCTCCAGGGACGGTCATAGTGTTTCTCGATATAGGCCCGGGCATGATCCACCAGATGCATATAGTGCACGCCCGAGGGACAAGTGGTCATGCAGGCCAGGCACGACAGGCAGCGATCGATGTGCTTGACGGTCTTTTCGTCCGGCACCCGTTCGTTTTCCAGCATGTCCTTGATCAGGTAGATCCGCCCGCGCGGGCTGTCGAGTTCATCGCCCAGCACCTGATAGGTCGGGCACGTGGCGGTGCAAAAGCCGCAATGCACACAGGAGCGCAGGATTTCGTTGGCCCGTTTGGTGCCGGGGTCCTGCAGTTGCTTTTCTGTGAAGGTGGTCTGCATGTCTTACCCCATCAGCCCCGGATTAAGAATGCCGCGCGGGTCGAATTGCCGCCGCAGCCCTTCAGAGACGGCCGTCAGTGGACCGGGCTTCGGCTGGAACACGCCGAGCCGCGCCCGGGTCTCCTGCGCGGCGCGCACCAGCGTGGCATGGCCCGGCACTTTGATCCGGTTTCGCAGCTCCGTCCCAGCGGGGACAAGCGCCCAGATCAGCCCGCCGCCCCAGTCGAACTGCAGCGCCTCAGCCTCCAGATGCGGCACCAGCTCCACCGCATCCGTGGGCTTCACCGAAACCCTCCAGACATCGCCATCCCGGCCCTGGAAGGCCGCAACATCCCTGATGCCCCGCCACAGGCTTTCTGCATCCTCCTGCACCTCCGCCATGGCAATGGGCGACAGCAGCTTGACCAGCTCCGCGCCGCGGTAGGCAGCGGAGTCCCGGAACCCCTCCACCCGGATATGCGTCTGATAGGTTTCCGCATCATAGGCAGCGCCGGTCACGTCATAAGGGGAGCCCAGCGCCGCGGACATCGCCCGCACCGCCCCCGGCAGGTCGAGGCCGGTCAGGGTCACGGTGGCGGCGGCTTCAGCCCGCGGCAGCACCTTCAGCGCGACTTCCGTCAGCACCCCCAGGGTGCCATGCGCGCCGCACATCAGCTTGACCAGGTCATAGCCGGTCACATTCTTCATAACCCGGCCGCCGTTCTTGACCACCTGGCCGGACCCATCCACGAACCGCACCCCCAGAAGGTGGTCCCGCGCAGCACCTGCTTGGATCCGCCGGGGGCCGGAGACATTGGCGGCAATCACGCCGCCGATGGTCGGCGTGCCGTCTGTGCCCAAAAGCCCGCGGTGGTCAATCGGCTCAAACGCCAGCCGCTGGTTTTCCTTGGCCAGCAGCGCCTCCACATCGGCCACCGGGGTGCCTGCACTGACCACCAGTGTCAGCGCTCCGGGCTCATACAGCTCCACGCCGGACAACCCGCGTGTGCTCAGTACTTCCCCTTCCACAGCTAGCCCGCGAGTGCCGCCGCCCTGGATACACAGCGGCCCGCTTGCGCCTGTAATGGCTTCGGCCAGTTCTGCCTCGCTCCCTGGTGTCATCATCTTCATCTTTCCGGAAATACTCTGGGGGTTTGGGGGCTAGCCCCCAATCATTCAGCGGCCAGCGCCACGGCCCGGCGGCCTTCGGTCACAGACAGCGGGAACACCTTGGCCGGGTTCAGGAGCCACTTGGGGTCAAACACATCCTTGACCTTCAGCTGCGCCTCCAGATCCGCCGCGCTGTACTGGTGCAGCATCAGGTCGCGTTTCTCGATCCCCACGCCATGCTCACCGGTCAGGCAGCCGCCGGCCTCAACGCAAAGCTTCAGGATCTCGGCACCAAAGGCCTCGCAGGTTTCCAGATCGCCCGGTTTGTTGGCATCAAACAGGATCAAGGGGTGCATATTGCCATCGCCCGCGTGGAACACATTGGCCACGTCCAGCCCGAACTCCTTGCTCATCTCACCAATCCGGCGCAGCACAAAGGGCAGTGAGGACACCGGGATGGTCCCGTCCAGGCACATGTAATCGTTGATCTGGCCCATGGCGCCAAAGGCGGATTTGCGGCCCAGCCAGATCCGGGCCGCCTCATCCGCATCCCCCGCCTCGCGCAGCTCCACCGGGTTGTGGGAGCGGGCGATCTCCGTAATCAGCCCCAGCTGGTGTTCGATTTCCGCTTCGCTGCCCTCGACCTCGATGATCAGCAGCGCCTCGCACATCGGGTAATCCGCCTTGGCAAAGGCCTCGCAGGCCTCAATGCAGGGGCGGTCCATGAATTCAATGGCCACCGGAAGCACGCCTGCCTTGATAATGTCCGATACGCAGGCGCCGGCCACCTCGTTGCTGCCGTAGCCGATCAGAACGGGACGCGCGCCTTCAGGTTTGCGCAGAATGCGCAGGGTGGCCTCTGTCACCACCCCCAGCTGCCCCTCGCTGCCGCAGATCACGCCCAAGAGGTCCAAGCCTCCAGCATCCAGATGCGCGCCGCCGATTTCCGCCACGGTGCCATCCATCATCACCATGGTGACCCCCAGCAGGTTGTTGGTCGTCACCCCGTATTTCAGGCAATGAGCTCCGCCGGAGTTCATCGCGATATTGCCGGCGATGGCGCAGGCCAGCTGCGAGGACGGGTCGGGCGCATAGAAGAAATCCTCGTCCTCCACCGCGCCGGAAACGCTGAGGTTGGTGCGACCGGTCTGCACCCGGATGATGCGGTTTTCAAAATCGGTCTCCAGCACCTCGTTCATGCGTGCCACCCCCAGGATCACGCAGTCCGCCGTCGGCAACGCCCCGCCCGCCAGCGAAGTGCCCGCACCGCGCGGCACCACCGGCACGCCTTCCTCGTGGCAGATCCGCAGAACGGCTGAGACTTCCTGCGTGCTCCGCGGCAGCACCGCCAGCAGTGGCGGGCACTTGTATGCGGTCAGCGCATCGCACTCATAGGCGCGGGTCTCCGCCTCGTCCTGGATCACCGCATCCGCGGGCAGCACGGCAAGCAGGCGCTCGGCAAGCCGCGCCTTGCGGGCCAGAATGGCGGGGTTCGGGGATGGCATCTCCATCGGGCTCTCCTCTTTGGTAATATAATATTACCAATTTTCCGCGTCTGGCAAGTGCCGGATCGCCGCGCTAGGGTCGGACCATGATCTGGACCACCCGCCTGGCGCAATTCACCCTCTTTGACCTCGCCGCACTGGCCCTGCTGATTGCAGGCTGGCTGTGGATCGGCTGGCGGATCGAAAACCCGCCCTCGGGGCGGCCTTCGGTGTCCTTGCTGATGGAGGATTTCCGGCGCGACTGGATGAAGCGGATGGTCGAGCGCGACCCGCGGATCTTTGACGCCCAGCTGGCCGGCAACCTGCGCCAGGCCACAGCCTTCTTTGCCTCTGCCGCGATGATCGCCATCGGCGGCGGGCTGGCGCTGATCGGCAATACCGAGCAACTGGCAGGTGTTGCCGAAGACCTGATCCAGGACAGCGCCCCGGCCTTCGGCTGGGAGGTCAAGATCCTGGTGGTGCTTCTGCTTTTGTCCAATGCCTTTCTGAAATTTGTCTGGTCGCACCGGCTGTTCGGCTATTGCGCGGTGCTGATGGCAGCGGTGCCCAACGATCCCACCCACGATCTCGCCTACCCCCGCGCCGCGCAGGCGGCGGAAATCAGCATCACCGCCGCGCGCAGCTTCAACCGCGGCATGCGGTCAACCTATTTCGCGCTGGCCGCCGTGGCCTGGCTGGCGGGCGCCCTGCCGTTGGGCGCCGCGGCACTGATCACCATTGCCGTGCTGTACCGGCGCGAGTTTGCCTCCAACTCCCGCCGGATCCTGCAGCGCATCCCGCCCGAAAGCAGCGGGGACACGGTTTCGTGACCGCGCTGCAGCCTCTGCAAAGCTATGGTGCGGGCATGAAACACCTGCTTCTGACCTGCGCACTCAGCACTGCCGCTCTGCCCGCCCTTGCGGATGAACCGGTGATAGAGAACGCCACCGCCCGCCAATCCGGCGGCAGCTGGACCTTCAGCGTCACCCTGTACCACCCGGATACCGGATGGGAGCATTACGCCGATGGCTGGCGGGTGCTGGACATGGACGGGAATGAATTGGGCCTGCGGGTGCTGGCCCATCCGCACGAGCATGAGCAGCCCTTCACCCGGTCCCTCGGCGGCGTGAAGGTCCCGGAGGGAATAACCCGGGTGCAGATCCAGGCCCGCTGCCTGGTGGACGGCTGGGGCCAGGACACCTACGTCCTCACCCTGCCCTGACCATCTTCTTTGAAAAGATACTCACGCCGGAGGCATGCGCCCTAAGGCGCCTTCAGACCCGGTGGTAGGGACTGCCCGCAAGGATGGTCGCAGCGCGGTATACCTGCTCCGCCAGCATCACCCGCACCAGCATATGCGGCCAAACCATCTTGCCGAAGGAGATCGAGAAATCGGCCTCGGCCCGCAACGAAGGGTCGATCCCGTCCGCGCCGCCGATGATCAGCGCCAGGTCCTGACGGCCGCTGTCACGCCAGCCGGCCAGCTTGTCCGCAAAACCGGGGGAGGAGAGCAGCTTGCCGCGCTCATCCAGGGTGCAGATCATCGCGCCCTTGGGCAGCGCCTTGCGCAGCAAAGCGGCCTCCGCCGCCATGCCTGCATTCTTCTTATCTTCGATCTCCACCACCCGCGCAGGCCCCAGACCCAGCGCGCGGCCGACCCGGTCGAACCGGGTCAGGTAATCGTCGATGAGGGATTTTTCCGGGCCTGAGCGCAAACGCCCGGCCGCACAGATATGCAGACGCATGTCAGTCCTGACTTTAGCGGGCCTGAAGCACTCCGGCCCGCACGCTTGCGCGGGCCTGCATCAAATCAGCCTTGGATCAGCTCTCCGCGGCCGGTGCTTCCGCGGTGCCTGCGGGCATCCACATCTTTTCCAGCTGGTAGAACTCGCGCACTTCCGGGCGGAAGATATGGACGATCACATCACCGGAATCGATCAGCACCCAGTCGCCGGCATCCTTGCCTTCGACCTTGCAGCTGATCCGGTATTCCTGCTTGAGCCGGTCGGTCAGCTTTTCCGCCATCGCAGCGACCTGACGGGTGGAGCGGCCCGAGGCCAGCACCATGTAATCGCCGATAGAGGTCTTGCCGCGCAGATCGATCTGCACAACATCTTCGGCTTTGTCATCGCTGAGTGAGGAGAGAATCCGCTCCAGCAGCTGTTCGCTGGTGGGCTGGGACTGGGCGGCCATCACGGCTGCCCCATTAACAGCGGCATCCGCCGCTTGAGGTACGGGTGACAGGACATAGTCCTCCTTGCAACGCGCCGCCTAGCCCCGGCGCCGGGCCTGTTAATAATGTAGCAACCGGGTGGTAAATTTTCAATGAAACCCGCCCCGGCGATGCAAGCCCTGTGCTTTATCCGTCATCGCCGCCGGGTGCAACCCTCACCGGCAGCGGGTCGTTCAGCATGCGCACCTCGCGCTGCGGGAACGGGATAGAGATGCCCTGATCCTGGAACGCATCCCACAGCGCCAGATAGACATTGCCGCGGATATTGGTCAGGCCGCCGGTGGGATCGTCGATCCAGAACCGCAGCACATAATCGACGCTGCTGTCGCCAAAGCCGGTGATGTGGCAGACCGGCTTCTTGCTGCCGTACTGCAGCACCCGCTGGACGCTGGACGCGGCCTCAATCGCGATTTTGCGGACCTGGTGAGGGTCGTCGCCATAGCCGGTGCCGAAGGTCAGATCGAGGCGCACGTATTTGTCGGAGTGCGACCAGTTCACTACCTGGGTGGTGATCAGGTCCTCGTTCGGGATCAGGTATTCACGCCCGTCGCGGGTCACGACGGAGACGTAGCGCGCGCCCAGCGCATTGATCCAGCCGAAGGTGTCACCGAGGCTGATCACATCCCCCGGCTTGATCGATTTATCCAGCAGGATGATCAGGCCAGACACCAGATTCGACACCACCTTCTGCAGGCCGAAGCCCAGACCCACGCCGATGGCGCCGGACAGCACCGCCAGGCCAGTGAGGTCGATGCCGATCGCCTTGAGCCCGATAAAGAAGGCGCCGCCGAACAGCAGGATCTGCGCCAGTTTTGCGCCCAGCACCTGCATCGACGGGGAAATGTCGGAATTGGCACGGATCCGGTTCGCCGCCACCTGCGAGATCACGCGCGCCAGCGTGAGCATCACACCCAGGATCACCACCGCCTGAACCACCAGATACAGCGAAATCCGGAGATCGCCGAAGTCGATGGCGACGCCGTCCAGCAGATGTATCGCCTCTTCGGTGATGCCGAGAATGCGCAGGGTGATCCATGTCCAGGCCCCGTATTTCACAAGGTTGCGCAACAGCGGGTTGCCGACCAGCCGGGTGGCGAAGGCGACGATCAGCCAGGCCAGGGACAGGTTTGCCACCACGCCCAGCAGGCGTGACCGGCTGGGCCAGGTCATCTCCTGCATGATCAGAACAACCATCCAGATCAGCAGCACAAACAGGATGCCCCGGATCCGCTTGTGCACCACCAGCCCGGCCCGGATCCGCCAGCGCGGCCAGCCTTCGCGTGCGCGCAGCCAGTCATGAAAAGCGCTCTTCACCGGCCGCGCGATCAATGCGGCAAGCACAAAGACCGCCAGCACGATCCCCGCCTGATAGGCGTTCCAGGGCCTCAGCAGCAGCTCAATGCCCTCAGCTGCCAGCGCCCACAATTGCTGGCCAAGCTCCAGCGCCTCGGCGGTGCTTTCGGCAATCGCGTCCCTGGGTGGTGTCTGCTCTTCCGGCTCCATCGCGCGCCCCCTTTTTACTGCCAGTGTGCCGCCGGGATGCGCCCGGATCAAGGCAGGAGCGGTCCTGCCCGGCTCTCCCGCCGGCAGGAAAAGGCACCGGCCGGTGCACAAGGGGTGTACGGGGGGGTGCACACCCGGTGCCGCGTGGTCTGAGCGGGGCGGGCTTTCTGTTCCGCCCTTAGAACGAATCTTGATTGCCGGCCCGCCGGGATGTATCTGACAGCCATGACCCTCGTATTGGCGCAAAAGATCGAACTGCAAGACCGCGCGCGGCTGCGCGAACGGTTCTTTGGCGCCGCCCGCACGGTCCTGGCGCGCCTATAAGGTGCTTGCCCAGCCCAAAGCCAGCATACCCAATACATCACGGGAGAGGACCCATGTCCCCCAAGACACTCTATGACAAGATCTGGGATGCGCATGTTGCGCATGAAGCAGAGGACGGCACC
>JABXIA010000223.1 GCA_013373325.1 Paracoccaceae bacterium
TTCACGGTCTGGATCGCGTTGCCGGCATAGATCGGGCGCTCGAAGGTGTTGCCGTCGACAACGCCGGACACGTCCGAGATCACCATCACGTCCAAGAGCGCGGCGACGCGCGGCAGAACGTTCTTGGCGTCGGTGGTGGCCGGAGCAACGATGTGCTCATAGTCAGACGCCAGGCCCGCGATCAGCGCGGCAGTCGGCTCCGCCAGGCGGTGGCCCAGCGATGCGTCCTCAGCGACCAGCACTTTGGACACGCCTGCGATCTTGGCAGCTTCTTCGCCAGCCGCAGCAGCGGAGGCGCCAGCGGCCAGAACGGTCACGTCGCCCAGCTTGGAAGCTGCGGCAACGGCTTTGGCGGTTGCGTCCAGCGACAGCGCGCCGTCGGTCACTTCAGCAAGGAGAAGAACAGCCATTACACAGCCCCCGCTTCTTTGAGTTTCTCAACCAGCTCGTCGACGGAGCCGACGATGATGCCTGCGGCACGTGCCGGCGGCTCTTCGGTCTTGACGATTTCCAGGCGCGGCGTGACGTCGACGCCGTAATCGGCGGCGGTTTTCTCGTCCAGCGGCTTTTTCTTTGCCTTCATGATGTTCGGCAGCGACGCATAGCGCGGCTCGTTCAGGCGCAGGTCCACAGTGACGATGGCGGGCATCTTCACGGAAATGGTCTGCAGGCCGCCGTCAACCTCACGGGTGACTTTTGCGGTGTCGCCTTCGATGTCCAGCTCGGAGGCAAAGGTGCCCTGGGACCAGCCCAGCAGCGCCGACAGCATCTGGCCGGTTGCGTTCATGTCGTTGTCGATCGCCTGCTTGCCGCAGAGCACGACGCCCGGCTGCTCTTCCTCGACCACTTTGGCCAGGATTTTCGCAACGGCCAGCGGCTCGATGTCGGTGTGCACGTCGTCGGCAGCAACCACCAGGATGGCGCGGTCCGCACCCATCGCCAGGGCGGTGCGCAGGGTTTCCTGGGCCTGCTTGACGCCGATGGAAACCGCAACCACCTCATCAGCCTTGCCGGCTTCTTTCAGGCGGATGGCTTCTTCGACAGCGATTTCGTCGAAGGGGTTCATCGACATTTTCACGTTGGCGAGATCGACACCGCTGCCGTCCGCTTTGACGCGGACCTTCACGTTGTAGTCAATCACGCGTTTGACAGGCACGAGTACCTTCATTTTGCGTTCTCTCCTTAACAAACGGCAAGCCGCCCCAGGGCGACTCCCCCTCTATGCTCTCGCAGCGTTGATACCGGCTGGTGTGCGCCTGCAACAGGGCAAAATCGTCACGTTAGCGCACGCCGACGTCGCGTTTGCTCATTTGGAACATCATTTTTGCAAGAATGTTTCCGGTGGGAAATCCGCCTGCCGCAGCGGCAGGGGGCTGGCGGCCCGCGTGACGCGTTTGGCGCCGGATTCGCCAAAATCCGGCGCCAGAGGGCGAATCAGACCGGGGTCAGACCGGGGCAGGGGGCCTCAGCGGTTGGCGCCCGGCACCCACAGCACGTCGTCCTTGCCGCCATTGTTGGCGGTGCGGGCGGCGACAAAGAACCAGTCGCTGAGGCGGTTCAGGTATTTCACGGCGGCAGGGTTCACGTCCTCAGTGGTGCTGAGGTCGGTGGCCAGCCGTTCGGCGCGCCGCGCCACGGTGCGGCAGACGTGCAGATGCGCCGCCAGTTTTGATCCGCCCGGCAGGATGAAGCTGCGCAGCGCCTCCAGATCCTTGTTCATGACGTCGATCTCGGCTTCCAGCCGCTCGACCTGCGCCACGGCAACCCGCAGCGGCGGGTATTCGGCATCTGCGTCCTTCTCCATTTCCGGACGGCACAGGTCGGCGCCCAGATCGAACAGATCGTTCTGAATGCGCGCCAGGGCGGCATCCATATCGCCCTCCGCTTCCAGCCGTGCAACGCCGACAAAAGAGTTCAGCTCATCCGAGGTGCCATAGGCATTGACCCGCGCCGAATGCTTGGCCACCCGCTCGCCGTTCCCCAGCGCGGTCTCGCCCTTGTCGCCGGTGCGGGTGTAAATCTTGTTCAGAACGACCATCGCCCCTTATCCTCCCTGGTTGCGCAGGTAGACGTAGGTCAGCACCAGCACCACCGCAATGAATTGAAACAGGATGCGCAGCCGCATCATCTTGTTTGCGTTGCGGCGGTTGAACTCGCCGCCCTTGCCAAAGCCGCCAATGCCGATGACCAGCGCCACAACCACAGCCGCCACGGCTGCCAGTGCCAGATAATACAGCGGATCGAACATCCTGTCCCCCAAGCGCGTTTATTCCGTTGCACCCCATCTAACCCGCGCAGATGCGGATGGCGACCCTATCCAAGCCTGACCAGGATGCGGTCAATTGCCCGGGTCGGCAGGATGCGCCGCAGAAAGCCCGCAATATGGGTGGGGGTGGTGACGTAGTAGCGCGGACGCGGCCGCCGGGATTCGCAGGCATGGGCCAGCTTGGCGGTGACGGCAGAGGCAGGCAATTCGAACCGGTCCGGGCCGCTGCTTTCATAAAGCCGCTTCAGCAGCCGCGATTCATAAAGCTCGCGCAGCGGCGAGGCCTTCCAGTCGATAAAGCGCTCGAAATGCGGGATCGATTTTTCGCGGATTTTCGACGTCACCGGCCCCGGCTCGATCAGCACCATGTGGATGCCGGTCCCCTGCAGCTCCACCCGCAGCGTATCCGTCAGCCCCTCCAGCGCGTATTTCGTCGCCACATAGGCGCCGCGCCAGGGGAAGGTCACAAACCCCAGGATTGAGGAATTCTGCACGATCCGCCCGTGGCCCTGCCGGCGCATCACCGGAATCACCTGCCGGGTCAGCTCATGCCAGCCAAAGAAGTTCGCCTCGAAGATGGAGCGCAAGCCGTCCGTCGGCAGATCTTCCACCGCGCCGGGCAACCCGTGGGCGCCGTTGTTGAACAGCGCATCCAGCGTGCCGCCAGTGGCCTCCAGCACTTCGGCCAGTCCAGCGGTGATGCTTTCAGGATCAGTGTAATCGATGCGCGGGCTCTCAAATCCCTCGGCCCGCATCCGGTCACAGTCGCGCTGCTGCCGGCAGGAGGCAAAGACCCGCCAGCCCCGTTCCCGCATGCCGCGCGCCGCATCCAGACCGATCCCGGAGGAACAGCCCGTAATCAGAATCGTTTTCTTCAAGAGATTGGCCCTCTGCCCGGAGTTTTCCGGGACCAGTTATGGGCGTTTCTTGCTCACCAGGGAAGCGGCAATCCAGCCGACCTTGCCCTTGCCGGGTGCGCGCAGATGCAGCCAGCCGGTGCCGCTGTCCTCGAACACGATCACCTCATCCCCGCCCAGGAGGCGGGTAATCACTGGGTAATTGGTACCCGGCCCCTGCCGCATGTTCACGCGGGAGGCCCTGATCTGGCGGATGTCGGGCTCCGGTGCAGGCTGCGGCTCTGCCAGTGCGGTTCCCGCCGGTTCCAGCGAATCATTTTGCGTGTCAGCCGTGGCAGAGGCCTGCTGAATAGTGGCAAGACCGCCCTCCAGCGACGCCAGCTGCAGCGGCGCACCCTCGTCCGCCACCGCTGGGAAAACACTGGTGCTGTCGCCGATCGCCAGCCGGGCCTGGGTAATCTGCCGCAGCGCCACCCGCGACCGCAGTTGCGGGTCGGCAGCAGGGCGCACTGGCCGTTCGGCCTCCGGCGTGCCGCCGGCCGGGCGGAAAGTCACGTTTCTGATCAGGGATTTGGCATCCTCGCTGGCGCTGCTGCTGCGGCTGCCCTGGCGGGTCTCCTCCGGCGCGGCAAACGCGGCCTTTGCGATCTGCAGCGCGTCAGAGCGTTCCTTGCGCGGCTCGAAATCCGCACCCCCGCTGAGCTCATAAAATCCCCAGCCCAGAAATGCGAAAGAAACTAAAACAAATCGCGACATAACCCAGTCCCCCCTAGTACCACCACACATGGCGGCTGCACGAAATAGCATTGGTTTGAAAAAGAAACGCACGGCGCAGCTGCCTGGTTCCCTTCTATCTAGGGCAAGTTAACGGCGGGGAAACAGGGGAGAGTCCGCAATCTTCTCCCCCAAAACGTTGGCGCGGCGCTGCATCCCCGCGAAATTCGCGCGCGCCCGCTTTACCAATTCCGGCGGCGGCAGTATCACGAATTCATGACCGACCTGGTAGAAGATCCCGACATGCCGTCTGCCCCCGAACAGGGTGAAATCCTGGAACCGCTGCGCCGCGCCATTGGCGAGCGCTATCTGACCTATGCGCTCAGCACCATCATGCACCGGGCGCTGCCCGACGCGCGCGACGGGCTGAAACCGGTGCATAGGCGTATTCTCTATGCCATGAACCGCCTGCGGCTCAGCTCCACCGGCGGCTTCCTGAAGTCGGCCAAGATTTCCGGCGACACCATGGGTGACTTCCACCCTCACGGCGACGCCGCGATCTATGACGCGATGGCGCGCCTGGCGCAGGACTTCAACGTCCGTTACCCGCTGGTCGACGGCCAGGGCAACTTCGGCAACATCGACGGCGACAACCCGGCGGCCTCGCGCTACACCGAGGCGCGCATGACCGTGATGTCCGAGGCGCTGCTGAACGGCCTCGACGAGAACGCCGTCGATTTCCGCCCGAACTACGATGGCCGTTTGGAAGAACCCTCGGTTCTGCCCGCTTCCTATCCGAACCTGCTGGCCAATGGCTCGTCCGGGATCGCGGTGGGCATGGCGACGAACATCCCGCCGCACAACATCGGCGAGCTGATCAACGCCTGTGTGCACCTGATCAAATCGCCGAACGCGGTGGATGACACGCTGCTGCAATATGTGCCGGGGCCGGATTTTCCGACCGGGGGCGTCATCGTCGAACCCGCCGAGAACATCGCCAATGCCTATCGCACCGGGCGCGGCTCGATCCGGCTGCGCGCGCGCTGGCACGTCGAGGACCTTGGCCGGGGTCAGTGGCAAGCCGTCGTGACGGAAATCCCCTACCAGGTGGCAAAGTCCAAGCTGGTGGAGCGCATCGCCGAGGTCATCCAGACCAA
>JABXIA010000168.1 GCA_013373325.1 Paracoccaceae bacterium
CCGATCAACGGCTCCTCCTTCACGGACATCCTGGAATGGTTCGAGAAGGACCCGGAAACCGAGGTCATCGCGATGATCGGTGAAATCGGCGGTCCGCAGGAAGCGGAAGCGGCGGATTACATCAAGAACCACGTGACCAAGCCGGTTGTGGCCTATGTTGCGGGTCTGACCGCACCCAAGGGCCGCACCATGGGCCACGCGGGTGCGATTATTTCGGCCTTCGGGGAATCCGCTTCCGAGAAGGTGGAAATCCTGTCGGCCGCGGGCGTGACCGTTGCCGAGAACCCCGCCGTGATCGGCGAAACCATCGCAAGCGTGATGAAAAAGAACGCCGCCTGATCCGGCAACGGAACAGGCGCAACGCTCCACCCTTGGCCTGGGGCAATGGCAGGGGTGGAGCGCATTAATAAAGCAAAAGCACAAGCACGTCAGGGAGATGAAATCATGGCAAAGCCCAAGGTTCTGGTGACCCGCCGCTGGCCCGCCGCAGTGGAGGCGCAGCTGTCAGAGGCCTTCGATGCTGTGCTGAACACGGGCGACAAGCCGCTGACCGAGGATGAGCTGCGCGCCGCAATGACGTCTTATGACGCAGTGCTGCCGACCGTTACTGACAAGATTTCGGCCAAGGCGTTCGATATCCCCAAGCCGCAGGCCCGGATCCTTGCCAATTACGGGGTCGGCTACTCCCACATTGATATGCATGGTGCGGCGGGTCACGGCATGACCGTGACCAACACCCCGGATGTGCTGAGCGAATGCACCGCTGACATCGCCATGACGCTGCTGCTGATGGTGGCCCGCCGCGCTGGCGAAGGCGAGCGCGAGCTGCGTGCCGGCGAATGGACCGGCTGGCGCCCGACTCATCTGGTCGGCACCAAGGTTTCCGGCAAGACGCTGGGAATCGTCGGCTTTGGCCGTATCGGCCAGGAGATGGCCCGCCGCGCCCACCACGGGTTCGGTATGAAGATCGTGGTGCAGAACCGCTCCCGCGTGTCGCCGGACGTCCTGGCCCGCTACAACGCCACACAGGTGGACAGCCTGGAAGAGCTGATGCCGCAGTGCGACTTTGTCTCGCTGCACTGCCCGGGCGGGCCTGCCAACCGGCATCTGATCAATACCCGGATGCTGAACCTGATGAAGCCGGATGCATTCCTTATTAATTCCGCCCGCGGCGAGGTGATCGATGAACTGGCCCTGTCCCGCGCCCTGTGGTTCGAAACCATTGGCGGTGCTGCGCTCGACGTCTTCGACGGCGAGCCGCGCATCAACCCCGACCTGATGGATTGCGACAACCTGGTGATGCTGCCGCACCTGGGCAGTGCCACCCGGGAGGCGCGCGAGGCGATGGGCTTCCGCGTGCTGGATAACCTGACCGATTTCTTTGCAGGGCGTGAGCCGCGCGACCGGGTGATGTGATGGGTGATCCTGCCGAAACAACCCATGCCGACTATGAAGACACCACCTATGCCGCCGGCCTGCGGTCCGAGTTGCATGCCCTGTGGCTGGATGTGCTGCGCCAGCGGGCGCCGGAGGTTGCCGCAAAGGCTGTCGCTGAGACAGCTTGGGACCTGTCGGACGGGCAGCCCGCGACCGCCTATATGCAGGCCTTCAACATCTGGTTTCAGCTGCTGAAGATCGTCGAGGAAAACGCCGCCATGCGCGACCGCCGCATGGCGGAAACGCAGGACGGCCCGGAAGTGGTCGAAGGCAGCTTTGCCCGCGCGTTGAATCTGGCCGGGGAACTGGCCACGCCGGAGAGGCTGCAGGAGGTCGCCAGCCAGTTTTCCATCGGCCCGACCCTGACCGCGCATCCAACCGAGGCCAAGCGTGTCACCATCCTGGAAATCCATCGCCGCATTTACCGCGGGCTGGTGTCGCTGGAAGCCAAGCGCTGGACCCCGCGCGAACGTGCCGACCTGCTTGAAGACCTGCGTTCCGAAATCGACCTGTTGTGGATGACCGGCGAGCTGCGCCGCGACAGGCCTAGCTTGCAGGATGAAATCCAATGGGGGTTGCAGTTCTTCCGCGACAGCCTGTTTGATGCCGTGCCTCAGCTGTTTGAGCGTTACATCGCAGCAGCCGAACCGCGGCTGGGCAAGAGCGCTGATGCGCCTTGCCTAAAATTCCATTCCTGGATTGGCGGCGACCGGGACGGCAACCCGAATGTTACCGTTGAGGCCACAGCGGCGGCGCTGACCGCGAACCGTGCGGCGATCCTCAAACGGTACCAGAAGGCGTTGACCACCGCGGCGGAACGGATCTCGATTTCAGCGGCGGTGTTTGCCTTGCCTGACAGCGCCTCTGCCCGGCTGGCAAAGGTCATTGCCGCGGCGCCCGGGGCTGCTGCGTTGTCTGTCCGCAATCCGGGTGAAGTCTTCCGCCAGGCGCTATCCGCGATCCTGGCGCGGATCAAGGCAACCGCTGCCGAGGAAACCGGCGCCTATAAACATCTGGGTGACTTTGTTGCCGACCTGACAGAAGTGGAAGAGGCGCTTGAGGACATCGGCGCGCACCGCCTGGCGGCCCGCTATGTGCGGCCGATCCGCTGGCAGGCGGATGTCTTTGGCTTCCGCACGGTGACACTGGATATCCGCCAGAACTCCACCATGACCACCGAAACGCTGACCGAAATCTGGGCGCGGTCCGGCGAAGTGCCGGAGTTCGGCAGCCCTGACTGGTCCGCGCGCCTGCGCAAGGAGCTGGGCAGTGCCTCGCTTCCCTATATGACGCCGGATGAGTTGAGCCCGCAAAGCGGCGAACTGCTGAAACTGCTGCGGCTGATGCGCGATGCCGGTGCAGGAGAAGATCCGCAGGCGATGGGGCCGTTCATCCTGTCGATGACCCGTTCCACCGATGACCTGCTGGGGGTCTACCTGCTGGCGCGCTATGCCGGCTTCGGGGCTGAGAAGGCCGCGCTCAAGGTGGTGCCGCTGTTTGAAACCATCGGCGACCTGCGTGCGGCCCCCGGTATCCTTGACGGCCTGCTGGACGTGCCTTTTGCCCGCCGTTCTCTGAAATCCGGCGACAACCGGATCGAAGTCATGCTGGGCTATTCCGACAGCAACAAGGACGGCGGCTTTCTGTGTTCCACTTGGGAGCTTGAAAAGGCGCAGCGCCTGATCACCCGCACACTTAAGATGCACCGGATGAAGCCGGTGTTCTTCCACGGCCGCGGCGGCTCTGTCTCCCGCGGCGGCGCCCCTGCAGAGCGCGCCATTGCCGCACAGCCCGCAGGCACCATAGCGGGCCGGATGCGGATCACCGAACAGGGTGAGGTCGTCAGTTCGAAATACGCCAACCGAGGCACCGCCCTGCATCAGCTGGAGCTGATGGCGTCTTCGGTGCTGCGCCACTCGCTGCAAGAAGACACGCCGCCGGTAAACCCGGAATTCGATGACGCGTTCGAGGCGCTCGCAGGGATGTCGCAGGCGGCTTACTCCAACCTGCTGAATGCACAGGGCTTTCTGGACTACTTTCAGCAGGCCAGCCCGGTGGAAGAACTGGCCATGCTCAAAATCGGCTCGCGCCCTGCGCGGCGTTTCGGGGCCGGGTCATTGGATGACCTGCGCGCGATCCCCTGGGTCTTTGCCTGGTCGCAGAACCGTCACATGATCACCGGCTGGTACGGTTTCGGCTCGGCGGTTGCCAGTTTCCGCAAGTTCCGCGGCGCGCGCGGCGATGCGGTGCTGCAGGACATGTTCGCGGGTTCGCCGCTGTTCCGCCTGGTGGTCGACGAGGTTGAAAAGACCTTGCTGCAAAGCGACATGGAGATCGCTGCCGACTACGCAACTCTGGTGCAGGACGCTGAAATCCGGGAGCGCATCTTTGGCTCCATCCGCAAGGAGTATCAGCTTGCCTGCGAGGCAATTCTGTTCCTGACCGGAGACAGCAGCCTGGCGGTGCGCTTTCCGCGGCTGCGCGCCCGCTTCACCCGTGTGGAAAACATGCTGCGTGAAATTCACGAGACGCAGGTGCGGCTCCTGCGGGAGAAACGCGCCGAGAAGCCTTCAACAGTGCCGGTCCCGCTGATGCAGTCGATGAACTGCGTTGCTGCTGGGCTTGGCTGGACAGGATAGACAGGAGCCCCGAATGTCCAAAGACCTCTTTTTCACCCAAGCGCTGTCTGAGCGCGATCCTGAACTTTATGCCTCGATCACGGCGGAGCTGGGCCGCCAGCGCGACGAGATCGAACTGATCGCCTCTGAGAACATCGTCTCGGCCGCGGTGATGGAAGCGCAAGGCTC
>JABXIA010000116.1 GCA_013373325.1 Paracoccaceae bacterium
CCATAGGCATCCAGCCCGACGTATTTGGACGAGGGCGAGTCGGTCAGCAGGACCAGTTCATGCAGGCCCAGGCTCGACAGGATCTGGGCGCCAATGCCGGTCTGCTTGATGGTCACGGTGCGTGGGCCTTCGTCCTCATTTGCGTACAGCGCATTGCGCGGCTGGCGGAACAGGGTCACGACGCCGCGGCCCTCTTCGGCAATGATCTCCATCGCGCGGGGCAGCTGGCGGGGGGACTTGGGGCCTAGGCCCAGAATGTCGGTTGCCTCATGCAGCGCGTGGGTCCGCACCAGCACAGGCTCCGGCGTGGTGATGTCGCCCTTGATCATCACCACGTGTTCGATGCCATGGGTCTGGTCGGTGAACAGCCGCATTTCCCACTCACCGCCGATTTCGGAAGTCACGGTCTCGCGCGAGGTTTCCACCACCAGGTTGTCGTTGCGGGCACGGTAGGTGATCAGGTCGGAGATGGTGCCGATCTTCAGCCCGTGTTTCTGGGCGTATTCGACCAGGTCAGGCAGACGCGCCATTGTTCCGTCTTCCTTCATGATCTCGCAGATCACGGACGACGGGTAATGGCCTGCCAGACGCGCCACATCGCAGCCGGCCTCCGTGTGGCCGGCGCGGACCAGCACCCCGCCCCGGCGCGCGCGCAGTGGGAAGACATGGCCGGGCGTGGCGATGTCGGCTGCGGTTTTATCGGGGTCGATGGCGGTGGCCACGGTCAAGGCACGGTCAGCGGCAGAAATGCCGGTGGACACGCCTTCGCGGGCTTCGATGGATACGGTGAAGGCGGTCTCGTGGCGCGAGGAGTTGTGCAGCGCCATCATCGGCAGGCCCAGTTCCTCAATCCGCTCGGCCGGCATGGTCAGGCAGATCAGGCCGCGGCCGTGGGTTGCCATGAAATTGATCGCAGCCGCATCGGCGTGCTGGGCGGGGATTACCAGGTCGCCCTCGTTCTCGCGGTCCTCATGGTCGACAAGGATGAACATCCGGCCCTGGCGGGCCTCTTCGATGATCTCTTCGATCGGGCTGATGGCATCGCGCAGTTGCGCCTCAACCGGCCCCGGTGTTTCAAAGCTCATATGGCAGCCTTTCAATGCGCATGGGCAGCACGCCTGGCACTGCGGGTTCTTTCCCAGCCAGATAGCCCAGGCCGGCGGCAAATGCCAGTCCTGCAAACGGCAACCGGACGTCCGGACGCGTCCTGTGCGCCTGCGCACAAGTTGCTGAGGGGCGCTGTCCCTCGGCCTGCCGCCCCCCCCCCCGGAGTATTTTCGAAAGATGAAGCGCCGGACCTGCTCAGCCTGCCTCGTGCAGCCGGGCGACGTAACGAGCCAGCGTGTCGATTTCCAGGTTGATGCGGTCGCCCAGCTTCACATCGCCCCAGGTGGTGACTTCCTTGGTGTGCGGAATGAAATTGATGCCGAAATCGCAGCCGTCCACATCGTTCACCGTCAGCGAGGTTCCGTTCAGCGCAACCGATCCCTTGGGCGCGATGAAGCGGGCCAGCGCCTGAGGCGCGCGAAGGGTAACGCGCGTACTGTCGCCCTCGTCCTTCATCTCCACCACTTCGGCGACACCGTCCACATGGCCGGAGACGATATGGCCGCCCAGTTCATCGCCCACCTTCAGGGCGCGTTCCAGGTTCACACGCCTGCCCACGGCCCAACTGTCCAAGTTGGTCTTGGACACGGTCTCTGCCGAGATCTGCACGTCGTACCAGTCATCACCCAGCGCGATCACAGTCAGGCAAACACCGTCCGAGGCAATCGAGGCACCGAGGTCAATTGCGGCCGTGTCATAGGCCGTGCGGATGCGGGCGCGCAGATCGCCCTGCTGCTCCAGCTCGGCAATGGTGCCCACATCGGTGATGATGCCAGTAAACATGGGTGCGCTCCCCGCAGGTCATATGTCATTCCTGCCGCAGAGGTAGCCAAGCCGCGCGTCCTTCACAAGCCCCGGCTTGTGTTTGCAGCCGGCCAAGCCTTAGTTTCGCCCCAGTCAAATGTTAATCAAATCCTGAAATCGCTCCTTTACAACACTCCTCGTGATGCCGAATGCCGCTTTGAAACACCGCAGCTTCCTGTTCCTGCAAGGCCCTCATGGTCCGTTTTTTGCCGCGCTTGGACGGATGCTGACGGCCGCGGGCTGCGAAGTGGCGCGGGTGGGGTTCAATGCCGGCGACGAGGCCTTCTGGCGTCCCAAGGCGAATTACCTCCCCTATGACGGCAGCCCTCAGGATTGGCCTGATTATCTGGCAGGACTGCTGGAAAGCCGCGGGGTGACGGATATTGTCCTGTACGGCGATACCCGCCCCATTCACGCCACGGCCGTTGCGGCGGCTCGGCAGCGCGGCATTACAGTGCATGTGTTCGAGGAAGGCTACCTGCGCCCGTATTGGGTCACTTATGAACGCGGCGGCGCCAATGGACATTCTCGGCTGATGGAAATGGCTGTGCCGCAGATGCAGGAGGCGCTGGCGCTCTCGGACATGGAAGCGCCGTTGCCGCCCGCGCACTGGGGCGACATGCGCCAGCACGTTTTCTATGGTGCGCTTTACCACTGGTTCGTCATGTTCCGGAACCGCAAGTACCGCAATTTCCGGCCGCACCGGGCGCTGCCGGTGACCAAGGAATTTCAGCTCTACCTCAAACGTCTGCTGCTGATGCCCGTGCAGGCACTGGAGCGGCGGCTGGCGGAGCGGTGCATCCGCAATGGCGGATTTCCCTATCATCTGGCACTGCTTCAGCTGGAGCACGACAGCTCTTTCCAGATGCATTCCCCATTTACCAGCATGGGCGATTTCCTGGCTGAAGTGATCACAGGTTTTGCGGAAGGGGCGCCGCGCCATCACCACCTGGTCATCAAGGCGCATCCTCTGGAGGATGGCCGGGCCCAAGTGCGGCGCACCCTGCGCCGGCTCGCGCAGGACCACGGGATTGCAGGCCGGGTGCATTATGTGCGCGGGGGCAAGCTGGCACAGCTGCTGAATGAAGCCCGCAGCGCGGTAACTGTCAATTCCACGGCCGGCCAGCAGGTGCTGTGGCGCGGCATTCCGCTGCGCGTGTTCGGCCGCGCGGTCTATGGCAAGCCGGAGTTTGTGTCGGAACAGCCTCTGGCCCAGTTCTTTGCGGCCCCGGCGCGCCCTGACAGCCGCGCTTACAAGGATTACCGGCGGTTCCTGCTGGAAACCTCTCAGGTGCCGGGCGGCTATTACTCCCGCGAAGGACGGCGCCAACTGCTGCGCCAGGTGGCCGACATGATGCTGGCGGGTGAGGACCCATATGACGCTCTGCGGCTGGGCACAGCGGCTCCACGGCAACAGTTGCGGCTGGTGACCTGAAGCGGAAACACCCAAAGACTGGATTTTTTCCTGCCAGCCAGTTAGGTTGCCCCTAAAACTTGAGGCAAACAATAATTGGTCGAGGAGACCGAGCAGTGAAATCCGTTCCCCTTCGCTGGGCGCGTCCCGTGGCAATGCTGGCAGCATTGGCCCTTGCTGCGTCCTGCGGTCTGCCGAAAGTCGGCCCTTCCAAGCGCCAGATCTTTGCCGGTTCGGTTCAGCGCGAA
Organism: Paracoccaceae bacterium; assembly: GCA_013373325.1. Lineage (GTDB taxonomy): Bacteria > Pseudomonadota > Alphaproteobacteria > Rhodobacterales > Rhodobacteraceae > Leisingera. The sequence continues at coordinate 3,574 of JABXIA010000116.1, forward strand.
GGCGATGCCTTTATCGTTTCCGTCAATGACCGGGTTGCCCGTGCCACGGCCGTGGTTCCGGCACTCGGCTTTTCCGCCGGGTTCACTTCGGCAGGCAAGCTGACGTCGGATACAATCCGCCCCGGCGACGTCCTGGGGCTGACGGTCTGGGAAAACGTCGACGACGGGCTTTTGGCTGCAGAAGCCACTAACTCAACTGTGCTGGAAGAGGTGCAGGTCGACAGCGCCGGCTATATTTTCGTGCCCTATGCGGGCCGCCTGCGCGCCTCTGGCAATACGCCTGAGCAGTTGCGCGAAACCATCACCAAAAAGCTTGAGGATCAGACCCCTGACCCGCAGGTGCAGGTGCGCCGGCTGGCAGGGGATGGCGCCACGGTCAGCCTGACCGGCTCTGTGGGCGCGCAGGGTGTCTATCCGATCGAGCGCCCGACCCGGACATTGTCCGCGATGCTGGCCCAGGCCGGCGGCGTGACGATCCAGCCTGAAATTGCCCAGGTCACCGTGATCCGGGGCCAGGAAAAGGGCAGGATCTGGTTCCAGGACCTGTTCGACCACCCGGAGCTGGACGTGGCCCTGCGCGGCGGAGACCGCATTCTGGTGGAGGAGGACACACGCTCCTTCACCGCGCTGGGTGCAACGTCCGCACAGGCAAGGGTGCCATTTGAAAGCCAGGATCTGTCGGCACTCGAAGCCATTGCACAGGTCGGCGGCCTGATCTCCACCGCGGCCGACCCGACCGGCGTCTTCGTTTTGCGCAATGAACCTGCCGAGATCGCCAATCAGGTGCTGGGCCGCGACGACCTCATCGGCGCGCAACGAATGGTCTATGTGCTGAACCTGACCCAGCCGAACGGGCTGTTCATGGCCCGCGACTTCGTGATCCGCGACGATGACACGCTCTATGTGACTGAAGCGCCATACGCCCAGTGGACCAAGACCATCTCCCTGCTGCTGGCCCCGGTGGGATCGCTGGCCAGCACCTCCTCAGCGGTTAGCGGCTAGGCAAAGATGCACCTGACTGCAGGCCGCCAGGAAGCCGGGAGCGCAGCGTCCCGGCTTTTTGTCTACAACGGCGGCTTTCTGACACAACGGCGTGTGCGGCGTATCCTGGAGCTGTCTGGATATTCCATCCGCTTGGGCCTGCCGCAGGCAGAAGATCTGGTTGGCATCTGGGGCGCCTCCCCCACCGCCCATCGCGGCCAGGCCATTGCTGCGAAGCGCGGCTGCGGGCTGTTGCGGGTGGAGGACGCGTTTCTGCGCTCACTGCAGCCCGGCCGCGCCGGAGAACCACCTGCAGGCCTGATGCTGGACCGCTCCGGTGTGCATTTCGATGCGTCGGAGCCATCAGATCTGGAGCAGCTGCTGGCGACTCACCCTTTGGATGACGCGCATCTGATGCAACGGGCACGCGACTCCATTGCCCGCCTCAAGTCAGCACATCTCAGTAAGTACAACGCGTTTGATCCCAGCGCACCAGTGCCCGAGCCTGGCTATGTGCTGGTTGCGGATCAGGCGCGTGACGATGCCTCCGTTATGGCCTCGCGTGCGGACCGGGCGCGGTTTCTGGAAATGCTGGCGTTTGCACAGGAGGAGCATCCCGGCGCGCGGGTTCTGATCAAGACCCATCCCGAGACCCTGCGCGGATACCGGGCGGGATACTATGATCCGGATGATGCTTTGGGGCGTGTGCAACTGTTTACAGGCAGTGTCTCACCGTGGGCGTTACTGGAGGGGGCCATCGGGGTTTACACGGTCTCATCGCAACTGGGTTTCGAAGCAATCCTGGCGGGTCACAAACCACGGGTGTTCGGGCAGCCGTTTTATGCAGGCTGGGGACTCAGCACGGATGATGCCCCGCCCCCGCGGCGGCAGCGGCGTCTGACCCGGGCGCAGCTGTTTGCTGCGGCGATGATCCTTTATCCTAAATGGCACGACCCGTTCCGGGACGAGCTGTGCGAGCTTGAAACGGTTTTGAATAACCTCGAGGCCAAAGCGCGGGCCTGGCGTGAGGACAGCCAGGGCTGGGCGGCCTCTGGCATGCGGCTTTGGAAGCGCAAACCATTGCAAAAATTCTTTGGCGCACACAGGCGGCTACTGTTCACCGATGATGCCGCCAAGGCACAGACCAGCGGCCGCAGGCGGATGGTCTGGGCTGGCAAGGCCTCAGAAGCCTACGCCGGAGCGGTGCGGGTGGAAGACGGTTTTCTGCGCTCCCGCGGATTAGGGGCGAAACTGGTGCCTCCACTGTCGCTGGTGACCGACCGGCAAGGGATTTACTACGATCCCCGCCAGCCGTCTGACCTGGATGCGCTGATTTCCCGGCGCGCCGAGATGACCCAGGCGGAGGAGCGGCGGGCCGAGCGGCTTGTGCAGTCCCTGATTAGGGACGGTGTCTCAAAGTATAACCTTGGCGGCAGCACCCCTGCCCTGCCCGAAGGCCGCCGCATCCTGGTGCCCGGTCAGGTTGAGGACGACGCCTCGATCCTCTGCGGGGCTGGAGATATCCGGACCAATCAGGATCTGCTGCGCGCCGTAAAGGCGGCCAATCCGGATTCCGTGATCGTCTATAAACCTCACCCGGATGTAGAAGCGGGATTGCGGAAGGGCCAAATCGAATCAGAAGAACTGGCTGACATCGTCGCCAGCCAGGCAGACCCGATGGCGCTGCTGGGCAATGTCCAGGAGGTCTGGACAATGACCTCGCTTCTGGGCTTTGAGGCGCTGCTGCGCGGGGCCAAGGTCACCACTCTAGGCACCCCCTTTTATGCTGGTTGGGGCCTCACCAACGACTTGGCACCGGTTCCCGCCTGGCGGCAGGCTCAAGTCTCCCTTCTGGGTGTGGCTCATGCAGCCCTGATCGACTATCCGCGCTATTTCGATCCAGTCACGGGCCAGCCCTGCCCGCCGGAAGTGGCGGTGATGCGCTTGCGTGAGGGACATCTGCCGCATCCAGGCCTTGGCAATAGGCTGCTTTCCAAGCTGCAAGGGCTGTTCGCCACCTACGCCCATCTGTGGCGCTGACTGAACTAGCGGCTCTCGCATGCCCTCAGCGCCCCCCGCCACCTCTTTCCAGAGCGGAGGATTCTTCATCCAATGGCAGCAGGCGGGAGCACCCGGGACGCCCAGTAACAGGGCTGGAATCAGCGCAGCGCGCGGGTCCAACGATGCAGGATATCCCTTCCAACCGGACGCGCTTCAACCAGTTCGAACCGTGGCGCCTCCTCCAGCCTTCCGATACCCAGCGCACCAATCGAAGGCAGCCCCTCGGCGCCGATACCCAGCCCCGCTGTAAAACCGACCAGCTCATCCACCAAATCAAAAGCCAGCAGCGACGCCGCCAATGCGCTGCCGCCTTCGCAGAACACCCGGGTCAATCCAGCCGAGCCCAGCTGCTGCAAAACATCCCCGGCATCCAGCTGCACCCCATGCGACGCACAGGGGATCAGCTTGGCACCAAGCCCCTCCCAGGCGCGGATGCGCTCCTGGTCCGCGCCATTGCCGTGGCACAGCCAGACCGGGATGTCCTTGGCAGAGCGGGCCAGTTGCCCCATCAGCGGCAGGTCCAGATGGCGCGAGATCACGACGCGCACCGGCTGATGCTCCACCCCCAGATCACGAACTGTCAGCGAGGGGTCATCCGCCCGTGCGGTGCCGCCGCCGACCATGACGGCGTCATGGCGCGCGCGCATGGCGTGAACGGCGCGGCGGGCTTCAGGCCCGGTGATCCATTTGCTTTGACCCGATCCGGTTGCGATGCGGCCGTCAAAGCTGCCGGCCAGTTTCAGCGTAACCAAAGGGCGGCCTTGTTCGGTCTTCAAAAAGAAACCTGCGTGATCCCGCGCCGCTTGGGCACCCCAAATACCGGTTATCACGTCGATGCCTGCGTCGCGCAGCATCTTGAACCCATGCCCCGACACCCGGGGATCACTGTCCTCGATTGCAGCGACAACTCTCGACACTCCAGCATCGATCAGCGCCTGCGCGCAAGGCGGTGTTTCGCCATGATGGGCACACGGCTCCAGCGTCACATAGGCGGTGGCACCGCGCGCAGCTTCCCCCGCCTGGGCCAGCGCTTCGGTCTCCGCATGCGGGCGCCCGCCCGGTTTGGTCCAGCCGCGCCCCACAACCCGGCTGCCCTGCACGACGACACAACCCACAGCCGGATTCGGCCAGCAGTTGCCCTGCCCGCGCCGCCCGAGGGACAGCGCCAGCGCCATGTAACGGTGATCCGTATCCATTATTCTTCCGGTGCCACCGGCGGCCGCAGCTCGTGGACGAAGTCCTCAAAGTCGTCTGCTGCCTGAAAGTTCTTGTAAACGCTGGCAAAGCGCACATAGGCCACGGTGTCGATACGGGCCAGCGCCTCCATCACGATTTCACCGATCTTCTTGGAGGGAATATCGGTCTCGCCCATGCTTTCCAGCCGCCGCACGATGCCAGAAATCATCTGGTCGATGCGTTCCGGCTCGATCGGGCGTTTCTGCATTGAAATACGGATAGACCGCTCCAGTTTGTCCCGGTCGAAATCCTCGCGCTTGCCATTGGTCTTGATCACCACCAGATCGCGCAGCTGAACCCGTTCATAGGTGGTGAAACGGCCGCCGCAAGCCGGGCAAAACCGGCGCCGCCGGATCGAAACGTGATCTTCGGCGGGGCGTGAATCCTTGACCTGAGTGTCGATATTTCCGCAAAATGGGCAGCGCATCCGCCTGCTCCCTCAATCCTGTCAGCCTGTTTATTGTGCCGGCGTTTTCCCGGTTATCCACAACTATAGGCGACCCTCCAGAATTTGGGTAGGGGGCAATTGCCGCCGCTACATAAAGAGGTTCAGGACAGATGAGCCGCCACCTTCCGCTGATGCGGCGCATCGCGGTGTTCAAACAGGTAAATGCCCTGCCAGGTACCAAGCATCGGAACTCCATTGCGGACTGGAACCGACAAGCTGACAGGCATCATCGCGGCCTTGATATGAGCCGGCATGTCGTCAGGCCCTTCGTAGGTATGACGCAGATAGCCCATGGACGGATCGGACGACGGCGGTACCAGGCGGGCAAAAAATGCGTGCAAGTCGCCCTTCACCTCCGGGTCGGCATTTTCCTGGATCAGCAAGGAACAGGACGTATGGCGCACAAATAACGTCAGCAGCCCGTCTTGACAGCCGTTTGCTGCCACCCAGGCCTGAACATCGCGTGTGAACTCATAGAGTCCCTGCCCGCGCGTCGGAATGGAGAAGTCATGCTGCATGCCGCCTTTTCTGGCGTAAGCACCATGTTCATGCAACCCTGCACCGGTGGACGCTGCCCCTTACGGAAGCCAACGGTCGCGCCCGGGAAGCCGGTCGTAGCAGTAGTTCTGCGCCGAGGTCACCCGCAGGCTGTCCCCTGCTTCACGGATATTCAGCGACAGGCTGCTGGACCGGTCAGGAACCCCTGGCGGCAGGCCAAAGGCAAATTGCACCGCTTTGCGCCCCGGCCGGTTCACAGACGGGCCTTCGCCGCGCCAGACGTAGATCCGCTGGTTCACTGGCGCCCGCAGCTGGCGAATGGCAAAATCGGCGATACTGCACCAGTAATCCTGGGCGCCGGAGCGGCTCCGCGCAACCACTTCCCAAACACCTTCGGAGACCGGCAGCACCTCATTGCGGTTGATCGCCCTCCAGGCAGACGCGGGCACCGGAACGGACAGAACCAATGCCAGCATTCCTGACAGCCAAAGTCTCTTGCAGGTCATCTCAACCTCCTACTCCGCCATCCGGAATGACCGTGGATCGCAATACCTTCACGGCCGCCCGAACGGCACAAAACAATAATCAAAAGCTCTCTGGACACTCATTGTATCACCAGCTTGCAGGCTGTTAACAGACCCGTATCCGCCAGACGGAGGTGTTTGTGCCAGATTGGAATCCAGCGTGAATTGAACTGCTGACCTGCGGCCCGTGGTTTCACTGGGCCCCAAACCACGTGATATGTGCAAGCTGGCACTCCATGGAGCCCCGATAACACGGTGGGCAAAGTCTGCGGCACCGCACCAGAACAAGTAACCGTTTCCAGTTCTTGGTATCACTTCGAACACACCGCCTGGCAGTTGATTGACGTTTATGCTGTGCCGGCTGGCATTGGCTTCGGACCTGACGGGCAGCCCCAACGTCAAAATTGCGGCGGCGATTACAGCAGCGGAAACAGGTTTCATGGCGGCCCCCTTTCATTCGGCATGGCGCAAGACACTGCGCCGGTTTTCAGGGTAAGGAAATCTGAAACACGGGCCATACACACTGCTGTGCGGCCAGGCCCGCCCTCTGGCTTCAAGCCAAAACACCGCAGGGCACCACCGCACAGGCTTTGGAAACTTCAAGCAATCGCAAATCCTTAGAGCGGCCAGCCGGCCACCCTCTGCGGCCTGCCGAGAATAACCTGCCGAACGATTGCGATCAGCTCATCGGCGCGCTCCTCGCAGCGGCTGCACAAATCTGTGGTCCGCTGTGATCCAGCTCCGCTTTTCGGAAGCACCTACAGCGCCGGTGCCTGCACGCAGTACCCGTACCCCTGCTGCACCGACAGGCTTTCGCCAGGACGGAAACCCAGCGACAGCCAGCCCGTTTTAGGCGGCACCCCAGCCTGTTCCGGGTGAAGGGAAAACTGCACGGAGGAACGGCGCCCTGTCGTGACGCTGACATCGCGCCCGCGCACGACGTAATACCGGTCTGTCCAGTTCGCACCCAGCACCCGGCGGGCATATTGCGCGCCGGCACACCAATACTCCCAAGTTCCGCCAGAGCGGCCCGGCACCACCTCGTAGACAAAGTCGTTGACAGGCAGAACACGCACACCTCGGTTGGCTACAAAGGTATCTGCAGCAGCGGGCATGACTGAGGCACAGGACAGCAAGGCAGCAGTGATGATGAGGTTTTTCATCCGAAAATGTCCCTTTGTTTGCCTCAACATAGGGACGGGCCGCGCCTCCTCCAAGGATCGATCTTGGACTAGGCGGCAACCTCTCGCAGATGTGTGCCGGAAAGCGTCATGCCCGGACGGGAAAAGGAATGATCTCTGCGCTCTCCTGGCGGGGCGCCAGCACCTCCTCCAGAATGGCCAGAACCGCTGCATCAGGTGAAGTTCCGGTTTCGGGATGAAACCGGACCCGGGCCTGATGACGCAGCATGTCACGTGTATGCTCGCTGCTCATCTGTTTCAGTGCGTCACCCTGGCTGGCCATCGCCTCCACCATGAACTGATTGGCACGCACCAAATCATTCAGCGACTGGAGCTTTCCCTGCAGCGCATCCAGCGCCCCATTCAAATCGGCATGTGCAGACATCTTCTTCCCCCCGGAAGGTAAATGCGGATGCTTCGAGTTTAAGGCGCAGGCCGCCGGCGGGCAACGCCACGGTTAGCGAATGGTTAACGCCGAAGGTTCAATTCCGGCAGCGCAATGTGGCCGGTATAGCGCACCAGAAGGCCGAGCCTTGGCAGGCTGGCGGAGATATCAAACCCTAAGTGGCCCTGCGGCGTCTCATACTCCATGGACACGCTTTCGGGGCACAAAGCCCTGGGCAGCGGAATTCCGAACAGGCGGGCTTTCTCCACAGAAACCATCAGTGCGCCCTGCCGCATCTCTACTGAAAGCTCCAGTTCGACCGGACCGAAGCGCTCCAGTGCGCGGCCCGTGCGCGCGTCATAGCGCAGTACAGACCGGGTCTGATGCTTGCCGAAAACACGCCGCCAGACATGGCCGCTTCCCTGCGGTGCGATGTCTAGCCGGAAACGGGTTTGCGGCATCGGCGGCGGGAACCCTTCAAGCCGGGCCAGCATCTGCGCCCAGCGGGTCCCGCCCTCAACACGAACCACACCAAAGCTGCGTTCAGGTGGTTCTGCATGAAACCGCATCAACGCCGGCGGAACCTGCAGAGACTTTGCGGCGATGATTTCGCCAAAGGCGTCCCTCATCCGCCATAGCCCCCCAGGGCAAAGCGGTCGCGGACTTCGGGACTGGGGATCATGCAAGTGTCACGCCGCCCGAACAGATGGTACCGGTTGCGGGCGATACTGAAATAGAACGCATCCTTCAAGCGTTGCGGCAGAAACCGGCACACAGACAAGACCGGCCACGGCCACGGCAGCGCCCGCATTGCCGCGGCAAAGGCATCAAGACGCTGATGCGACCGGCCGTCAACGATCACGACGTTGGTCTCGAAGTCATCCGCAGGCAGGCCCAGCTCGTGGTACAGCCGCTGCCCCAGCGGCGATTGCGCGGTGGCAAAGGCAAACCGGCAGGCGCGGTCGTGGAGCAGCATGAAGCGGAAGAAGCCGGAACACAGCACGCAATCCCCATCGAACACAATGAGGTTCCGGGGCACCTGATCCAGGCCTGCCGCCTTGCCTGTCACTTACTCCCACTCCCCCGTTTCCATAGAGTATTCCTGACCCGCCGCGACTTTTGCGTCAAACAGCGGCAAAGGGTAGCCGCTGAGCACACTGCCCGCATCACACCGCAGGTGCGCCAGTTCCACACCATACTGTTCGACGACGACGCCCCCTTCCATAGGGTTCCGCGCTCCCGGATCCTTCGAAATACTGTAATATACGATGTAGCGGACATCGCCGTTGACGAAAATGGCTTCTTCCCAGATTGACCCGCCGATGCCCGGCCAAGGGGTCATGCCCACCTCCCGCACATCCCGTTTCATTTCGAGTTCCGGCTGCCGCCCAGGTGTTCCAAAAACATAAGTCGCTTGCTCCCCATGCAAACAGGTCGTGAGCGTTTTAGCTCCGCCCTTGAATGTACAGGAAACCAGCGTCTCGGCGCCCTCCGGACATGCCAATACTGCTGCGCTATTGGCCAATAAAAAAGGCCGGACAGGAAAATCCTCAAAATACATCTCCATGAAATGCAAAGGCGCCCCGCGGGGCGCCTTCTGTCTTACTGGTCCAGGAAACTGCGCAGTTTGCGCGAACGGCTGGGGTGCTTCAGTTTCCTGAGCGCCTTTGCCTCAATCTGGCGGATCCGTTCGCGGGTCACGCTGAACTGCTGGCCGACTTCTTCCAGGGTGTGGTCGGTGTTCATGCCGATGCCGAAACGCATCCGCAGAACCCGTTCCTCACGCGGGGTGAGCGACGCCAGAACCCTTGTAGTGGTTTCCTTGAGGTTTTCCTGAATGGCGCTATCCAAGGGCAGCACAGCATTCTTGTCTTCGATGAAATCGCCCAGCTGGCTGTCTTCCTCGTCCCCGATCGGGGTCTCGAGAGAGATCGGCTCCTTGGCGATTTTCATCACCTTGCGGACCTTCTCAAGCGGCATCTGCAGCTTGTCGGCCAGCTCTTCCGGGGTCGGCTCGCGGCCGATCTCGTGCAGCATCTGGCGGCCCGTGCGGACCAGCTTGTTGATCGTCTCGATCATGTGGACCGGGATCCGGATCGTGCGCGCCTGGTCCGCGATGGACCGCGTGATCGCCTGACGAATCCACCAGGTCGCGTAAGTGGAGAACTTGTAACCGCGGCGATACTCGAACTTGTCC
>JABXIA010000177.1 GCA_013373325.1 Paracoccaceae bacterium
AAAATCTCCAAAATGACCCAGTCTCTCCTGAGCGTCCAACCGTCTCTCCGGCCCGTTTCCCGTCCAATCCCGCGTCGCCCTGTCTGGCTCAGCGTCCCGTCCGGTGTGTCTCAGCTGCGCCTCAGCGCCGCCGGTGAGGGGTGTTCTATGGTTAGCGCCGGAGAGTCGCAACCCCTTTTTTGAAGTTTCTGCGACTTTTTGAGAGGACATGCAAATAACTTAATAAAAATAAACTGTTACAACCAAAGCAAAGCTCTTCTTGGGCCTCTTCAACAGCTCATCTGGCGTTTGCGGACAAACCGTCAGATCCGCCCCATCCAGGATGCCCACTATATGTTGGGGGGGGGCACCTCAAGGCATACAAGCCGAACCAGCAGCTGCGAGTCGGGCGCCGCCGAATCCCGCTTCTTAAGCCATGCGGTTCCAGAGATTTTTCCGGCAGGGTCCGCGACCGGCTGCCGCAGCACGCGGGTTTCAGGCAGACCAGCCGCGCCCGCCTTTACCCTTGGCGGCCGGAAAACATCCTGACGGCGATTCCGCCGGCAGTCAGGCTGCTGCGCACAGAAGCCGCAAGCTCTACCGCTTCAGCAGTGTCGCCGTGCAGGCAGATTGTGTCGATTGCCGCCGGGATGCGCTTGCCGCTTTCGGTGATGATCGCGCCTTCCTCTACCATCTGCAGAATACGGGGCCCGGCCAGCGCCGGATCGTGGATAACCGCACCCGGCAGCGACCGGTCAACCAGGGTGCCATCGTCATTATAGGCGCGGTCGGCAAAGATTTCGCCGCACCAGTTGCAGCCCAGCTCACGCACCACCTCCTCCATGGCGGTGGCGGCCAGCACCATGATGATGATATCCGGGTCGACATCCAGCGCCGCCTCATAGCAGGCGCGTGCCATCGCGTGGTCGGTGCAGGCCATGTTGGAAAGCGCCCCGTGCAGTTTCAGGTGGCGCACATCCGTGCCTGACGCCTTTGCCATGCCGAGGGCAGCACCTAGCTGGTAGCGGATCATATTGGCCAGAGTGCCGTGCGGCACCCGCATCTTGCGGCGGCCGAAACCCTGCAGGTCCATGAACCCCGGGTGGGCGCCGATCCCCACCCCGTTGTCCCGCGCCAGCGCCATGGTCCGCGCCATCACATCCGGATCGCCTGCGTGAAAGCCGCAAGCAATATTGGCAGAGGACACAATTTCCAGAAGCGCGGCATCATCGCCCATGTTCCAGGGACCGAAGCTTTCGCCCATATCGGCATTCAGGTCGACAGTCTTGCTCATGTGGATTCTCCCTTGGCGAACGGGTCGGCATCGGCCGAGACAGCGCCGCTGATCAATTGATAGGACAACAGGTCCCGGACTGCTGCAGGATCGCGCACCAGCGGGCAGCACGCCGCGGGCAGGCCTTTCAGGGATTTCCCGAACGCCGCCTGGATCTCCAGCCCTTCCTCCAGGCTGATCCAGCGGAAACGCAGGCTTGCACCCGCCTGGGCCTGCGCCACTTTGGGCAGGTCGCAAGGCAGCACAGTGCCGATCCTGGGGTAGCCGCCAGTGGTCTGGCATTCGCGCAGAAGCACAAACGGCTTGCCATCGCCGGTCATCTGCACGTCCCCGGGCAGGATCACTTCGGACAGGATATTGAGCTGGCCGTCGGCAGAGAAGCCGGCGCCATCCGAGACCATCTCTACCCCCATCCGGTTGGCCCGGCTGCCGCGGCTGAAGGCCGTTGCGGCAAAGCGCGTACGAACTGCCTCGGGAAACAGAGGGCTCTGGAAACTTTCGACGATGCGCAGCTCGCCACCATTGAAACGCTCTTCAGCCGCCAGCAGCAGCCCGGTCTCATCGCTATTGTCAGACCCGGCCGGCAGCAGGTCTCCGGCTTCCGCAGCGCGGCCGAGGCCTGCCATCAGGTGAACAGCGCGCGCGCCCAGCACCGGTTCCGTGGCAATGCCGCCGCCCAGATGCAGGTATCCATAGACGCCGGCGCGGGCAGCGCCAATGGTCAGGCGCTGCCCTGCCTCCATCCGGTGCGAGGCATTCCAGGCCAGCGCAGCGCCCTCCAGCGCTGCCGCCATCGGCGCGCCCGTCAATGCAATACGCAGAGGGCCAGTGGCTTCGAATTCACCGCCCATGCCGCCCATTTCCAGCGCCGCCAGTCCCGGATTCTGCCGCAGAAGCGCCGCGCCCTCGGCCAGAGCCAGGGTGTCCGCGGCGCCGCCCTGGGATATCCCCTGCCCCAGCAGCCCGGGGCGGCCCATGTCCTGCACCGATGCAACCGGGCCGATACGGAGGATCCTGAGGCCGTTCATGCGCCGATCTCCCGCGCTTCCGCCCCGCCGCGCAGCGGGTCAGCTTCACACAGCTTCAGTAACTCCGGCTTGGAAACCGGTTCAAACTGCATCTCATCACCGGGGCGCAAAGCAAAGGGCTGGTCCGCGCCCGCCTGAAACAGCGTAAAGCCGGTCTGGCCGACATGGCGCCAGCCGGTGGGGGCGGGATTGGAGAACAGCACGAACTGGCAGATCGCCTGCACCAGCGCGCCGCGCGGCACCATCGGGGTCAGTTCAGTCTGCCGCGGCAGATCCCATTCCTGCCCCAAGGAGCCGAGGTAGGGCTGGCCGGGCGCAAAGCCGATGGTCAGCACCCGCACCCGTGCCGCACTCAGGCTGTCGATCGCTTGCGCCTCGCTCATCCCGGCGGCATCCGCGGCCTCCGCCAGCTGCGGCGCCAGGTCGGTGCCGTAAACGGTCGGCACCCGCCAGAACCGCCGCCCGCCCGGCAACGGCGCCTGCAACCAGTCCTGTTCCGCCAGCAGGTCCCGCAGCGCCGCCTCCAGCCTTCCATGCGGCAGGATGGATGGCTCAAACCGGACAAAAACCGAGGCCAGCGAGGCCATGGTTTCCACCACCCCCTCCAGCTTCAGCGTCTCAACCGCAGTGCGATACGCCAGTGCCGCCCGGTTGGAAGCCTCGTTCAGGCTGCCGCCGAAGCTGACCAGAATGCCGCTCAGCCCGGCCCGTCGGACAAGCGGATATGCAGCCGTATCCTGGCGGTCCATGTGTACACCCCGTCATTTTTGCGGCCAGCGTTGCGGCACGGGCGGGGAGTGTCAACACGTCAGTTCAGGCAGAGCCAGGTGGAACCGGTTGACGGGCCGTCGGCAGCGTCAAAAATCGTCCCAGCCCTGCGCCGCGGGCAGATCGTTCTGCACCGCAGCCGCTGCCGCGGGACGCTGGAAGGCAATCACCTCCGCGACCGGAGATGCGGTCTGGGGCGCACCTCCGCAGCCGCTGAACTTGGAGACCTCACGGGTCAGCTGTCCGGCGTCAGACGACAGCTGCTGGCTGGCTGCCGACGTTTGCTCCACCATCGCTGCGTTCTGCTGGGTCACCTGATCCAGCTGCGAAACACCCAGATTGATCTCGCTCAGCGATGTCGCCTGCTCCTTGGCGCCAGTGGCGATACTGCTGATGTGGCTGGAGATGGTTCCGACGCTGCTGATGATCTCCTTCAACTCCGCACCGGTGCGCCCCACAAGGCCGACACCGCTGGCCACCTGCTGATTGCTTTCGCTGATCAGCTGCTTGATCTCGCCTGCCGCTCCGGCGGAACGCTGCGCCAGCGCCCGCACTTCGGAGGCCACAACCGCAAAACCGCGGCCCGCATCGCCTGCCCGTGCCGCCTCAACGCCCGCATTCAGCGCCAGCAGGTTGGTCTGAAAGGCGATGTCGTCGATCATCCCGATGATCTTGGCGATCTCTTCAGAGGAATTCTCGATCTGCGACATCGCTGCCACCGCGTCCTCAACCACCCGGCCGCTGCGCTCTGCTGCTGTTTTCGCCTCGCTCACAATGCCCTCCACCTTCTCCGCGCCCTCCGCTGCGGAATGCACGGTGGAGGTCAGCTCCTCGATGGCCGCCGCCGTCTCCTCCAGCGTCGCGGCCTGGCTTTCGGTGCGCTGCGACAAATCGCTGGCAGCCTTTGAAATCTCATCGGAAGTGCGCCCCACCGCATCCGACACCCGGGTGACGGCTCCAATTGCCGTTTGCAGCTGCTCTGCAGACCGGTTGAATGCCTCGCCCAGCGCCGCGATGTCCGCCTGTTCCGACAGCGTGACCCTTACGCCGAGGTCGCCCTGGCTCATGGCTTCCAGCCCGCGGGCAATCTCCTGCAAGCCGCGGCGGCGCACGGTCACGTCAGTCGCTACCTTCACCACTTGCACAATCGCCCCATCCGGCCCTGCAACCGGTGCATAGGTGGCCTGAATCCAGATGGTTTCCCCCGCCTTGGTCACCCGCGGAAACTGATCGGTGTACACGCGGCCCTGTGCCAATTCCTTCCAGAAAGACTTGTACTCCGCGCTGGCCGCCAGATCCGGTGCAACGAACATCGAGTGATGCTTGCCTGTGATTTCCTCAAGACTGTACCCCAGAGCAGAGAGGAAATTGGCATTCGCCGTCAAAATGGTCCCATCAGGCTGGAACTGGATCGTCGCCTGCGTGCGGTCGACCATGCCGGCGATAATTTCTGCATTGCTAAGCTCTCCTGCAGGTTTGGCCGCCTTGGATTTGAAAAACATTTATCTCTCCGCACGTTCGTGATTCTAAAGGGATCGCGCAAAGCTAGCGTCAAACCGAAAGCAAATTCTTAACCGGCTCCAGACCGGTTTTCCGGGCCCAACAGCAGCCCTGTGCCGCCGCGGCCACAGCACTGCAAAGCGCTCGAAAAACCGCTCTGTCCGGCATGGAGCCTGTGTCCCGTCAGGGTCAGCGCCTTCTGATCCCGGCACCCGTATCAGCCATCTGGCAACCCGTGGTGATCCGGCTGCCCGGTCCGCGCCTGCAATCCCAAAAGCAACTTTAAGATGTATTTTTCTTGCTGATACGTACAGTGCGTGTACTCTATCCAGACACTCCATAAGCCGACAGCAAACAGAACCGCAGTCAACAGCCAGGATTTCATCCGCCTGCAGCAATTATAGGAACCGCTCGCCATATGACCTACGCCCGGCAAACCGGCATCCGCCAGCCAGCTCTCCGGCAGCTTGCAGAGGGCCAGCGCGCCCAGGCCGCAGCGGCCTTTATGGTTGCTGCCGGGTTTCTGTTCGATTACCTGACGCCGCTGGGGGTGGCGGCAGGGCTGATCTACACCGGCGTCGTTCTCTGCGCCATCTGGGCGCAGACGCCCTCCACCGCTTACACCTATGCCGCGGTGGGATCAGTTCTTTCGGTACTCGGCTACTTTCTGATTCCGCACTCGGCGGCCAATGAATGGATTGTGCTGACCAACAGGGGGCTCACAATCCTGGCGCTTTGGGCCTTTGCCTTCATCGTCTGCCGCCAGAAGGCATTCCAACTTTCGCTGGAGCGCCAACAGAATGAGCTGGCCGCAATTCAGGAAAACACCGTCGACGGCATGATCACCATTGACGCGGGCGGAAACATCCTCAGCTACAACCGCGCCTGCACAGACATTTTCGGCTACAGCGCCGGTGAAGCAAAAGGGCGGAATGTCAAATTCCTGATGCCGGACCCAGACCGCTCAGCGCATGACGACTACCTTCAGAATTATCATGATACCGGCCAGAAAAAGATCATCGGGACCGGCCGCGAAGTGCGCGGGCTGCGCAAGGACGGCAGCACCTTTCCGCTGCAGCTTTCCGTCAGCGAAGTCCGGGTCGGCGGCCACACACTGTTCAGCGGCATCGTCCGCGACATTTCGGAACTGAAACGCGCCGAGGCGGAGCGGGAAAAATTCATCGAGGATTTGTCCCGGTCGAACCGCGACCTGGATGACTTTGCCTATGTGGCCTCTCACGATTTGCGGGCGCCCCTACGGGTGATCGACAACGCGTCCACCTGGCTGGAAGAGGATCTTGCAGACGTCCTGGACGAGGACAGCCGCGAAAACCTGCAGCTGCTCCGTTCCCGGGTGACACGGATGGACCGGCTGCTGGATGATCTGCTGGAATACTCACGGATCGGACGCGCGGATGACCACCGCTACCAGCAGCTGATGCCAGGCGACGCGCTGATGCAGGAGGTGCTGATGCTGGTTGACCAGCCGCCGGGCTTCACGATCCGCATCGACCCGGCCTTTAAGCATATCCAGCTGGTGAACATGCCCCTGAAACAGATTTTCGCCAATCTTATTTCCAACGCGATCAAGCACAGTGAAACCGGCACCGGCACGGTGGACGTAACGCTGCAGGACCAGGACGGGAGCTGGGTCTTCCAGGTCGCTGACGATGGCCCCGGTATCGCCCCCGAATACCATGAGAAAATTTTCCAGATGTTCCAGACGCTCAAGTCCCGCGACCAGGTGGAGGGCAGCGGCATGGGGCTCGCCATCGTCCAGAAACACGTGCAGCAGGCGGGCGGCTCGATCTCCGTCCTCTCTGCCGAGGGGGAGGGATGCGAATTCAGCGTTACCTGGCCGAAGCATCATCCCAGCGCAAAAGGAGAACACTGACATGGAGCAGCTGACCGGCGCTCTCCCCGTCCGCAAGGAACTGAACATCCTGCTGGTTGACGACGATGACGGCGATGCCAAGGCGGTGCAGCGCGCCTTTTGCAAAGCCAGTATTGCCAATCATCTCACCAGGGCCGTTGACGGTATCGACGCGCTCGGCATCCTGCGCGGCACAGGCGGCAAAACCAAGCTTGCGCCCCCCTATGTTGTTCTGGCCGACATCAACATGCCGCGGATGAGCGGCATCGACCTGGTCGCTGAGCTGCGCAGCGACCCGGCGCTGCACAATACGGTGGTGTTTTTCCTGACCACCTCCAAAGACCAGCAGGACATCACCGCCGCCTACGACCTCAACGCAGCGGGTTACATCGCCAAAGAGACCGCAGGCCGCGATTTCCTGCAGCTCGTCAGCATGATGGATCGTTACTGGCGGATCATCGAATTGCCCGTGACGGACATCTGACCCGCTAGGCCTGTTTCAGCGCCCTGGCCCATGCGCCGGCGGCGGTACAGGCCGCATCCAGATTACGGTCCTGACCAAAGCCGGTCACGGTACTGCGCGGTTTCAGATCGTGGTCGCCATCCTCCAGCCAGCTCAGGCTGACCACCGCAGACAGTGCGTAGCTCTGCACGTCCGCTCTTGTGCCAAAGGGATCGCGGCTGCCCTGACAGATCAGTGCCGGCGTTTTCAGCACTTCCAGATGCGCCGTCCGCAACCGCTCCGGCTTGCCGGGCGGGTGAAACGGGTAGCCAAGGCACAGCAGCCCGCAAATGCGGCCCTCCGCATAGAGCCCGTCAGCAATCATACTGGCCACACGGCCGCCCATGGATTTACCGCCGATGATCAGCGGCCCCTCGCAGGCAAGCCGGCTGACGGCCGACAAGTATTCCGCCTGCAGCTTCTCAACCTTTGGCGGCGGCCGCTTCACCCCGCCGTTGCGGCGTTCGGCCATATAACCGAATTCGAACCGCACAACCCGCAGCCCCTGCCCTGCAAGACCCGCGGCAATGACCTCCATGAATGGGGTGTCCATGGCGGCGCCGGCCCCATGCGCCAGCAGAACAGTGGTGCGGCCCGCGCCGCCGCCGGTCAGAAGAAAAGGGCTGTCCACCAAAACATCCTCGCCGGATCATTTACCTTTGGCCACGTGTTCAGACGCCGGCCAGCGCGTCCAATTGCGCCAGAAGTCCGGTGCTGACCTCGACCCCGTCCGCCTCTGCCGCCGCACGTTTCTTCAAGCGCCCGTCGCCCGGCACCCGCGCCGCGCCGTTGCCCTCAATCTCTGCACAGATGCGGGTGATGTACTCGCCAAACGCCGCATTGCCGAACCGCTCCGGATCAATTGCGATCAAGGTGGCACCGCCCTTAATGTTGAGCGCGCCAAAGGACTCCCGCTCCTTGTTGTCGACCGACAGCGTGCCGCCGGCAAGGGCCGCGCCCAGCACCTCGATCATGAAGGCAATCGCCGCGCCCTTGTGCTCGCCGAATGGCAGCAGGCTGCGGGTTTCCAGGATAGCCTCCGGGTCGGTGCTGGGATTTTCCGCCGGATCCAGCCCGGCAGGCCGCGGCAGCTCGTGGCCCTCGGCGGCCGCCATGCGTATATCCATCAGCGCCACCATAGACGCCGCCTGATCCCAGACCACAGGCGCCCCACCCACGCGCGGGCAGGCAAAGGACATCGGGTTGGTGCCGAATACCGGGCGCACACCGCCCTGCGGCACCACCATCGACAAGGAGTTGATCACCGCCAGCGCCACCAGCCCGGCCTCGGCCAGCGGTTCGGTGTCAAACCGCAAGCCACCCAGGTGATGGCAGTTGGCACAGGTAAAAGCGGCAATGCCGTTATTCCGCGCCAGCGCAATCAGCTCCCGCCGCGCCGCCGCAGCGGCGATCTGGTAATATCCGTTGTCTGCATCGCCGCGCAGCACGCCCGGCGCGATCTTTTCGATCTTCGGGACGGCGGCGCCATTGGCATAGCCGGAAGTGAAGCTTTGCGCATAGACCGGCAGCATCCGCAGCCCGTGGCTGCGCGGGCCGTCGCGTTCCGAACAGGTGACGATCTCTGCGATCAGATCGCTGCCCGCTGCATCCATGCCCGCGGACACAAGGACGGATTTGGCCAATGCCCGCACTTCGCCGAGTGAGAGCGTTCTTGTCGAAACGGTGGTCATGGGCTGAGATCCTGTCCTGGTGCCGGGTCAAAAAGGCGCCGTGGCGCCCGCAGTGCCAGGCTTGGAATAAAGCACGCGGCTTGGCAACACATTCATCCTTCGCTGCAGCGCGCCCTGGCCCGCGGCAGCGGATCAGGTCCCGAAAACCACCTCAACACGCAGACCGGGTCCGGCATCGGACAGCTGCAATTCAGCCCCGTGCAAACCGGCGATCGCCGCCGCCAGGCTCAGCCCGAGGCCGCTGCCCGGCGTTGTCCGGCTCCGCTCCAGCCGGTAAAGGCGCCGCAGCACCTTGCCGCGCTCTTCTTCCGGAATGCCGGGGCCGTGGTCCCGCACCGACAGGACCGCTGATGCCCCCTCCTGCCGCAGCGACAGGCTGATGGCGGAACCTTCCGGGGTATGACGGAGCGCATTTTCGATCAGGTTGGCCAGCAGCTGGCCCAAAAGCGTGCGGTCGCCGGTGACCGTGGCAGGCGTCTCGGGCAGGCTGAGGCTGAGGCGGCGGCCCTGCTCCTCTGCTGCCGGCTCATAGATCTCGGCAAAGGTTGCGGCCAGTTCGCAAAGATCAACCGCCTCGAACCGCGCACGCGGCGCGCCATCCTCCAGCTGGGCAATCTGCAAGAGCGCCTGAAACGTGCTGGTGATGCCGCGGGTCTCTTCCAGCGCCGTGCCAGCCAGCGCCTGCGCCGCTTTCGGCAGTCCCGGAGTGTCCTGCAGGCTCTGAAGCTGCACCGCCAGCCGCTGGATCGGGGTTTTCAGGTCATGGGCAATATCCGCCGACACCTGCCGCAGCGCCTCGGTGGACTGCTGCTGCGCTTCGGCCATGCGGTTCACGCTGCGGCCGATGCGGGCGATATCCCCCTGCCGGCCCGGCATCTGCGGCACCCGCGCGCCCAGATCACCGGAGGTCAGGGCCGCCAGCGTCGTCTCTATCCCCGCCAGCGACCGCGCCGAGCGCCGCGCCAGCAGCACCCCGCCGAGCACCGCGGCGGCAATCGCCGGAAGCAGGCTGAACAGAACCACCCTCAGATAGGTCTGGCGCAGCTCATCCAGCGGCCTGGCGCTTTGCGCAACCGTCAGCAGGCCACCATGAATATAGGCGCTGAGCGAAATGAAGCGGCCCGCGATCTCCACCGGCGCCGGGCCCAGCGCCACCACCCGGAATCCTTCCTGCTGCTGCATGATGGCAGCATTACCCGCCACGACCCGCCCGCCGGGCCGCCGATAGCTGAGCAGACGGCGCTGCGGGTCTGTCTCTGCCGTCTCGGCGTTTACCAGCGCCGCCAGCGCTGCCGCAGAAGGCGTCGCGCGGAACCCCGCCATGTCCTGCATCAGGCTTTCCCGGATGGCCCGGTCCTGCGTGCCATGCGCCACATAGTAAGTAATCCCGAGGCTCAGCGCGCTGGCCGCAACAAACAAAAGCGACAGCCACAACGACTGCCGCACCGGCGAGGAGCGCAGCAGGACGCGCGCGCGGGTCACGGCATCATCCGGCAATACGGTACCCCGCACCGCGCACGGTTTCGATCAGGCCGCTGCCGAAGGGCCGGTCCACCTTGGACCGCAACCGCGAGATATGGGTTTCCACCACATTTGTCTGCGGATCGAAACTGATGTCCCAAACCGCTTCCAGCAGCATGGTCCGGGTCTGCACCCGCCCCTTGCGGCGCAACAGATGCTCCAGCAGGCGGAATTCGCGCGGCAGCAGCTCGATCTCTTGGCCTGCGCGGGTAACCCTGCGGCGGACCAGGTCCATCTCCAGATCCCCTGCCCGCAGCACAGTCTCCTGCTCCTGCAGCCCCGGACGGCGGGCCAGCGCCGCCACCCGTGCCGCCAGCTCTCCAAAGGCAAAGGGTTTGACCAGATAATCATCCGCCCCCGCCTCCAGCCCCTCGATGCGGTCATCCACGCCGCTCAGCGCTGTCAGCATGATGGCAGGTGTCCGAACCCCGGCGCCGCGCAGGGTCTTGATCAGGCTCAGCCCGTCTAGCGACGGCAGCATCCGGTCGATGATCAGCACGTCGTAATCCGCCGCGGTTGCCTGCAGCAGCCCCTCGCGGCCATCGGTGACCAGATCCACGGTATGCCCTTCCTCGCGCAGGCCGGCGGCCACATATGGCCCCGTCGTGGCATCGTCTTCTATCACCAGGATCTTCAAGCCATTCCCCGCTTTGCTGCGCCTCCCGGTTCTTACACCGGATCCGGTTTCAGCACACATTACAGATCTGTATAGAATGCGTCAGGCGATTGAAATGAGGGCCTGCCATCTGCCTTGCATCCCTAGAGAAGCAAGGAAATGAAGATGCCCCAGACCAAAGCTCCCAAACGATCCGCCTTTGCCCTGACCGCCGCCGCCTCAGCAGCCGCAATGATGGCTCTGGCGCCCGCCCCTGCCCTGGCCGTGCCTGCGGGCGGCTATGCAGATCTGGTCGAAACCATTTCCCCGGCGGTCGTCTTTGTCGAAGTCACCGCCAAGGCGGAACCCGCCACGGACCGGCAGGGAATGCACAACGACAAGTTCATGGAAGACTTCATGCGCCGCTTCGGCGGCCGCGTGCCGGACTTCGGCAACAGCCGCCCCGTCAAGGGCGCAGGCTCCGGCTTCGTGATTTCTGAAGACGGGCTCATCGTCACCAACCACCATGTGATCAACAACGCCCAGACCGTCTCCGTCACGCTCTCTGACGGCAGCAAGCATGACGCCACGGTGATGGGCGCCGACCCGCTGACCGACATCGCACTGCTGAAGGTCGAGACAGGCACACCGCTGACCTCGGTGGAATTCGGTTCCTCCGATGACCTGCGCGTCGGGGACGAGGTGCTCGCGATGGGCAGCCCCTTCGGCCTTGCGGGCACCGTGACCTCTGGCATCGTTTCGGCCACCTCGCGCAACATCAATTCCGGACCGTTTGACGACTTCATC
This sequence comes from Paracoccaceae bacterium, assembly GCA_013373325.1. Taxonomy (GTDB): domain Bacteria; phylum Pseudomonadota; class Alphaproteobacteria; order Rhodobacterales; family Rhodobacteraceae; genus Leisingera. The sequence goes on from JABXIA010000177.1 coordinate 11,559, forward strand.
CAGACCGATGCAGCCATCAACAAGGGCAACTCCGGCGGCCCGCTCTTCAATGCCGCAGGCGAGGTCGTCGGCGTCAACACGATGATCTATTCGCCGGGCGGCGGTTCCGTCGGCATCGGATTTGCGGTGCCGTCCGATATGGTGCAGAAGATCGTTGCCGACCTCGAAGACGACGGCGAGATCACCCGCGGCTGGCTCGGGGTGCAGATCAAGCCGCTCTCTGAGGACGCTGCCAATGTGCTGGGCCGCGAGGCCGGCAAGGGCGTGGTGATCGAAGGCGTCGAGCCCCGCAGCCCGGCGGCGGAAGCAGGGCTGAAACCCGGCGACGTGGTGCTGCGCTTCGGCACGGCAGAGATCAACGAACTGCGCGACCTGACAGCCGCGGTCGCGGTGAACGCCCCGGGCGAGAAAGCGCAGATCGAAGTCCTGCGCAAGGGCAAGGAAGTGACCCTGGACGTGACCCTGGGCGACCGCTCCAGCCAGGACGCCTGACCCCCGGGGCCAGCTCCCTGCCTGGGAAACAGGCAGGGAAACCATCCGGCGCCTGCCGGGGTGAACCCGGAATGTCCGGCGGGACTGGACCGTCCGCAGGCAGCAAAAATCATGGAGACGAAGGCTGCAAAACCTATTTCAGGTTCATTGCAGCCGCACTCTGTGAGTAAGATGCTGTAAGTGCATGGAGAAAGGGAAGCCCGTTGTACAGGATCCGCCTGTTTGCCATCCGCCATTCGCGCAGTTTTGAATGGATCTACAAGCGCCTGGAAAGCGTCATGGTCGCGCTGGACCCGGTTCTTGCAAAAATCGGTTATGACCGTGTTGAGCGCCCGGTCGCCTTTGTTGAGAAATGCGTCAAGACCGTGCTGTTCGATTGCAAGATGTGCGGGCAGTGCGTGCTGTCGTCAACAGGCATGTCCTGCCCGATGAATTGCCCCAAACAGCTGCGAAACGGCCCCTGCGGCGGTGTCAGGCCCGGCGGCTTCTGCGAGGTCAAGCCGGACATGAAATGCGTTTGGGCACTGGCCTGGGACGGGGCGTCGCGGATGAAAGGCGGCGCGCAGATTCACACCGTTCTGCCGCCGGTGGAGCGCAACCTCGAAGGGTCCTCGTCCTGGCTGCGGGTCAGCCGCGAAAAGGCTGCGCATCTGCGGGAAGCCCGGGAAAAGCGCCGCACCGCCATTGCCGATGCCTTCCCCGATGCCCGCGCAAACGAACCCTCCGCCGCGCCGCTGGCAGAGGAACCCGCACAGGCCGTGAAAGGCAGCAAGTGATGGATCACACGATATCCCAGCCTTACTCCGCGCCGCCGGAGGGCCATGTCTCCCACAGCCGCCTGGAACGGGTGCTGCGCTCCGGCCGCTTTGCCATCACCGCTGAGCTCAATCCGCCGGACAGCGCCGACCCTGCAGATGTCTATGAGGCCGCGCGCCCGCTGGGCGAGGTTGCCGACGCCATCAATGCCACCGATGCCTCGGGCGCGAACTGCCACATGTCCTCGATCGGCATCAGTGCGCTGCTGACTCGGGCGGGCTATTCTCCGGTGTACCAGATCTCCTGCCGCGACCGGAACCGCATCGCCATCCAGGGCGACGTTCTGGGCGCCGCGGCCATGGGCGTCAGCAATGTGCTGTGCCTGACCGGGGATGGTGTTGGCGTGGGCGACCAGCCGGGCGCCAAACCGGTCTTTGATTTCGACTCCCTGTCGCTGCTGCGCACCATCAAGACAATGCGGGATGAGCGCAGATTCCTGTCCGGGCGCACCATCAAGAACCCGCCCCAGCTGTTTCTGGGCGCGGCTGAAAACCCCTGCATCCCGCCTTATGACTGGCGCCCGGAACGGCTGGCCAAGAAGGTGGAGGCCGGGGCCGAATACATCCAGACCAACTACATCTACGACGTGCCCCTGTTTGAGAAATTCATGGCGCGGGTGCGGGACCTGGGGCTGGACAAGAAAGTTTATATCCTGGCCGGCGTCGGCCCGCTTGCGTCGGCGCGGGCGGCACGATGGATGCGTTCCAACGTGCCGGGAATCCATGTGCCGGACGCGGTCATCGACCGGATGGAGAAGGCTGAAAAACCCGGCAAGGAAGGCAAGAAGATCTGCATCGAGCTGATACAGCAGATGCGGGAGATTGCCGGCGTGTCCGGGGTGCATGTCATGGCTTACCGGAAGGAGCACGAGGTCTCAGCGATCATACGGGAGTCCGGGGTTCTGGCGTCCCGCAAGAGGTAATTCCGTTGTCTGCCGGCACGTACCCGCCAGCCTCCGGATACAGCAAAGGCGCCCGCCGGGCGCCTTGCCCTTCAGGCCGGGCAGCAGCCCCCCTGAAGGTCTCTGTGCAGACCTTGATCACGCTCTCACCCGTGTTTAATTTAGTAAACAAACATCAAGAACTTAAACGTTCATCTGCTCGACTTTCGGCATGAGTTCCCGCCGACCCCACAGCATCCGGCTGCCAGGCTGCAGACTTCGGTGGCGGAGCCGTGCCAGCCAGGCGGTTTCAGGCAGGAAAATTGGTCCGCCAAAGCGCCTCAGCAGTCCGCGCAACGGCATTCCCAATGCGATCATGCCTTGCTGAATGGCTTTGCGGATTCCGGGAACGGCGCCCCCCCTGTGCCGACATTGATTTGCAGAGCGCCGGACGGAACCAGCCGAGGCGCCGCAGGCGTCCACACCTCACTTTTTGACACCCGGATTGTTCGCTGTGCGGTGCGCCTTCAGGCAGCTGGCGCCGATCATGACCGCCTTGCAATACGCGTGATCCGGGGCCGGAGCGGCCAACATTCTGCCAAAAACACGTCCCTAAGCTGAAATGCAGCTTTCCTGCAAAGCTGACGGACGGTTGCCGATCGGTAAAATTTGACATTTGTGCCGGTCAGTCAAAATTAAAACAAGATGGGGGCGGGCCTATGGGAGGCCCGCGGGATTGCGCGTTAGAAGAAAGAGTTAAAGCAGAACTCCACGGAATGCAGAGAGGCCAGAGCGGGCCGCCCGGATTTTGAGACAGCCCGCCAAAGATCGAGCATAGCATGACGGGTCGCGCCTCTGCAGGGGGAACTGCGAATGCATCGCGGTGTATATAGGGGAACCAAGCGGTTTGGTTCGCGTGAAAATTTGTCATCCGTGGCTGGGAAAAGCGGAGCCAGATCCGTTCTCGTGGCCGGCGGCGCCGGATTTCTAGGTGCCGAACTATGCAGACGGTATTTGCAGAAGGGCTTTGATGTCACCTGTTTGGACGACCTGTCCAGCGGCCGCCTGGTCAATCTCGATGGGCATCTGAACCACCCGGGATTCACTTTCCTGAGGCAGGACGTTGCCAAGCCTCTGCAGCTGGAAACTTCGTTTGAATACATTTTCAACCTGGCTTGCCCGGCATCGCCGCCGCGCTATCAGGCCAATCCGCTGCAAACGCTGAAAACCTGCCTCTTTGGCGCCTTCAACCTGCTGGAATTGGCCCGGGCCACGGGCGCGCGGATTCTGCAGGCCTCAACCTCCGAAGTCTACGGCGATCCGCACGTCAGCCCGCAGAAGGAGAGCTATGCGGGCAATGTGAACACTTTCGGGCCGCGATCCTGTTATGACGAGGGCAAGCGGGCGGCGGAAACCATCTTCCACGACTACCACGAATGCCACGGCGTCGACCTGCGGGTGGCGCGGATCTTCAATTCCTACGGTCCGGGCATGGATCCGCAAGACGGCCGGGTGGTGTCAAATTTCATTACCCAGGCGCTGGCAGGAGATCCGATCACACTGTTTGGCGATGGCACGCAAACCCGGTCATTCTGCTATCTGGACGACACCGTCGACGGTTTGATTGCTCTGATGCACAGCCCGCCAACCGAGTTTGAGCCGGTCAACATCGGCAACCCCCAGGAGACGCCGGTCGGGAAACTGGCGGAACTGGTGCTGCAAAAGATCGGAAGCAACTCCCGGCTGTCGTACCTCGAACTGCCGCAGGATGATCCGAAACAGCGGCGCCCTGACATCAGCCGGGCCAGAAAACGGCTGGGCTGGGAGCCCAAAGTCAACCTGAGCGACGGGCTGGACCGAACCATCGGCTATTTCCGGAGCGAGCTTGCCGCCTCGGGCAAGATTGCTCCGGGGGCGATGTGATGCACCGCCCCGTGGTGCTGGTCACGGGCGGTGCCGGTTTTATCGGCAGCCATGCCTGCCTGCAGCTGGCGGAAGCCGGTTACCAGCCGGTGGTGGTCGACAATCTGCGCACCGGCAACCGGGATGCGGTGAAATGGGGGCCGTTCGAACAGCTTGATGTCCGCGATTGCGGTGCCTTGGCCGCCGTCATCCGAAAGCACCGGTGCGAAGCGGTGATGCATTTCGCTGCCGCGGCCTATGTCGGGGAATCCGTTGCCAAACCCGGCTTCTATTATGAACTCAACTGCGGCGGCATGATTGCGCTGCTGAAGGCGATGCAGGACACGGGGGTCGGGACGCTGGTGTTTTCGTCCAGCTGCGCCACCTACGGGGTGCCGGACGCCCTGCCCATCACCGAGGCCAGCCGCCAGAGCCCGGTGAATCCCTATGGTCACAGCAAACTGATGTGTGAACAGATGATCCGTGATCAGGCCGCAGCCGGAGACCTGCGGTTTGCCCTGCTGCGTTATTTCAATGCCTGCGGCGCTGACCCGCAGGGGCGGCTGTTTGAACGCCATGACCCGGAAACCCATCTGATCCCGCTGGTTCTGATGGCTGCTTCCCGCAGGGCGCCTCCGCTGCAGGTGTTCGGCACCGATTACAACACGCCCGACGGCACCTGTATCCGGGACTATATCCATGTGACGGATCTGGCACGGGCGCATGTGCTTGCGCTGCGCCGCCTGCTTGAGGGCAGCGACAGCTTTGCCCTCAACCTGGGTACCGGATGCGGCCACTCGATCAAGCAGATCATCCGGACCGCCGAGGCCGTCACCGGACGGCCCGTGCCCTGGAAAGCCCAGACCCGCCGCCCGGGCGATCCGCCAGAACTGGTCGCGGATACAAAGCTGGCGGCCAGGCTGCTTGCGTTCCGCCCCCGGCATTCCACGCTGCCGGAGATCATCCGCCATGCGGCACCCGGCTTTGGACTGGAGGCATGCGATGACGCCTGCCTGTGATCACTTCTCTGATCACCAGCGCTGTAGGTCGCAGCAGGCGCCGCTGGTGCCGCTGCTGCGTGGCAGGACCGCCTGGTATTACCATGCTCTGATTGCGGCCTGGGCGGTTGCTGCATTTTGGTTCTGGGGCTGGTGGTTCCTGCCGGAGCACCAGACCAGCGGCATTCAATACTGGATCGCCACCATCGGCCTCGGCTGGCTGTTTTTTCTGCAGATGCTGTTCGTCACCATTTTCCGCCGCGCCATGGTGCCTGCCGGGGAGCCGCCGGATCCGGCCTCCGCAAGGGTGGCGATGATCGTTACCAAAACCCCCTCGGAACCGTTTTCCGTGCTGAAGACCACGCTTTCGGCGATGCTGGCGCAAAGCTACCCGCATGACACCTGGCTGGCGGATGAGGATCCCGATCCTGAAACCATCGCCTGGTGCGACGCCCGCGGGGTGCGGATCTCCACCCGCCGCGGACGGGCCGATTACCATCGCAAGGAATGGCCGCGCCGGACACGCTGCAAAGAAGGCAACCTGGCGTTTTTCTATGACACCTACGGCTACGAAAACTATGATTTTGTGTCGCAGCTGGATGCTGACCACGTGCCCTCGCCGAATTATCTGACCGAGATCATGCGCGGCTTTTCCAGCACCGCGGTCGGCTATGTCAGCGCTCCGAGCATCTGCGCCCGCAATGCCGGGCAAAGCTGGGCGGCGCGGACCCGGCTGCATACTGAAGCCGCCTTTCACGGCGTGTTTCAGGCCGGCTATGCGGCAGTGCTGGCACCGATGTGCATAGGCTCGCATTACGCGGTGCGCACCAAGGCGCTGCGCAGCGTCGGCGGCCTGGGGCCGGAACTGGCCGAGGACCATTCCACCACCATGCTGATGAACGCCGGCGGCTGGCAAGGGGTGCATGCCTTCAACGCCATCGCCGAGGGCGACGGGCCGGCCAATATCGCCGACCTCTGCACCCAGGAATTCCAATGGTCGCGCAGCTTGCTGACCATCTTCCTGCAGTTCACCTCCGGCTACTTCGCCCGGCTGACGCCGCGGCTGAAGTTCCTGTTTCTGTTCTGCCAGCTGTTTTACCCGATGTTCGCAGGCTTCATGGCACTGCTCTATCTGCTGCCGGTGCTCGCACTTCTGTTCGACTTCCGCTATGCCGAAGTCACCTATCCGGCCTTCATCCTGCATGCGGCGCCGCAGGTTCTGGTGCTGACGGTGCTGGCCTACCGGTTGAAGGCGGACGGCTTCTTCCGGCCCGCAGACTGCAAGGTGATCAGCTGGGAGAAAACCCTGTTCCTGGGCATCCAGTGGCCCTGGGTGCTGTGGGGCTGCATCATGGCGGTGCGCGACAAGATCGCTGGCGGCTTTGTCGATTTCCGCATCACTCCGAAAGGCGATGCCACCAAAGCCGCCCTGCCGGGCCGTATTATTGCGGTCTACGCGGCGCTGGCGCTTGGCTGCTTCCTGCCGATTCTGCTGGTGGACAGCGTCCGCGAGGCGCACGGCTTCTATCTTTTGGCGTCGATCAATGGTACATATTATGCGGTTATCACCGCCGTGATCGTGGGCCTGCACTACCGGACTGCTGGCGGAGCACGGCAGGTGCTGCGGCTTCCCGGGCTGGCAAAGCTGGCGGTGCCGCTCTCGCTTTTCTGCATAGCTGCGGTCTCTGTGAATGAGCGCGGCATGGAAAGCCTTTACGCCCTGTCAAAAGGGCTGGAGCCCTACCGGATCATTCGTGAGGAATATGCCGTAGCAGGCGCCGGGCTAGGCGGGCCAGGGACAGTCATTCTCATTTACGATCCGGGCCGGATTGAATCCGGTCCCGGGAATGATCGGGAGTAAAACCATGAAGCAGCAGCACCGTATTGGCTTGCGTATGACATTCTGCGCCGCAGCGCTGGCCACGGCTTTGGCCGGCGCAGTTTCCGCCGCGCCTCCGGGCGAATTGCCGTTCGGCGTTTATGATCCGGACGGGCGGTTTTCCGAGGATCCGGATGTTCAGATCGAACATCTGTTCCTGCCCTGGGAGGACGTCCACCTGCCCTCGCTGCAGGATGCCGACACCTATGCTGCCGAACGAAACCGCGCGATCCTGGTCACCATCGAGCCCTGGACCTGGACCCGGGACGAGCGCAATACCCCCGCCCATCTGATCGAGGGGATCGCAAACGGACAGTATGACGCCAACATGCGGGCGATCTGCGCGGCGCTGAGTGAGTTCCAAAGCCCTGTCACCATCCGCTGGGCGCAGGAGATGGAAGACGAAAGCGGCCAGTTCATCTGGGCCAACTGGAACCCGGACACCTATATCAGGGCCTACCGCCGCGTAATCGATGTCTGCCGCCAGGTGTCGGAGGATTTCGACTATATGTGGTCGCCGCTGGGCCATGAGGGCTTTGCTGATTACTATCCGGGCGATGACTATGCCGATGTGATCGGCCTCTCGGTTTTCGGCCTGCAGCAATGGGAGCGCGATGTGCTGGGGCAGGAGCAGACATTCCGCGATATTCTCACCCCGCGCTACCAGCGGGCGCTGCAATTCAGGCGGCCGATCGTGGTGGCCGAACTGGGCTATGTCGGCAGCGACGAATATGTCGAGCGCTGGAACCAGGATGTCCGCCAGGATCTGGAAGATTTTCCCGAGCTGCAGGCGGTAGTCTATTTCAATCAGCAGGAAGTCTACCCCTGGCCGGACGGCTACGGGCTGCCGGACTGGCGTTTTCCCGGCAACGCGCTTGGTTCTCAAGCTGCCGAACTCAGCCGCTGACCTGGCCAAAGCGGCGGATTCCCGCCGCCCGGCCCGTCCGGCGCACCAGCCACGGCACCACTCTGGACGGCCGTTTATTCTCAGCATCTTACTTCCGGGCCGCCTCCCGTAAAGGGGCGGCCCTCCGCCGCGGATGCTGGCCGATCCGCTGCAGTTTTCTAAATCTCAACATCTTGCTGCGCAAAATCTTGGTATGCGGCGGCGGATTTTGCTAAGTACCGGTATCATGACACCGGAACGGAGTGACACAACTGCCGCAGGGTCATGCTGGTTATACAGGCAGGAGACAGTGAATGTTATGTCAATTCGCACGCGCAGTTTGCGTGCCGGTTTTGGCGTTGGCGGCTATTGGAGTATTTGCCGCTGAAGCCAGCGCCTCCTCTTCGACAAAAGCTGCGGCGCAATCCTACGGAAAACTGAACCTTTTGCGCGGCGCGGAAACCCGCCGCCCGGTCCGGCTGAGCGGCCCCGCTTCGCTTGGCAACGGCAGCTACATCTGCTCGCCTGCGGGCTTTGGCAAACGCTCGCGCTGCTACAAGAACTGACACAGGCGGCACCTGCTGCGGGCTTTCGCAGTTAGCGCCAGCCGATTGAGGCAGAGCAAGAATGATCAGGTTGTTTTTGGCGGCCTGCGCCCTGATGGCGCTGGCGCAGATAGGACAGGCGCAGCGCGCCGGTGTTGGCGCCTGGGAAAACCCCAGCTACACGATGCTCGGCTGGATCGAGGATCAGCCGGGGCTCGGCTGGTACTACGACTGGCGCACCGACCAGATCGAACACAAAGGACCGCTGCGCCGCTCGGTGGAATTTGTGCCGATGATCCACAGTGCCGGCAATATCGATGATCCAATTGTTTCCAGCCGCCCGGTGCATGCCCTGCTTGGCTTCAACGAACCCGACGGCAACGGCGGCGGCCATCAGGCCGGAATGAGCGTGGCCGAGGCCATAGCACTGTGGCCGAGGCTTGAGGCGCGTGGCCTGCGCCTGGGCAGCCCGGCGGTGACGCGGGACAACACCCTGGGGGCCGGATCCTGGCAACGGCGCTTCATGGACGAGGCAAAGCGGCGCGGGCTGCGCGTCGACTTCATGGCGGTGCATTATTATACAACCGACGGGAATACGGACCATTTCCGCGACTGGCTGATCGCGGTTCACCGGGAATACAAACGACCCGTCTGGGTGACCGAGTTTGCCTATATAGACTGGGACCGTCCCGGCCGGGCCACACACCGGGACAACGCCCGCTTCATCCAGGCCGCGATCCCGATGCTGGAGCAACTGCCGTTTGTCGAGCGCTATGCCTGGTTTTCGGCAAACCCCTACCCTTGGAAAGGCCGCGCACCGCGGATCAACCTGGTAACGGACGGGCTGAAGCCGACCCCCGCGGGCACGGCCTTCAGCCGCGCCGTGGCTGCCGCAGTGTCCTACCGCTCTGCGGGTCTTGACCGCTAGGCAACGGCTTTTCCAGCTTTCCGGCCTGTCCGGTCACGCAGGGCCTGCCCGCCGCCGCTGCAACCGGCGCCTAGCGGGCTGCGCTGGAAAAAACCGTGGAACAACGCAGGCTTCGCCCTATTTCTTAGCAGAGTAAGCAGCGGTTGAGGGTGTCGTTATGGGATTTCGGTTTGGTATTGCTTCTGTGCTGGCGGCTGTGTTTCTGATACCTGCCGGCGCGGAACCGGCCAGGGCAGATTTCCAGTTTGGATCACACATCCCCAAGGACGCCACAACGCCGGATCCGGCGGATCTGTACCGGATGTTCGCCGGGCGGACCGAGGACTGGGGCAGCGGCTCCTATGCTTATTGGGCCCCCGACGGCACCTTCTGGGCGGTCAACGAAGGTGATCAAAGCGTCGGCCGCGGCCGCTGGCATGTCACCACCCGAAGCCGCATGTGTTATGAAGGCACCTGGGCCTGGCGCCAGGACTTCGGTATCGAAACCCGCCGCGCCCGCAACTGCTCCTTCTACCGCCAGGATGCCGCCGGTGAGATGTGGTCCACAACCGGAAGCATGGCTGATCCCTGGTTTCCATTCTCCGGATCAAGCCTGAGCGCAGGCAACACGGTCGCCGCAAGATATGAAGCCTTGCTGGCAACGCTTGGCATTTCGGAACTGCGGCTCCTTGATTAACCAGAAGCATCCTTGGCTGTTTGCCAACCCTATTTGGGTCGTTTCATTTCCGGCCGCTTCCCGGCAGCCGCCGGATTCTGCAATATCCGCTTCCTGCGCTTTGCTGACCCTGCTCCAACTGGCGGCCTCAGACCAAGTGCTCGCGCCCGGTTGAAGGTCCGCTTACGCTGGAAGGCTTGGGAAAAGCCCGCACATTCAGCGATCGGCGCCGAGCATATCAGCTTAACGGCAAGTTTGGACTGAGTGCTGTCTTGAAGCAGGCTGACGAAAAACTCTATCTTTTCACTGCTGCAGAAAGCGGCGGTGCCCCCTTCGCCAGGCAGGAAGTTACCCAGCCCCCGAAAATGCAAGCACAGCTAAACCAAGGAGCCTGTTCTCTGTTTCCGCAATGCAGTCAGCCTCTGCCACAATGCTCCAACCCAGATATAGAAAAGGCGCCCGCCGGGTGCCCTATATGTAATTCCTGGTGCGAACTCGTGGAAGATTTGCAATGTAGATCTTGATCGAGTTTCCACCGGATCTAAATTTACTGGTTAAATATCAAATGCTTATGCGACCACCCATTCGGCTCTGTTGCGCAAATCGGCTGATGGCCGGGGTTCCCCTTTCCCCGGGCAGACTTATCCCACGGGCTCTGTGACAGGGATGCCGAGCGCGGTGTAGCCGTTCAGAACGGCGATACGGACCTGAAGCTCCGCGACCTG
>JABXIA010000081.1 GCA_013373325.1 Paracoccaceae bacterium
GCGGCGCCATGCCCAACGGGAAGAGGGGCTCTTCAGAGCGCCGATGACGGGCGGGAGAATGCCCCTTTGCAGGGGGGGCATTCTCCCGCCCCGAGGTTGCTTACTTCTGCGTCAGCGCGTTCAGGATCCGTGCCCAGGAGCGGATGCCCTTGTGGAAGCTTTTGAGGTCATACTTTTCGTTCGGAGAATGGATTGCGTCGTCGTCATTGGCAAAGCCCGCCAGCATTGATTCCATGCCCAGGATCGACTTGAAGAAACCGGCGATCGGGATCGAGCCGCCCATGCCGCAGAACACCGCTTCGCGCTGCCACTCATCCGACAAAGCGGCGCGGGCAGCGGTGAATTCGGGGCGGGTGATGTCCATGACAGGGGCCTTGGAGCCTTCGAGATCGTTGTCCCAGACCACCTTGCAGTCGGGTTTCAGCTGCGCCTCCACATGCTTGCGGATCTTCACCCGCAGCGCGTCCGGGTCCATGTCGCCAACGAGGCGGCAGGTGATCTTGCAATGCGCCTGTGACGGGATCACGGTCTTGGAGCCTGCCCCGTTGTAGCCGCCCCAGAGGCCGTTCACCTCCAGCGTCGGGCGCGCCCATTGCTGTTCCAGCACCGAGCGGTCTTTTTCGCCGTGTGCCTGGGTGTAGCCCGCGTTGTCGAGGTAGTCTTTCTCGTCAAAGCCGCAGCCTTCCCACTGGCGCAGCTGGTCCCCGGGCACCTCATGCACACCTTCATAGAAGCCTTCGACGGCGACCTTGCCGGTCTCTTCGTCATAGAAGGAGGCGACGATGCGGCCAAGCTCGCGCAGGGGATTGAGGCCGGGGCCGCCGTAGTGGCCGGAGTGCAGGTCGATGCGCGGGCCGATCAGGGTGAACTCATCCTTCAGCATGCCGCGCAGCTGCGAGGAGATCGACGGCACCCCGCGCGAAACCATCGAGGTGTCGCAGATCAGCGCGATGTCGGCCTTCAGCTCCTCGGCGTTGGCTTCCATGAAGGGAATGAGCGAGGGGGAGCCGCTTTCCTCTTCACCTTCGAAGAAGAAGGTGATGCGGCAGGGCAGGGAGCCGTTGACGGCCTTCCAGGCGCGGCAGGCCTCGACAAAGGTCATCAGCTGGCCCTTGTCGTCCGATGACCCGCGGCCGCGGATCACGGTGCCGTTCGGGGTCTCCTCCAACTGCGGTTCAAACGGCGGTGTATTCCAGAGGTTCAGCGGATCGACCGGCTGCACATCATAATGGCCGTAAAACAGCACATGCGGCGCATCGGTGTTTTCCTCTCCGACATGGCCGACCACCATCGGGTGGCCGGGGGTCGTGCGCTTTTCCGCCTTGATGCCGATCGAGTTCAGATCGGCGACCAGCCAATCGGCAGCCTTGTCGCATTCGGCCTTGAAGGCCGGGTCGGTGGAAATCGACTGGATCCGCAACAGCTCCATCAGCCGTTCGGTGGCAGCGTCCAGCTCTGTGTCGATCCGGTCCAGAACATCATTCAGTGCCATCTCATGCTCTCCTGTTTTTCGGGGGAAGGCCCGGGGAAAGGGCCAATTTGCCGCGGACCCTAGCAGCGCGATTGAGGAGGGGCCAGAGGCCTCAGGGCCGGAAATCCCCGGCATTTTCCGCTGCTGCGGTTTCCGATACTGCGCATTATTCGGAAATCCGGGAAACAGATACGACGCAAACGGCCAAAGGTTGGCCGCAGCTGTCCTTGCCCGGCCTCTGTTTAAGTTTTATTTGACCTGCATCAATGTTGCGCACCCTTGGCGGCGCGTATGCAGTTGATCGAAGGGACTGCCTCAGGTAACCAGTCGTGAACGTGATTGTGGCCTAATCGTCAGAAGACCCGTGCCCTTTACAAAGCCCGCGTGCTCTGCAGGAGCACAATTAGCTATGGAGATGCCGGTGGACTATACCGCGAAACTGGACGCAGCGATTGCCAGCCTTCACGAAGAGGGCCGTTACCGGACCTTCATCGACATCGAGCGTAAGAAGGGTCATTTTCCGCATGCGGTGTGGAACCGGCCGGACGGCAGCAAGCAGGACATCACCGTCTGGTGCGGCAACGATTACCTGGGCATGGGCCAGAACCCGGTGGTGCTGGATGCGATGCATGACGCCATCGACGCAACCGGCGCAGGCTCTGGCGGCACCCGCAACATCTCTGGCACCACGGTTTATCACAAGCAGCTGGAGGCTGAACTGGCCGACCTGCACGGCAAGGAAGCGGCGCTGCTGTTCACATCGGCCTATATTGCCAATGACGCGACGCTGAGCACTCTGCCCAAGCTGTTCCCGGGGCTGATCATCTATTCAGACGCGCTGAACCACGCCTCCATGATCGAGGGCGTGCGCCGCAATGGCGGTGCCAAGCGCATCTTCCGCCACAACGATGTGGCCCACCTGCGCGAACTGCTGGAAGCCGACGATCCCAAGGCGCCCAAGCTGATTGCCTTCGAATCGGTCTATTCAATGGACGGCGACTTCGGGCCGATCGAGGAACTGTGCGATTTGGCCGATGAATTCGGCGCGCTGACCTACATCGACGAGGTGCATGCGGTTGGCATGTACGGCCCCCGCGGCGGCGGCGTAACGGAACGTGACCGGCTGGCCCACCGCATCGATATCATCAATGGAACCCTCGCCAAGGCCTATGGCGTGATGGGGGGCTATATCGCCGCTTCGGCCAAGATGTGCGACGCGATCCGCTCCTATGCGCCGGGCTTCATCTTCACCACCTCCCTGGCGCCAACAGTGGCGGCAGGGGCGGCGGCCTCGGTTGCCTATCTGAAAGGTGCTCAGGATCTGCGCGACAAGCATCAGGATCAGGCCAAGGTGCTGAAGCTGCGCCTGAAGGGTCTTGGCCTGCCGATCATTGATCACGGCAGCCACATCGTGCCGGTGATCGTTGGCAACCCGGTGCACACCAAGGTGCTGTCCGACCACCTGCTGGAGGACTATGGCATCTACGTGCAGCCGATCAATTTCCCGACAGTGCCGCGCGGCACCGAACGCCTGCGCTTCACGCCCTCGCCGGTGCACGGGCCCAAGGAGATCGACGCGCTGGTTCACGCAATGGACGCATTGTGGTCGCATTGTGCGCTGAATCGTGCCGAACTTGCCGGGTAACTTACTGATCAGTGTAAATTAACACTGAGTGTGTTACGCTGTTGCTAATCAATCAACGGATCTGAGTCGCACATGTGATTCTTTCACCGTTTAGAAACGATGGCGGCAGGCATAGTATGGGACGGCAGGCATGATCGGGCGCTTCACCCAGCGCAAGCAAGATGAGCATGGCGGAACGGCAGAGCCGAAGGGTTTTGACGATTTCGAGCTGAAGCTTGGCGACGTGATGCGCGGCGAGCGGGCGACGATGGGCAAATCGCTGCTCGACGTCCAGCGCGAGCTGCGGATCAAGGCGTCTTACATCGCTGCCATCGAAAACTCTGATCCTTCTGCCTTTGACACGCCCGGCTTCATCGCCGGTTACGTGCGGTCTTATGCGCGCTATCTGAACATGGATGCCGAGCAGGCGTTCCAGGACTTCTGCAAGGAAAGCGGCTTCTCCGTGGCGCACGGCATGTCTGCTGAGGCTTCCAGCCGCAGCAAGTCCGGCAATGCGCCGGTTGTTGCATCCAAGGGCCTTGGCGGCGATGCTTTTGCCTCTCCGAATACGCCGTTCATTCCCGCACCCAGCAGCATCCTGAGCCAGATTGAACTGCGCGCCGTCGGCTCGCTTATGGTGCTGGCCGGCCTGATTGGCGGCATCACCTATGGCGGCTGGGCTGTCTTGAAGGAGGTGCAGCAGGTGCAATTCGCCCCGGTGGATCAGACCCCGGCGGTTCTGGCGGATCTTGACCCGCTGAACGGCGCGGTTCTGGCAGTTGCCGAGGGCGCACAGGATCCTGCCGCGGAAGCACTGGACCGTCTTTACCGTCCGCAGGCGCTGGATGTGCCGGTGCTGGTGGCGCGCGATGCCCCGATTTCCACTCTTGATCCCTCGACACTGGGGAATTTTGCTGCGCCGGATGTGCCGACGATCAGTTTGGCTGAGGCCAGCCTGCCGTTTGATGGCGCCGGGCCGCTGCAGCAGGGCGAGCAGGGACCACAGGTGCCGCAGGTTCTGGCCGCGGTTACGCCGGGTGTCGAAATGGTTGCGGTGCGCCCATCCTGGGTTCAGGTCACAGCGGCGGATGGCAGTGTGATCCTGGAAACCATCATGGACGCGGGCCAGCGCTTTCAGGTGCCAGCGACTGAGGATGCGCCGAAACTGCGCACCGGTGAAAGCAGCGCCATTTACTTTGCTGTCAACGGCCAGCATTTCGGCCCGGTCGGCGAACGCGGTCAGGTCACCAAGAATGTCGAGCTGTCGATGGATGCGATCACAGGCCGGTTTGAACTGGCGGATCTGCAGGACGGCAGCAACGAGGCGCTGGCGACGCTGGTCGCGCAGTTGCAGACAGCCGTGCAGCAGCCCTCCGAGTAATTACGGAACAGGAATTCTTGCCGGACGCCCGGTGCTGCCATTGCAGCGCCGGGCGTCTGCACGTATCTAATCCCCAACAGGATCCAGCCGGGACACCAGCCGCAATGTCGATCAATCACATCCGCCCGTGGCGCCATATCGAACGCCGCAAAAGCCGCCAGATTTATGTGGGTAACGTTCCCGTTGGCGGTGACGCGCCGATTGCGGTGCAGACCATGACCAACACGCTGACCACCGATGTGGCGGCAACGGTCGCCCAGGTGCAGGCCGCGGCAGAGGCGGGTGCTGATCTGGTGCGGATCTCGGTCCCGGATGAAGCTTCGTCCAAGGCGCTGAAGGAAATCGTGCGTGAAAGCCCGGTGCCGATCGTTGCCGACATCCATTTCCACTACAAGCGCGGCATCGAGGCCGCCGAGGCCGGCGCCGCCTGTCTGCGCATCAACCCGGGCAATATCGGTGACGAAAAGCGCGTGGCCGAGGTGATCAGGGCGGCGCGCGACCACAATTGCTCGATCCGCATCGGGGTGAACGCCGGCAGTTTGGAAAAGCACCTGCTGGACAAATACGGCGAACCCTGTCCGGAGGCGATGGTGGAGAGCGGTCTCGACCATATCCGCATCCTGCAGGATCATGACTTCCACGAATTCAAGATCTCGGTGAAAGCCTCCGATGTCTTCATGACCGCCGCCGCCTATCAGCAACTGGCGGAGGCTACCGACGCGCCTATTCATCTGGGCGTGACAGAGGCAGGCGGTTTTGTCTCCGGCACGATCAAATCGGCGATCGGCCTGGGCCAGCTGCTGTGGATGGGCATCGGCGACACCCTGCGCGTCAGTCTCTCTGCCGATCCGGTGGAGGAGGTGAAGGTGGGCTTTGAGATCCTCAAATCCCTCGGCCTGCGCCACCGCGGCGTCAACATCATCTCATGTCCCAGCTGCGCGCGGCAGGGGTTTGACGTCATCAAGACGGTGGAAACGCTGGAGGAGCGGCTGGCCCACATCCACACGCCGATGAGCCTCTCGATCATTGGCTGCGTGGTGAACGGGCCGGGCGAAGCACTGATGACCGACGTGGGCTTCACCGGCGGCGGAGCAGGATCCGGCATGGTCTATCTGGCGGGCAAGGCCAGCCACAAGATGTCCAACGAACAGATGGTCGACCACATCGTCGAGGAGGTTGAGAAGAAGGCCGCCCAGATCGAGGCGGCCCAGGAAGCGGCAGAGTAAGGCATCCGTTCTTCATCTGGCTGAAAATATCCCGGAGTCCGGGGCAGGCCCCGGTCCCTGCAGATCAGCCTGAAGCTCAGCTCTGCTGCTCGCGGATCTCCGCCACCATCATCTCCATCTGATCGGCGGGCAGGTAACCGCGCAGGAGTTCAGTGCCCAGCACGAATGTCGGGGTGCCCGAAATCGCCATCCGCTGCGCCAGCGCCCGGGTCTGGCGCAGCTCTGCGGTCACGTCTTCGCTGTCCATCTTTGCGAAAATCGCCTCTGCATCCAGCGACAAGCCTTCGGCCAGGCGGCGCAGGGCAACCTCGTTCGGCTCGCCGCCAAACTCGATAAGGGCGTCATGCACATCCTTGTAGGCGTCATCGCCGGCCACCTGCTTGGTGGCGACGGCAAAGCGCGCCGACAGCACAGAGGCGTCGCCCAGGATCGGGAATTCCTTGATCACCAGGCGGATGTTGCCGTCGCTTTCCAAGAGTTTGGCAACCTCAGGCGCAGCGCGCCGGCAGTAGCCGCAACGGTAGTCCATGAATTCAACCAGGGTGATGTCGCCTTCGGGGTTGCCGCCAACCCAGGAATAGCCGTCGTTGACCAGTTCCTCCAGGTTGTCGGCGACCAGCGCGTCATCGCGCACAGCCTCGGCCTGCTGCTGGCGCTGCTCCAGAAGGTCAACCGCCTCCAGGATCAGCTCCGGGTTCGCCAGGATGTAGCTGCGGACCTCCTTGCCAAAGGCCTCGCGCTCAGCCTCCGACATCGCGCTGATGTCAAATGCCTGCGCCGGGGCACCCAGCAGGGCAAGGGCAGTGGCCGCGGCGGTGGCGGTGCGGGTGAAAAGGGTCATTTGCGTCTCTTTCTCTTCTGAGCTTGTTCATAGGCCACCAGTACATCGGTTGCCCGCCGCGCGGCGGGGGATCCTGCTGGCAGCTGGGCCACGGCCCGTTTGGCGTGAATGCCGGCGTCATTCAGACGCCCTTGCAACGCATAGCGCTCTGCGGTGACCAGAGCGGCCATGCCGTTTTGTCCGGTCTTGGCATAGGCCAGCGACATATCGCGCAGCAGCACGGTATTGCGGAAGTCGATGGCGCGTGCGCGCTCCATGGATTTGAGCGCCGCCTTGGGCTGGCCCGCCGCCAGCTGGGCGCGGCCGTATCCGCTCAGGATAAGCGGATCCTTGGGGGCAAGGCTGACGGCCTTGCCATAGGCGGCAAGCGCGGCCGACCACTGGCGGTTCTCGATTAGGATCTGCCCCTTCAGCTCATGATAGAACGGGTCGGAGGGCCGGGCCGCCAGCGCGCCGTTCACCGCCTTCAGCGCTTTCTGCAGGCTGTTCTGCCGGTGATAGGCCGCGGCCTCGCGCATCAGGCGGACGTCCTTGTACTGCTCCTCGCGCACGCGGCGCAGGGTCCATTTCGGGGCGCGGGTGAAGGCCGACAGCTTGCCGCGGACGCGGGCAAACCAGTATTGCGCCTCTGCGTTGCTCTGCCCCTTGTCGCCATATGCCGCCAGATAGGCCTGCGCGGCGCGGATGCGGTCGCGGCTCAGGGGATGCGAGCGGGTATAGGGATCCTGGGTGCCGGCGCTGAGGACTTCCTGGCCGGCAAAGGCCCGGTGCAGGTCGACCAGACCCTGCGGGCTGATGCCTGCGCGGTTCAGGTATTCGGCGGCAGAACGGTCGGCGCTGCTTTCCTCGGCCCTTGTATGGGACAGGAAGCTTCGGAAGGCCGAGCTTTGCGTGCCGATGGCAATGCCGGCCGCGGCATCCCCGCCGCCAGCCGCCGCTGCCAAGGCAGCCAAGGCCAGGCCAAGCCCGGCAGCACTGTTGGCAGAGCGCAGGTTCTGCATTCGCCGGGACAGGTGCCCGTTGGTGATATGAGCGGCCTCATGGGCCAGCACGGCCTGCAGCATCTCTGGTGAGGTGACCTTGAGGATCAGTCCGTAATTCACGAAAATCGTTCGGGAATCCAGAACGAAAGCGTTGAAGGAACTGTCGTTGACCATGAGGATGCGAACCCGGTTCGCATTCAAACCTGCCGCGCGCAGCACCGGCGCGGCCAGCTTGTTCAGCCCGTGTTCGACATCCGGGTCGCGCAGCAGCGAGATCGACGCCGCCTGCGCCGCCGCTGCAAATTGAACAAGCGCGCAAACCAGAAGAGCCGGGATTGACGCCAGCCGGAAGAAACGGTCAAAACTCATGCGCGCACATTGGGAGATTAGCATGCGAAACTCAACCCGGTCCGAGGTCGATCCCTTCATTGTGATGGATGTGATGGAGGCTGCCCGCAAGGCTGAGGAGGCAGGCCGCCATATCATCCACATGGAGGTAGGCCAGCCTTCGACCGGGGCGCCCTCGGGTGCGCTGAAGGCGCTGGGGAATGCGCTGGAAAACAATGCCTTGGGCTATACGGTTGCCCTTGGCTTGCCAGCCCTGCGCAAGCGGATCGCGCAGCTCTATGGGGAGTGGTACAACGTTGATCTGAACCCGGAACGGGTGATCGTGACGCCGGGCTCCTCCGGCGCTTTTCTGCTCAGCTTTACCGCACTTTTCGACAGTGGCGACCGGGTCGGCATCGGCGCGCCGGGCTATCCCTCCTACCGGCAGATCCTCAAGGCGCTCGGGCTGGTGCCGGTGGACATCCAGACCGCACCGGAAAACCGGCTGCAGCCGGTTGCGGAGGATCTTGCAGGGCAGAATTTGGCGGGCCTGATGGTGGCCTCGCCCGCCAACCCGACCGGCACCATGCTGGACCGCGCGGCAATGGGCGCGCTGATTGATGCAGCAAAGGGCGAGGGCGCCAGTTTCATCTCCGACGAGATCTATCACGGGCTTGAATATGAGGCGAAGGCAGTTACCGCGCTGGAGCTGACCGACGAATGCTATGTCATCAACTCCTTCTCCAAGTTTTTCTCGATGACCGGCTGGCGGGTCGGCTGGATGGTTGTGCCGGAGGATCATGTGCGCGTGGTCGAACGGATCGCCCAGAACATGTTCATCTGCGCACCGCACGCCAGCCAGGTTGCGGCACTGGCAGCGCTCGACTGCGAGGACGAGCTGCGGGAAAACCTAGCCGTTTACGCAAGGAACCGCCAGCTGATGCTGGACGGGCTGCCCAAGGCCGGTTTCACCAAAATCGCGCCGCCGGACGGGGCCTTTTATGTTTATGCTGATGTATCGGACCTGACGGATGACAGCCGCAGCTTTGCCGCTGAAATACTTGATAACGCTGGTGTTGCGGTGACCCCGGGCCTGGACTTTGACCCCGTCCGCGGCGCGACCACGCTGCGCTTTTCCTATGCGCGCTCCACCCAGGATATTGAGGAAGGCCTGGCGCGGCTGGCACTGTTCATGGCGTCCCGGGGCTGATTGGCGGCAAAGCCGGGGATAGCCGCAGAAGGCGGATTTCCATCCCTTGGCAAATTGCCTAGTCTGTCGGCCAAAAGGGCCGGGCAGGCCGGGCATGAGGCAGACCGGGCAAGGGGCGGAAATGGGCAGACTGATCACACTAACCGCATTGATCTGGGCCTTGGCGGCAAGCGCCTGGGCGCAGTCCGGCAGCAGCTTCAGCGGCCTCGCGCGCATCAATGCTGGCGCCAGCCAGGTGCGCGATGCCGGGCAAGGGGCGGAGATCAGCCTGAGGCTCAGCCAAGGGGTGCCGTACCGGCTGTTCACCCTGGCGGAGCCGCCGCGGCTGGTGCTGGATTTCCAGGAGGTCGACTGGACCGGGCTGACGGCAGAGGCGCTGCTGCAGGGGGATCGGGTTACTGCGGCGCAATTCGGCACCTATGTTCCCGGCTGGTCGCGGCTGGTGCTGCAATTGGCGGAACCGATGAAAGTGGCCTCTGCCGCCTTGTCGGTTGACCGGGTGACAGCGGCAGCAACGCTGACGGTTGCATTGGAACAGGCCACGACAGAGGAGTTTACCGCCAGCGCCGGGGCGCCGCAGGACCCGCGCTGGGATCTGCCCGCACCGGAAACCATGGAGACCAGGGCGGCCCGGGATGAGAATGCACCGCTGCTGGTCATGCTGGATCCTGGCCACGGCGGAATTGACCCGGGCGCCGAGACCGAGATCGTCGTCGAAAAGCACCTGATGCTGCAATTCGCCCGGGAACTGGGCGAAGCGCTGGTGCGCTCCGGCCAGTTCACCGTGCAGATGACCCGGGACGATGATTACTTTGTCTCTCTGGAACGGCGCATTGCGCTGGCGCATCAAGCGGGGGCGGATGTGTTTATCTCGCTGCACGCAGACACGATTTCCGAGGGCCGCGCGCATGGCTCAACGGTTTACACATTGTCCAGGGAAGCCTCGGACGCGGCCTCTGCCAAGCTGGCGGAACGCCATCTGCGCGGTGATCTTTTGTCCGGCACCGACCTCAGCCAGGCCGACGACGGCGTGACGGCTGTGATGCTGGATTTGGCCCGGCAGGAAACCCAGCCGCGCAGTGACGCGCTGGCGGCGGCGCTGATTGACGGGCTTCGGGCGCAGGGGCAGCCGATCAACAACCGGCCGCTGCGCTCAGCCGGGTTTTCGGTGCTGAAGTCGGCCGATATTCCCTCGGTGCTGGTGGAGATCGGCTTTCTGTCCAGCAAGCGGGACCTGAAGAATCTGGTGGACGCCCAGTGGCGGGCCAAGGCGGCGCGCGGCATTCTGAACGGGCTGATCGCCTGGCGCATCGAAGATGACGCCCGCCGGGCACTGGTGCGGCAGTAGCAGCCGGCGGTGCCTGTCGGGGCAGGGCTCCTTTCGGGAACCCTGCTAGCCGGCCTTCGCCTCAGCCTTGGCCAGCGCCCTGTCGATCCCGCGTTCGAGCGCCTGCTTGTTTGGCACCAGGATGTCATCGGCGATCTTGGCCATCAGCCCCTGCTTTTCCACTTTGGCGGCGATGCAATCCATAAGCTGCTCTTCGGCCTTGCTCTTCTCCATGCAGGAGCTGACGATTTTTTCCAAGGCGTTCATGCGATTGGTCAAAGCCTTGGAAAGGGCGCGCCCGGTGAAGAATTTATGCGCCATCCGCACCACGGTCTGGATGGCGATTTCCCCGCCCGCCTTGCGCGTCAGGCCCGGGTAGCGCCCGATTATCGCCCCGATCTCGTTACCGCCCCAGCGGGCTGCCGTGCTCCACAGGTGCTTGCCGATCCAGCGGTTGGTGACCATGCGGCTGGCGAGTCTTTCACCGACCCCTTTCATGATGAACTGGCCGGCCTTGGCACCGATCCAGCCGGAAAATCCGCCCGCTATCCCGGCAAAGGCGATCCGTTTGAAGGAGCCGGCCACGCCGCCTTCCTTGACCCATCGACCCCTAAGTATCCAGCCGTTGGCGATTTCCTGGACGGTGTTCTTGCTTGCGGCGACTACGGCACCGGCGGCGGCCGGGTTCACTCCATTGGTGACCAGGATCAGCTGCACGATGTCGGCCGAACCGTCGCGCAGGTCCACTGAGATCTCCTCGCAGATCCTGGCGCTTTGCCCCAGTTCCTTGGACAGCGTGTTCAGATCCATCGCCACTGCGTCGAGCAGGATCTTGGTCTGTTTCATCTGCTTGAAGGAGGCCAGCAGGCTCTTCTTGTTCTTGCCATAGGTCATGTTCACCAGCTTGCTCACCGCGGCGTCGGCTTTTTTCAGCGATTTTGCCGGACGCTCGATGTCGGCATTGGGGGTCACCATCTTCACGAAGAAGGTCCAGAACCCCTTTTGCATCTCGCGGTATTGGCTGCGGTAATTGTTCAGCGTGCTCATGAAGGCCATGGTCTCGACATGCAGGCGGCTTTGGATCGCCTCCATGGCGGTGCCCATGTCGTCCTCGGTGAACCAGTGGGTCTTGCCCCGCCATTTCACCTCATAGACTTTGCCTTTGGCAGGCAGCGGCCTGCCGCCCTGCGCTTTGGCGAATCTCACGGCGACCTTGACCGGGGAGCTGTCCAGCATCTTGAAGGTCTTGGAGCCTGGCTCGACCAGGCTGGTCACCTTGGTCTTAACCACCTGCTGCTGGAACTGGCCTATAGCCAGAATCGTTGGCTGGCCTACCTTGCCGTTGGTCGGCACCCGCTTGTAGCCGACGGTGTTCGCGTGTTCATTGAGCAGCTTCTGGACTAGAATCACGTCCTTGGGATCGTTCACGGCTGTTTTTCCGCCGCCCACCGGGGCTCCGAGTTTGGCCATAGCAGTCTCCTTCACCGTTTGGACTGCCGGGTGAAACATATTTCGGGCACGTGCCGCGGCTGGCAGGCGGGGGGGGGAGGCAGGTCAGAACGGCGAAAGCGTGCATACGCCTTCAGCCTGCCTGCCGCATGCGCCCAAAACCGCGGCAAGCATTGGGAGTCTGGGGCAGCCGCTGTTAGTATTGTCCGGACAGGATACATCACAGGCGGCTCAAACCCAATTCTTCGGGCCGCGGGATTGAAGGCAGCGCTAATTCGCCGTTGCATGCTTTGACCCCGGCAGACGCCGCGCCTATATAGGCGGCACCCCGCGTGAAAGGCTAACATCCGTGCTCAGGTTTATTTTTTCTTTCTTCGGCTCCATCTTCAGCACCATCACCCTTGGCGTGGCAATGGTGGCGCTGACCATCGGGGCGGTGTTCTGGATCTACGGGCGCGACCTGCCGAGCCATGAATCGCTGGCGCAGTACCAGCCGCCGACGATCAGCCGGATCTATTCGGGCGAGGGGCACCTGATTGATGAATTCGCCAAGGAGCGCCGCCTGTTCACACCGTCGGCGGAAATCCCGGATCTGGTGAAACAGGCCTTCATCTCGGCCGAAGACAAGAATTTCTACAGCCACGCCGGCTATGACGCACGCGGCATTGCCGCCGCAGCGATTGAGGCGGTGCGCTCGCGCGGGCAGAACGTGCGGGGCGCCTCCACCATCACCCAGCAGGTGATGAAGAACTTTCTCTTGTCCGGCGACCGCCGGGCCGAGCGCAAGATCAAGGAGATCATCCTCGCCACCCGGCTGGAGGAAACGCTCGACAAGGAACGCATTCTGGAGCTGTACCTGAACGAGATCTTCCTCGGCCAGAACTCCTATGGCGTGACGGCGGCGGCGCAGACCTATTTCAACAAGACCCTGGGCGAGCTGGAACCGCATGAGGCGGCGACACTGGCTTCGATGCCCAAGGCACCGTCGGATTATCACCCCGTCCGCCAGAAGGAGCGCCTGCTGGCGCGGCGCAACTATGTGCTGCGGGAGATGCGCGAGAACGGCTATATCTCCAAGGATGTCTATGACGTGGAAGTGGCGCAGCCGCTGCGCTCTGTTCAGAATGGCGATTTCGAGGGCTTCCGTACCACGCTGCCGCCGCGCGACTATTTCACCGATGAAATCCGCCGCCAGCTGACAGAGGACTTCGGTGAGGGCGAGTTCTTCACCGGCGGCTTCACGGTGCGCGCGACCATCGACCACGACATGCAGGCCGAGGCGGCGCTGGCAATGCGCGGCGGGCTGGAAAAATACGACCGCTCCCGCGGAATCTGGCGCGGCACTGGCATCAAGCTGGAAGAGGAACAGCTGAAGGACGAAGCTGCCTGGCGTGCGGCACTGGCAAACACGGAAGTGTCCCGCGACATCGTGCTCGGCGGCCGCTGGTATCCGGCGGTGGTGCTGGAAGTCGGCGACAAGTCCCTGACCGTCGGGGTGGAGCAGAGCGAAGGCACGGGGACCGTGCCGCGTTCCGACATCAAGTGGATGAAGGGCAGCTTTGCCGACAATTTTGCCCGCGGCGACGTTGTGCTGGTCCGGGCCGAGAAGAAGGACGATGCCTTCAGCCACTGGTCGCTGCGGCAGGTGCCGGAAGTACAGGGCGGCTTTGTCGCGATGGACGTGAACTCGGGCCGGGTTCTGGCAATGCAGGGCGGTTTCTCCTACCAGCATTCGGTCTTCAATCGCGCGACCCAGGCGATGCGGCAGCCGGGCTCCAGCTTCAAACCCTTTGTCTATGCGGCTGCGCTGGACAGCGGCTACAGTCCGGCGACCATCGTGGTTGACGCCCCGATTGAGATCAACACGCCGCAGGGACTGTGGCGGCCCAAGAACTCCACCAATAAATTCTACGGTCCGACGCCCTTGCGCACCGGCATCGAGATGAGCCGGAACCTGATGACCATCCGTTTGGCGCAAGAGGTCGGGATGCCGGTGGTTGCAGGGTATGCCG
The DNA here is from genome assembly GCA_013373325.1 of Paracoccaceae bacterium. Lineage (GTDB taxonomy): Bacteria > Pseudomonadota > Alphaproteobacteria > Rhodobacterales > Rhodobacteraceae > Leisingera. The sequence continues at coordinate 13,852 of JABXIA010000081.1, forward strand.
AACGGTTTGGCGTCTATGACAATATGGGGCCGTTCCTGGCCAACTCGCTGGGGGCAGAGGAAACCACGCTCTACAAGATGGTGGCGGCCTATGCGATGTTCGCCAACGGCGGCGAGCGTGTGCAGCCGACGCTGGTGGACCGGGTGCAGGACCGGTTCGGCAAGACCATCTACCGCCACGACGACCGCGACTGCGTGGATTGTTCCGATCCCACGCTGGCGCCGGGTCAGGCGCCGCGCATTGTCACCGACCGCGAACAGGTGATGGACCCGATCACCGCCTATCAGCTCACCTCGATGATGAGGGGCGTGGTTGACCGCGGCACCGCATCAAGTGTGATCAACCTGCCGGTGCCCACCGCGGGCAAGACCGGTACCACCAACGATTCCCGCGATGTCTGGTTCGTCGGCTTCACCTCCAACATCGTGGCCGGCTGCTACATGGGCTTTGACCAGCCCCGCCCGATGGGCCGCGGCGCCTATGGCGGCACCATGTGCGGCCCGGTGTTCCAGCAGTTCATGAAAAAGGCGACCGAGAAATTCGGCGGCGGCCCGTTCGAGGTGCCGGAAGGCGGCCATTTCATCAAGATCGACCGCTACACCGGCGCACGTCTGCCGGATGGGGCGTCGGGCGCTTATGTGGTGGCGGAGTATTTCCGCGACGGGGCTGAGCCGATCTTCGGCCTGACTTATGACGGCGGTTTTGCCATGGGGTCGAACCTGCCGCTGATCGAGGAAGTTCAGCAATCCGGCCGCCAGGTTACCACGTCCAGCGGCGGCACGGCTGTGCTGGGGCCCAAGGCGACCTTTGGCACCGTCAGTTCCGGCGGGCTTTACTGATCCTGCGGCGCGCGCGGCAGCAGCAGCGCGGCCTCATGGCGCGAGGCGCAGAGGCGGGCGGTGCGCCCGCCTTCGCCGCTGTGCCAGCGCAGATCCGGCATGATGCGGAACAGTTCCTCGCGCACCGGTTCCTCCAGCGCTGAGACAGCCTGAATGCCCGGGTGGAAGCTCTCGGAGGCGGCGCCTTCGGCATAGATGATCTCATGCTGGCCGAACAGCACATGCACATAGGTCACCGTGCCGCCCGGTTCGCGCCGGATGGAGCGGTCATTCAGCATATGCACGGCAGAGACCAAAACCTCACTTTCGCCAAACAGCAGGCTGGCCTGTGAACCGGAGAACAGCATCCGGTGCTGCGGCGAGACCAAGAGGTCGCGCTCCGCCCCGAACTGGCCCGCCTTGATCCGGATCGGGGCCAGGTTGCCCGTCGCCGGGACCGTTGACTGGCTGATCCAGCGCACCGGCTGCAGGCCATTGTCGCGGGTCATCACCAGATCGCCCGGGCGCAGCGTTTCGATGCAGCGCAGGCCCGCTGAAGTGGCGATGCGGGTGCCCGCGGTAAAGCAGATGATGTTTTCGATGCCGGAGAAATGGACCGTGCTGCCGTCCAGCAAGGTGGCTGTACCTGTCAGGCTGCCGCCGGTGTTATCTGTGATATTCACCGAGCCAAGGACAAGGTTGCCGTTGAAGTCCAGTGTGTCACCGGTGGTCTGGCCTGTATCGCCGCCGGTCACATAAATGTCGTTGCTGCCGGTATCTCCAGTGTCTTCCACCGTGAAGTAGTCGTCGCCATCGCCGCCCGTGGCAGTGTCGCCTTCGCCGATGATCAGGCTGTCATCACCAGTGCCGCCGTCGATAGAGTCGGCGCCTGCGCCGCCTTTCAGGCTGTCATCACCGCCGCCGCCTTCAATCGTATCGGCTCCCGAACCGGCGTTTATTGTGTCAGCTCCCGCACCTCCGTGAAGATGAATTGAGTCAGATGCCCAATTCCAGGTGTCGCCGGAATCAGAGGTGTAGATTTCCTCAATTCCCGAAAAGCTGTCCACGTCGAAGGTGCTGGTCGAAAGGCGCTGGTCGATGATGTCGTGTCCATCACCTCCGATAATAGTATCGTCCAGGCCGTCCGAAACAAAAACATCGTTTCCAGCGCCGCCGTCCAGAACGTTTGTACCTTCGCCGCCAAAGATCGTGTCATCGCCGCCCTGGCCATAGATCACATCGTCGCCGTCACCACCGTCAATGCTGTCGTTGCCGTCCGCGGGTACTTCCGCCGGCACCGTGAAGGTGATGTCGGTGACCATGTAGTCAGAGCCGTCGGTGCCATCGGTCTGAAGATTGGCGGACAGCACCAGCTGGTCGAAATCGCCATAGCCGCTGATGTTGATTGTGCCGGTGCCGGAACCGGCGACGTCTTCAGTAAAATCCCCCTCGGCAATCAGGACGCCGTCCTTGTAGATGGCCCAGTGGCCCTCTTCGCCGTAGGTGTCGGTATAAAGGTGCTTGAAAGAAAAGCTTACGTCGTTGGTGTCCTGATCGAAGTCGACGATAATTTCTTCGGATATTCCCGAAGCCTTGTCGTACCCGATTTGCGCGTCCACCGAGCTGTCTGAATCGGAGATCGCACCGGCCACACCAAAGCCGCCGTCGTAATAGTCGATGTTGGCGGCGTTTGCGGTGCCGGACAAGTCCCTGGCGGTCACGGTGAAGCCGCTGCTGGTGTCGGTGACGTTCGAATTGCCGATGCTTTGGTCGGATTCCGTCAGCCCCGCTTCGCTGCTGCTGTCGCCATAGATCGTGTCATCGCCGCTGCCGCCGGCCAGGCTGTCGCCGCCGGAGCCGCCGAACACCATGTCGTTGTCGGCGCCGGCGTTGACCGTATCATCGCCTGCTCCGGCCTCCACCGTGTCCTGATTGCCGGACGCGCCGCCGCCGCTGCCGTTGTCGATCTGATCGCCGTCGGCATCGGTATAGCTGCTGTCGATGTTGTCGGCGCCGCTGGTGCCCTCCACCGGACCGTCACTGTCGGTATAGGCGGGCGGGTTGTCGGCGGTTGCGGAACTGAAAGAGTCGGGCGGCCCATAATCGGGGACAAAGTAGACGTTGCCGTCGGTGGCCAGGTAGTAGACACCCGGTTCCACCTCGTTGGTGTATGGGGTGCCGCCGTGCGAACCTGTCCAGCTCCAGTTGCCCGCGCCCAGGTTCTGGTCGGTGGTAAAGGAGGAATAGGTAGACGTGATCGTGTCGCCGTGATCAAGCGATCCGTCTCCAAGCTGGACAAGATATCCGCTGGGCATAGTCCCATTTCCCCAAATACACGGCAGCGCAGGCCGCCCGCGCGTTTCAATTTTCAGATTTCGGGGAGCCGCGTTAATTCCGCGTTTTTTCCGTATCAGATTACGCGCGGCATTTAAGATGCTTTTTCCGTATCTCCCGGTGCCCGCCGGTCGATGCTGCCCGCTTGCCCGCGGCGCAAGGGTGGTTTATCACGCAGGCCTGATCTCAGATTGCAAGGACCTCCCATGCGCGCGGAAACCCAGAATATCGTCGCAGACATCGAGAAATCGCTGGAACTGCTGGCCCAGCGGTTGAACTGGGAAACCGCCGAGTACCGGCTCGAGGAGTTCAACGCGCGGGTCGAGGACCCGAACCTGTGGGACGATCCGGAGGCGGCACAAAAACTGATGCGCGAGCGCCAGGCGCTGGTGGATTCCATTGATACCTACAAGGGTATCAAGCAGGATCTGTCGGATAACATCGAGCTGATCGAACTGGGCGAGATGGAAGACGACGCTGAGGTCATCAAGGACGCAGAAGCTGCTCTGGCGGCGCTCAAGGAGAAGGCGGCCGAGAAGGAGCTGGAAGCGCTGCTGGACGGCGAGGCGGATGCCAATGACACCTTCCTCGAAATCAACGCAGGCGCCGGCGGCACAGAGAGCTGCGACTGGGCGTCTATGCTGGCGCGGATGTATGTGCGCTGGGCGGAGAAGAAGGGCTACAAGGTCGAGCTGCAATCCGAAAGCGCAGGCGACGAGGCGGGTATCAAGTCTGCTGCCTACAAGATTTCCGGCCACAACGCCTATGGCTGGCTGAAATCCGAAAGCGGCGTGCACCGGCTGGTACGGATTTCGCCCTACGACTCGGCGGCCAAGCGGCACACGTCGTTCAGCTCTGTCTGGGTCTATCCGGTGGTGGACGACAATATCGAGATCGAGGTGAACCCTTCCGATATCCGCGGTGACACCTACCGCTCCTCCGGCGCAGGCGGCCAGCACGTGAACACCACTGACTCGGCTGTGCGGATTACCCACATCCCGACCGGTATTGTGGTGACCTCCTCGGAAAAGTCCCAGCACCAGAACCGCGATATCGCCATGAAAGCGCTGAAGTCGCGCCTGTATCAGCAGGAACTGGACCGCCGCAACGCTGCCATCAACGAGGCGCACGAAGCCAAGGGCGATGCCGGCTGGGGCAACCAGATCCGCTCCTATGTTCTGCAGCCCTACCAAATGGTGAAGGACCTGCGCACCCAGCATGAGACCTCCGACACCAAGGGCGTGCTGGACGGCGATCTGGATGGCTTTATGGCGGCCACGTTGGCGCTGAACGTGTCCGGCAAGAGCCGCGCTGACGCGCAGGCGGAGGACTGATCCAATTTTGATGCCCGCTTTGGGTGTCTTTCGGAACCGGAAGGGGGCGGCCTGCGCGGGTTGCCCCTTTGTTTTTGGGCCGGCCTGCCAAGGGCGGGACCGCAGCTGAATCATGCATCTGCAAAGCATTTTATTCTGCGGATTTCGCGGCTAGGTTCAAATGAAGCATTTCCGATGCTTCATTCAAAAAGACGCAGGCCATCCGCAACAGGACACCAAAACGGGCCTGCCTGAGGGGAGGAGTAGCGTCATGACACCTGAAAAGCCCTTTGGCGTGCCGCCGCTGCAGCCGGTCACGACGCAGATGCTGTTCGAGGCACTGCGCCGTGGATGGGCCGACTTTCGCAGAAAGCCGCTCTATGGGCTGTTCTTTGCTGCGGTCTATGTGCTGGCAGGCTGGATGATGGCCTGGATCACCGTGCGCACCGGCACCACCTACTGGCTGGTGCTGGCGGCCATCGGCTTTCCGCTGATCGGTCCCTTTGCCGCGGTTGGCCTTTATGAAGTGTCGCACCGGCTGGAACAGGGCAGGGGGATTGCGGTCGGACGGATTCTGGGCGTGGTTTTGCAGCAGAGCCGCCGCCAATTGCCGTCGATCTGCGCCATCATCGTGGTGGTGTTCCTGTTCTGGTTCTTTCTAGGCCACATGATTTTTGCCCTTTTCCTGGGGCATGCAACGATGACCAATATTTCCACCTCGGCAGAGGTGTTCCTGACCGCAAACGGGCTGACCATGCTGGCAGTCGGAACCGCCGTGGGGGCACTGTTCGCTTTGCTTCTTTACATGATCACGGTGATTGCCCTGCCGCTGCTCCTGGACCGGGAAGTGGACTTTGTCACCGCCATGATCACCAGCTTTCAGTATGTGCAGCATAACTTCGTGGTGATGATGATCTGGGCCGGAATGATAGCTCTCCTGACCTTTGCAGCGCTGCTGCCATGGTTCCTGGGGCTGTTCCTGGTGCTGCCGCTCTTGGGCCACGCCACATGGCACATCTACAGGCTGGCTGACGCGGATTAGCGTCAGCGGAAGGGCTGGGTCGTGTTCAAAAGACGCCGGTGGAAGGGCAGCAGGGCGTCCTCGTCGGTAAAGCCCGCGCTGCGGGCGGCCGCCAGAACCTGGGACGTGTCGCGGCCAAGATGTTCATAGACCATTCGTGTCACCCGCTCCCCGGTACCGCTTTCCCGGACGGTGCGGGCGACATATCCCGACCAGAAGTTGTTCTGCAGGGAGGCCACCCGCGCCAGATAGTTGAACGAGTAGGTCATCGCCTTGCGCCGGGCGATGACAAAGGCCACGCCGTCCTCATGGCCGCTTATATAGCCGCGGAACTCCCGCACGTCCGGGCTGGATGGGAGGCCTTGGCTCAGCATTGCCTCTTTGGCCTCGAACCCCTTGATATAGGTGACGCCAGCTTCGCGGAACACATAGACGAGGCCGATCACGAATTTCTCTTCATTGATGAAACTGCGGCGCGTGAACCGGTAAAACCCAGAAGGGAAAAACTCCTCGGTCAGCTGTTGAACGCCATGGCCAAGGAAATCTGCCAGAAATGCGCCGTTTACGACCTGACCCGCCTTTGAAAGCGTCTCGACCGGGTCCAGCAGGATACGTGCATCCACGTCAAAGAAACGGCAAATACGGTCCAGAATATCCGGGCGCGGAAAGCTCTCACCGGAGAGGTAGCGATTGAATTGCGTGCGGTTGATGCCCAATTGACGTGACAGCTCCGAAATCGACCGGTACTGCCGCGCCAATTGACGCAAGTTCGCGCCAAACATGTTCCTCAGGTCAGCTGGAGAGCGGTTCTGGCTGTTCATTCGGGGTCCTGACGGTTCGGCATTTACGTAGAATTTTCCCTTTTTACCGGTGGGTTATGCCAGTAATAGGCATCGCCTCTTCGGTCTGTGAGGCCGCTTGGCGTCAGGGGTGTCTCTACTTCACGTCAGGAGGCTAGCCGAACTGACACAAAATGCAATAGCAGGACTCGTTTTTTGTCATGTTGGCGTCAGCTCAATTGCTTCAGAATTGACGGGCGGCAATACGAGGACTGGTATGATTGGAGTCATTTTATGGAGTGACGCTCCCCTGACCAAAGCCGTGATCTGGTGCGATGACCAGGGGGACCTTGCTTTTTATACAAATAAGGATGGGGCGGAGTGTGCTGAACTTAATCCGGGGGACTGGGTTGAGTTTGATGTAACCCTGAGTGGCAATGTCAGGGTTGCCAAAAATCTTGCGATTGTTCTGGAGCAGGGAAGCCCGGATCTCGCGGACCGGCTGAGTGCAACGGCGGAGTGCAAGGCGGCTGACGCCGGCGGCCAGGAGCAGAAGGTTATCCCCTTCCCGCTGCAGGCAGCAGAAAAGCGGCGCGTTACCGCACCGCTTCAAACCGTTCAGCGATAGCACGGCCCGGTCAGGGCCGTGCCAGGATCAGTTGCCGCGCAGCAGGGCGGCAACACCGGTGCGGGCAATCTCAGCCAGGCCCAGCGGGCGCATCAGATCCGCAAAGGCATCGATCTTTTCCGGTGCGCCGGTGATTTCAAACACAAAGCTGTTCAGGGTGCTGTCGACCACATTGGCGCGGAAGATATCGGCCAGCCGCAGGGCTTCAACGCGCTTGTCGCCTTCGCCGGCCACCTTCAGGATTGCCAGTTCCCGCTCCACCGCGGCGCCCTCAACGGTCAGGTCATGCACGTCACGGACTGACACGATCCGGCCCAGCTGTGCCTTAATCTGCTCGATCACCTGCGGGGTGCCGGTGGTGACGATGGTGATGCGCGACAGGTGGCCGGTATGGTCCACCTCCGCCACGGTGAGGCTTTCGATGTTGTAGCCGCGGCCCGAAAACAGGCCGATCACCCGGGCTAGAACGCCGGGTTCGTTTTCCACCAGAACCGCAATGGTATGGCGCTCCTGCACGTCCGAAAACGTCGGGCGCAGGTTGTAGGCGGAATGGCTGTTGGAGCCTTTTTTGATATGCAGGGCAGACATTCGTGGTCTTCCTCTCGTATGTCGGTGCCAGGAAATACGAATTTCCTGGCAAATTCCTTCGAAGAAATTTGCGGCGCCGCCGCGGTTACACCAGCAC
>JABXIA010000242.1 GCA_013373325.1 Paracoccaceae bacterium
GAGGACATCCTGGAGCGCCTGGGCCTGCCCTTCCGCACCATCGTTCTGTGCACCGTCGACATGGGGTTCGGCGGCCGCAAGACTCATGACATCGAGGTTTGGGTGCCCGGCCAGAAGACCTACCGCGAGATTTCCTCTGTCTCGGTCTGCGGCGATTTCCAGGCCCGCCGGATGAACGCGCGGTTCAAGCCTGCCGATGGCGGCAAGCCGCAGTTTGTGCATACGCTGAACGGCTCCGGCCTGGCTGTCGGGCGCTGTCTGATTGCAGTGCTGGAGAACGGCCAGCAGGCGGATGGCTCGGTAAAGCTGCCGGAGGTTCTGGCGCCCTATCTGGCCGGCAAGCTTACCCTGACAGCTGAGGGAACGCTGGTCTGATTCAAGGCCGCGACGCGGAAACAAAAACCGGCGCCATCGGCGCCGGTTTTCATTTGAAGCAATGGGTTGAAGCTATTTCTTCGGCTTCTTCTTTTTCTTCTCTGTGCCGTTACCTTCCAGAATTGCCTTGGCCTTGGCCTTTTCCTTCTCGATGGCTTTCTTTGCCTTGGCCTTCACTTTCTTGGCCTTCTTCTTGGCCTTGACCTTGGCCTCGGCAAAGTCCTCCATCAATTGCGCAGCCTGCCTTTTGGCTTTCTTTGCCTTGGCCTGCGCCTTGGCGGCCTTCTCCTCCGCCGCTTGAAGCGCAGCTTCCGCAGCAGCCAGGCGGCTGCTAAGGTCCGCACCGTCAGCTTCTGCGGACCCGTTGTGAGCCCGGGCGGCATCTTGCAGCAAGCCCGCCCGGCTGGCGCCAATCCCGGGAATGCTGCGCAACTGCTGCTCATCCATCTTCGCCAAAGCCTCGACGGATTTCACCCCGTTCTCCTCAAGGATCCGCTCCAATGCCGGACCCACTCCCTTTAATTCTGAAATCGACGTCATGCCGCTGACAGCCTCCCCCTTCTATCGATCTGACTCCCCGGCAACCCTCGCAGGAAATGCTTACCCAGGAAAGGGCACCAGACATTTCGTCTCTTCATCCCAAAGCTTTAGCGTCAGCGCCCGGACGGCTTCCGGGAACTTGATCCGGCGCAGCCCCAGTTCTGGCGGCAGGCTGTAGTGGCACTGACGCAGCCGGTAGGACGGGATTCGGGCATTGTAATGGTGGATGTCATGCAGTGTGATATTGGCCACCGCCATGTCGAAGAACCAGCCGAAGTCCAGGCAGGACGATCCCTGCAGCGCCGCCACCTGCGGGTTCAGGTCCGGGCGGCGGTCCCAGTAGGTGTCCTCGAAATTGTGCTGCAGGTAGACCAGAAAAACGCCGATCATGCCGCCAAGGAAGGAAAACACCAGCCAAATCCAGATGCCGTCCATCCCCGCGGCCCAATAGAGCAGCCCCAGCATGACCACGATCACCAGGTTGTGCAGGACCACCCCGGTCATGCCGAACCGCGTCGTGTTCTTGGGCCAGCGGTAGCGGATGAAATAGGTGAAAGCCGAACCCAGCGGCACCAGCACAAACGGGTTGCGGTACAGCCGGTAACCGAGCCGCTCCCAGAAGCCCGCAGCCGTCCACTCCCGCACCGTCATGGTGTGTATCTCGCCGGTCTCGCGATGCTCGAGGTTGCCGATGTTGGAATGATGCAGGTTGTGGTTCTGCTTCATCACTTCAAAGGGCGCAAAGGTGAAGGGCGACAGCACATGGCCCGCGATCTCGTTCTGCAGGCGGGTCTCGAACAGGGAATGGTGGCCGGTGTCATGCTGCAGCACATAGAGACGCACTGCGGCAAAGGCGAAGACAATGCCAGCGGGCAGCAACACATTCCAGCGGTCCGCGTGGGTGATGGCCAAAGAGAGCGACAGGAAATAGACTGCAAATGTTCCGAAATAGCTGAGCGATGCCAGCCGGTTGTCCTTTTCGGTGTACTTGCGCGTATGTGCCCTCAGATCCATGAATTTGTCCATAAATGCGCGATATGACAAGCATGCGAACAGGGCGCAGCCCGCCCAAGATAAACCTCAGATAATTCAGGCCCGGCCAAAGACAAGGCGGCAGAAGCAATGAACATCAACCCTAGGGATATCACTGCGCCACTCAGGATGGAATAGCCGGTCGGCGGCCGGGGCCGGGCGGCGGATGCCTGCCGAAGGCGGGACCTATCGCCTGTGCGCAACATAAGAAACGCCGCCCCTTGGGGCGGCGCCAGGCCCAACGGGCCAAGGTATTCTCTGAATACCGCGAGGCCGGGCGGGAGTACCCGCCACTAGCCGGTCAGCTGCCGCGTTTCTTCAGGTGCTTTTCCAGCGCGCCTGCGTTCTTGGCCCGCTTGCCCTTGTAGGGGTTCTTGTCGCCCTGTCCGCGCATGTAAAGACGGATCGGGGTGCCGGGCATGTCGAAATCCTCGCGCAAGCCGTTGACCAGATAGCGGGTATAGCTCTCCGGCAGCTTGTCGGGGTGGGAGCACATCACCACGAATCCCGGCGGGCGGCTCTTGGCCTGGGTCATGTAGCGCAGCTTGATCCGCTTGCCCTGGGGCGCGGGCGGCGGGTGCTGTTCCAGCATGCCAACCAGCCATCGGTTCAGCGCCGCAGTGGGAACCCGGCGGTTCCAGGTGCCATAGGCGCGCATGATCGCCTCATGCAGCCGGTCCAGTCCCTTGCCGGTCTTGGCGGACACTGTCACCAGCGGCGCGCCGCGCAACTGCGGCAGCAGGCGGCCGAAGGCTTCCTTGAGGTCGCGCAGCTTTTCCTGCTTGTGCTCCTCGGCATCCCATTTGTTGACCGCCACCACAACCGCGCGCCCCTCGCGCTCAGCCAGGTCGGCAATCCGAAGGTCCTGCTGCTCAAACGGGATGCTGGCGTCCAGCAGCACCACCACAACCTCGGCAAATTTCACCGCGCGCAGGCCGTCGGAGACAGAGAGCTTCTCCAGCTTCTCCTGCACCTTGGCCTTCTTGCGCATGCCGGCGGTGTCGAACACGCGCATCGGCGTGTCTTTCCAGTTGATCCTGAGTGAGATCGCATCGCGGGTGATCCCGGCCTCGGGTCCGGTCAGCAGACGGTCCTCGCCCAGGATCTTGTTGATCAGGGTGGATTTACCGGCGTTCGGGCGGCCCACGACGGCCACCTGCAAGGGCTTAGCATCGGTCGGAACCGGGATGACCTCTTCCTCGTCCTCGCCGATCTCTTCATAGACCTCAACATCGGTTTCCGGCGCGTGGCTTTCCGCCTCGGTCTCGAATTTCTCCGCCAGCGGCTGCAAGATGCCATAAAGGTCCGGCATCCCTTCGCCATGCTCGCCAGACAGGCGCAGCGGCTCGCCCAAGCCAAGGCCGTAGGCTTCCAACACGCCGGCCTCGGCAGCGTTGCCCTCGGCCTTGTTAGCGGCAAGGATCACATGCGCGGACTTGCGGCGCAGGATGTCGGCAAAGATCTCATCCGTCGGAGTGACGCCGGTGCGGGCGTCGATCATGAACAGGCAGATGTCGGCCATATCGACCGCCCGCTCTGTCAGGCGGCGCATGCGGCCTTCCAGCGAGTTGTCGGTGGCATCTTCCAGACCCGCAGTGTCAATCACCGTAAAGCGCAGGTCACCCAGCCGTGCCGCGCCTTCGCGCAGGTCGCGCGTCACGCCCGGCTGGTCGTCGACCAGGGCCAGCTTCTTGCCCACAAGGCGGTTGAACAGGGTGGACTTGCCCACATTGGGACGGCCCACGATGGCGAGGGTAAAGGACATCAGACCAGCTTTCTGCGATTCAGACGCGGCTCATAGCGCATCCGCGAGGCTTGTGCCACCCGGAAACACCTTCAGCGATACGCCAGCAAATCGCCCTTGGTGGAAACCACATAGAGCGTGCGCCCCGCAACAACCGGTGCCGTGGTCGCGCCGCCGGGCACTTCCACTGTACGGGCAAGGCTCCCGTCGACAGGATTGAAGAAGCGCAGCAGCCCGTCATTGGAGGCAAGAACCACCTGACCGCCCGCCACGACGGGACCATGGTGCACATGAATCTGGCCGCGCTTCCGTGGCTTGTCCTTCAGGTAACCCGGCAGGTCCACGGCCCAGATCACCTCGCCGCTGTCGGCGTCCAGCCGCAGCAGCTGGTTGAGGTCGCTGACCTGGAACAGGCTGCCGCCTGCAGGCCATGCCGTCCCGGCGGCACCTTCGCGCGCGGTCCACAGGCGGTCGCCGGTTTCAAGGTCAATCGCCACGGTGCGGCCGGAATTGTTGCCCGCATAAAGGCGATTCCCAGACACCACCGGGGCCCCGGTCACATCACTGATCCGCGACAGGGTCTGGCCGGTACGCTGACCCGCAACAGATGCGCTCCAGCGGCGCAGGCCGCCGCGGCGGAATGTGGCAATCAAGTCGCCGGAACCGAAGGCAAAGACCGCGAGATCGTTTGTCACGACCGGCGCCGGAGCGCCAAGAACATTGGCCGGCGATGGCGTGGCATCAATCTGCCAGGCAATGCGGCCATCCTTGGTGTTCACGGCCCAGCCGGTGTCGTCGCCTGCCACCAGGTAGACCAGCCCGCCGCTGACCCGCGGCTGGCCGGAGCCGGTCGCGTCCAGTTCCTGCCGCCAGACCAAAGTGCCATCCGCCGCATTCAGCGCCGTCAGCACGCCAAAGCCGGAAGAGACATAAAGCACGCCATCTGCATAAGCCAATCCGCCGCCAGTGGCCTGGCCTTCATCATCCTCTGCCGGAACAAGCTCGCTCTGCCACAGGATCTGGCCCTGCGGCGAAACCGCGGAGACCCGTGCGGCGCTATCAAGCGTGTAGATGCGGCCGTCACCCACTACAGGCGTTGCGGTGATGCGCTGGCGGCGGCTGTCACCGGCGCCGATGGACGCGGACCAGAGGCGCTGGGGCGCAGCAGCCAGCGCAGGATGCGCGGTCCGCCCGGCTTCGGCGCCGTGGCCCTGCTCCCAGCTCGCGTTCGCGGATTGCTGCGGCAGCGAAATTGCGCGGGACTGGTTGACGATTTCAACCGCTTCGTCAGGCCGGATGTCCTCGCGCTCTCCGCGCAGGATGACCTCCTTCTCTGCGCATGCTGCCAGAATGGCCGCAGCTGCGGTTGTGCAAAGAAGAACCCGTGCCCGGGAGAAAGTTCTGATTATTGTCATTGCCCTGCCCTGTCTGCCCTACTTGTTCCGCAAGTTCCCATCTGCGGAGCGCCTTACCCCTCAGGCGCGGCGTTCCCGTTGACCGAGCCGCCAAGCGCCACAATCACCTGAGACGCGCGGTCTTTCAAGTCTGCAGTGACCGTTGCATCCGCAACGATATCGCGCAGCCGACTGATGGCAGCCTCTGTATTGCCCTCTTCAACATCCAGCAGCGCCAGTTGTTCCGAGGCCAGCAGCGCCAAAGGTGCACCGGGCTGAGCCAGCGCCTCATATTGAACGCGGCGGTCCGCAGCGCTCAGGCTGCCGGCCTGCAGCGCCAGCGCCTTGAAGCTGGCCACATGTCGGTAGATCAGCGGCAGACCGCCATCAACGGCAACCGCCTCCAGCTTTGCCACCGCGTCAGCGGTCTTACCCGCTTCCGCCAGCGCGCCCGCTTCCAGCATGTTCAGAATGGCCGCTCCGCCTGCGCTTTCAGCTGCAACAGAATTCAAAGCTTCTGCCTGTTCCGCGCTGCCGTCTATCTTAAGTGCAGCCGTTATGCCGTCCCCAAGTTTTTCCGCCGCAGCCTGATCCTTGGCCTTGTTGTATTCCCGGAGTGCGGCGCCGCCAACGATCAGCACCACCGCAGCACCGCCGATCCAGCCATAGCGTTTCAGCATCAGGAAAAGCCGGTCACGGCGGACCTCTTCGGTCACTTCGTCGATAAAGCTGTCGGTATCGCTCATGAAAAGCCCCTGATATGCGCGGCCCGGGCTCCCGCCCGCACCGGTATTGAATGCGTCGCGCCCCTCTTACCCCGGCTCAAAGGCCAAGCCAAGTGGCCCGTTTGCACCAGAAACTTCGCCAATTGGCTCAGAAAGGCAAGAAATGTGAACTAAACCACTTAGTTTAGAATGGACATCTCCTATATCAGCCCTATCACATACGCGCGACTCCGCTGTGAACAGGCCCGCCCGACGGACAAGGGCCGTTCGCACGTGGAACAAGACAGAGAACAGGAAAGGCCCGACATGCGCATTGTACCGATACTGACCGCAGTGGCGGTAACAGCCAGCCTTTACATGCTGGTTATCGAGCGTAACGATCTGATGGCCTTTGCCCGTGGAGAGGACGCACCTGCGGCCGCAGAGGACGAAACCGGCCCTGCCGAAGGCCAGCAGCTGGCTGAGGCTGGAGAATCGCGGGTTGGTGTGGTGGCGTTACAAAGCAAGGCACGCACCATCGGTAATGCGGTGATCCTGCGCGGCCAAACCCAGGCCATCCGGCAGGTCGAGGTGCGGGCCGAAACGACCTCAACTGTCATTTCCGAACCGCTGCGCAAGGGTGCGCACGTCAAGAAGGGCGACCTCCTGTGCGAACTGGATCCCGGCACCCGCCCCGCATCGCTGCTGCAGGCACAGGCGCAGCTGAAGGAAGCCAAAATCAACCTCACCGCCGCCGCCAAACTGTCGGAGGGCGGCTACGCCTCTGAAACCCGGCTGGCCTCCGCAGAGGCCTCGGAGCGTTCGGCGCAGGCTGCTGTAGCCGCCGCAGAGCGGGAAATCGGGCACCTGACCATTACAGCACCTTTTGACGGCCTTCTGGAGAGCGACACCGCGGAACTTGGCAGCCTGCTGCAGCCCGGCAGCCTCTGCGGCACGGTGATCCAGCTCGATACCATCAAGCTGGTCGGCTATGTGCCGGAGGCAGAGGTCAACAAGGTGGAACTGGGCGCCACTGCCGGGGCTGAACTCTCCACCGGCCAGCAGGTCCAGGGCGAGGTCACCTTCCTCAGCCGCTCTGCGGATCCCACCACCCGCACCTTCGAAGTGGAAATCACTGTCCCCAACCCGGACCTGAACATCCGCGACGGCCAGACTGCAGACATCGCGATTTCCTCGGCCGGCTCCCTGGCACACAAATTGCCGCAATCCGCACTGACGCTGAACAATGAGGGCCAGCTGGGCGTGCGCGTTGTCGGATCCGACAGCACCGTGGCATTCTATCCCGTGCAGCTTCTGCGGGATGAGGCGGATGGCGTCTGGCTGGGCGGCCTGCCTGAGAACGCGGATGTGATCGTGGTGGGACAGGATTTTGTAACCGAAGGCGTCGCCGTGGCGGCCACCTACCGGGAGACTGAACAGTGATTGGCATCGTCGATTGGGCCGCCGGCCGCGCCCGGATGGTCCTTGCGTTTATCGCAATTTCGCTGCTTGTCGGCGGCTTCGCCTATTCGATGCTGCCCAAGGAGGGCGAGCCGGACATTGAAATTCCGGCCCTCTTCATCTCGGTTCCCTTCCCCGGCATCTCCGCCGAGGACGCCGAATCCCTGATGGTCAAGGTGATGGAGAC
>JABXIA010000063.1 GCA_013373325.1 Paracoccaceae bacterium
GGACCACAGCTATCAGGCCCGCCTGCGCGGCAGCACCGCTGCCCGCTAAGCCAGCCCCCGAACCCGGGAACGCTCCCTGAAACCGGCTCCGTTGCGTCAAACTCGGGGCCGGTTTCGCAAAACAGGGGGTTTTCCTGACATGTATCAAAGACTAATCAGAGGTGCCGGCTACTCCTCCGGCAGTGGAACCGATGAATGAGATGACACCCGTGACCGACACTGCAACTGACCCGAAACCGGCCAAAGCCGTGCCGGCGCTGCCCGATGCCCAGACCGTAACCCAGGTGAAACACTGGACCGACCGGCTGTTCTCCTTCCGCTGCACCCGGCCCGCGTCCCTGCGCTTCCGCTCCGGCGAGTTCGTGATGATCGGCCTGATGAACGATCCCGATCCCAAGACCGGCAAAGTGAAGCCCTTGCTGCGCGCCTATTCCATCGCCTCCCCCTCCTGGGACGAGGAAATGGAGTTCTACTCGATCAAGGTGCAGGACGGCCCGCTGACCTCCAAACTGCAGCACATCAAGGAAGGCGACGAGATCATCCTGCGCCCCAAGCCCGTCGGCACCCTGGTGCATGACGCGCTGGTTCCGGGCAAGCGGATCTGGTTCTTTGCCACCGGCACCGGCTTCGCGCCCTTTGCCTCGCTGCTGCGCGAACCGGAAACCTATGAGAAATTCGATGAAGTGATCATCACCCACACCTGCCGCGAAGCAGGCGAGCTGACCTATGGCCGCGAGCTGATCGAGAGCCTGAAGGACGACGAGCTGCTGAATGAGGTGATCGGCGAAGGCTTCTGGAAGAAGATCAAGTACTACCCGACCACCACCCGCGAAGAGAGCCCCAAGATGGGCCGCATCACCGACCTGATGCGTTCCGGCGAGGCCTTTGCCGATCTTGGCGTGCCGCCGCTGAACCCGGAAAGCGACCGCGCGATGATCTGCGGCAACCTGGCCTTCAACCTGGAGCTTAAGGATCTCTTTGAGAACACCTACGGGCTGGAAGAAGGCGCCAACTCGAAACCTGCGCATTTCGTGGTGGAAAAGGCCTTCCTGGACTGATCCCGGGCCGGGCCGCTCGGCGGGCTGCCCGAATTTTGACACTGTTTTGACGGGAGGCTGCCGCCTCCCGTTTATCTTTTGTTGGTGATGAATCGGTATTTCTGCTGCTGAGATCCAGAATGGAGCAGCAGCAGATGCACAACGAAACGGCCCCCGGGCAGGCGCCCGTCTTTCAGTCCGTCAGAACCGAAGCAGGCAAGGCGCGCGTCCGCGCCGCGCTCACCGGCTTCCAGAACCGCCCCGACCCGGTGCAGCCGCCGCTGCAGGACAGGATTGCCGCCATCAAGACCCGTTTCGACCTGCGCGCCATGACACCGCAGGACATCGACCTGATGTTCGACGCGCTGGTGCAGGAAGGCCAGCCGATGACCGCGCCGATGCTGCTTTTGAACTCGATGGGCGACCGCTTCCGCAGCCATCTGGCGGGCCTCACCGGCAAGGACTACGACGGCGGCAAGGCCCTGGACCTGATCGCGGTAGCGCAGCTGCAGATCCAGCGCGCCCGCAAACAGGGCGGCGCCAGCGGCGGCTGGGAGAGCTTCCTGGCATTCCTGGTACCGCAATCGCCGGCAGACCATCCCGCGGCTCAGGCCCCGCTGCAGCATATGGCGCGCCTTGCCCAACAGGCCCAGGCACACACTCACGCGCAGCCGCGGCCGCACTGATCCGGCAGGTGCAGCGCGGAACACTGCTGGAATGGAAAAGGCGGCCGGGTTGTCCCGGCCGCCTCTCCTTTTTTTAAGCCTGCAGCGGGGGCAATCACTCGCTGGCGGTTGCAGCCTCATCAGCGGTGCCGGTTGCGGCAGTGCCGGACTGGTTCAGCAGCTCCTCAGCGGCGGAGGTTGCGCTGTCCAGTGCTTCGGTAGCCGCATCCTGGGTAGCCTCAGCCGCGCCAGCCGCTGCATCCGCAGCGCTGTCAGCCGCGCCCGTTGCGGTATCCACCGCGCTGTCAGCCGCAGCAGCTGCTGCATCCGCCGCAGTGCCGGTGGCGTTACCGGCCGCTTCACCTGCGCTGTCAAGCGCGTCGCCCACGGTTTCGGTCACGGCCTCTGCGGCTTCGTTCACCGCATCCTGCGCAGCCTCGACGGCGGCACCTGCCGCCTCGGTACCGGCCTCAACAGCCTCTTCAACTGCCCCGGCAGCCTCCTGGGCCGCTTCCTCTGCCGCAGCCGCCGGCTCTTCCGAGGTCACCGGCGCGGTGCTGCTCTGCTCTTCCTGCACCGCAGGCGCCTCGGCCGGGACCGGCTCCTGCGCGTCCTGGCGGCTAACCACCACATAGGCCCCAACGGCTGCGGCACCCAGCGCCAGCACGATCAACAACTGTTTCATAGATCTCTCTCCTCACTCCTGCCGGCCCGCCCGGGCCGGGGGCCGCAGCTGGTGCGGCATCTGCCCTGCCAGATGGCGGTGCCAGGCGCTCAGCTCAAGGGGGAAGTTTGCCGCGATTGCATCACGGGCGGCCCAGCGCCGCCCCGCCAGGCAAAACTGGCGGAAGGCCGCCGCAATCGGGCCATTTCAAACTGTTGCACAGCGCAACCCACCCAGTCCTGGTTCCGGTTTCACGCCTGTTTTCCAAGCCTTTTGCAACATGCGGCCTTGAAAAGCGCCTTTCCTGCCGCCATACCGCCCATAACGCTTGAATCACACGCGCGGGGGCAGTAGCGTTCCCGCACTTTTTGCAATGACAGAAGGATAGCCGTCATAGCCCGCAGACCTCATAACGCGCCGCCGCAACGCGACACCGGCCCGCGCGTCAACGAAAAAATCCGTGCCCCCGAAATCCGCCTGATCGGCGCCGATGGCGAAAACGTCGGGGTTGTGCACCCGGCCAAAGCCATGGACATGGCGGCAGAGGCCGGACTTGATCTGGTTGAAATCTCGCCCAACGCCGCCCCGCCCGTGTGCAAGATCATGGACTTCGGCAAGTTCAAGTACGAACAGCAGAAGCGCGAGAGCGAAGCCCGCAAGAAGCAAAAGATCATCGAGGTCAAAGAGGTCAAGTTCCGTCCCAACACGGACACCCATGACTATGATGTGAAAATGCGCAATGTCGTCAAGTTCCTGGAGAACGGCGACAAGGTGAAGGTCACGCTGCGCTTCCGCGGCCGCGAGATGGCGCACCAGAACCTCGGCCGCGAGCTGCTGGAGCGGGTTGCCGAGGACGTTAAGGAAATCGGCAAGGTCGAGAACATGCCGAAGATGGAAGGCCGCCAGATGATCATGATGATCGGGCCGCTCGCCAAGAAATAAGCCCGCGCACCGCTGGTGCCAGGCACAGCCCCGCAGGCCGCCGCCTGCGGGGCTTTTCTTTTGCCCTGGTTAGCGCTGTCTTAACGCCTGCCCATTATACCGGAGCCATCCACAGTGAAGGCAGACGCATGACCAGCTTGACCGACGTTCAGAACACCGCCTTCATGGCCATCGGCCCCAGCCGCATCGCCGCGCTGTCGCTGCTGGCGCTGGCACAGGCGCCTCAGGATGCGGACGGCAGCGGCGCTGAGGACGTTCTGGTGCTGTCGGTGCAGCGGATTTGCGCCGCGCATGACATGCTCGGCAGCGGGCTGGAGGCCCTGCTAGCGGACTGCAGCTATGCCCTGCCCGCTGAACTGGAGGCCAAGCGCCAGTCCTGTCTTGAGATGCTGGCGCCGCTGCATCGCGCCGTCACTGCCGCCGGGGACGAAGTGCTGGCGCAGGTGCGTGCGGTGCCGGATCTGGCCGCCCTCTGCCTCTACCAGCTGGAACCCGCAGTGTCGGACTTCCTCAAGGACATGGTGCAAACCCTGCGCGAGGCGCAGCAGCAGCGCGAGGAAGACCGCGACGCGCAGATGCGGGCGACGATTGCCACGGCCGAAGGCGTCGGCAAGAACATCAAGTTCATTTCCTTCAATGCCTCGATCGAGGCGGCGCGCATCGGCGACATGGGAAAGGGGTTTGCCGTCATTGCCACCGAGATCCGCGAGCTCTCCGGCAAGACCCAGAACCTGCTGGAAGAGATGTCCACCTATCTGCGGCACTGAAACGGGAACAGGCACCGGAGACCGGTGCCTGCGCCTGTCATTCCACTGCGGCTGGTCAGCCCGCTGCGGCCACCGCGCGTTTCGTCATCACTCCGACCAGATGGGCGCGGTATTCCTTGGAGCCGTGCAGATCGCCGATCATGCCGCCGGCATCGACGCTGAGCCCATCCAGCGCGTCCGGCGCGAAACTGGCGTCCAGCGCCGCTTCGGCCTCATGCCAGCGGAAAACGCCCTCCTCTGACGCGCCGGTCACAGCCACCCGCACGCCCGCCGCAAATTTGGCCGCAAAGACGCCCACCAGGGCAAAGCGCGAGGCCGGCTGCAGGAACTTCTGGTAATTCGCCTTCTCCGGTACAGGGAAGCGCACCGCGGTGATGATCTCGCCTTCGTTCAGAGCAGTTTCAAACAACCCTTGAAAATAGTCATCCGCAGTGATCTCGCGCGCGTTGGTGACGATAGTTGCGCCGCTGCCGAGCGCCGCCGCCGGATAGCAGGCTGCCGGGTCGTTGTTGGCCAGCGAGCCTCCGATGGTGCCGCGGTTGCGGACCGCTGGATCGCCGATATGGCTGGCCAGTTCCGCCAGCGCCGGATAGCTGCCGGCCGCAGCCGCAGCCACCTCAGCATGGGTGACCGCGCCGCCGATGGTCAGCATGCCGCCGTTGCCGCTCAGCTCCTTCAGCTGCGGGATGCCAGTAAGGCTCACCAGTTTTGACGGCATTGCCAGCCGCTGTTTCAGCGTCGGGATCAGCGTCTGCCCGCCGCCCAGCGCCTGTGCGTCCTCATCCGCCAGTGCGGCCACGGCCTCGGCGACGGTTGAGGGCTTCTCAAACTCGAATTCATACATCTTTCACTTCCTTCCTGAAGAACGCGGATCCGCTCTTCATCTGGCTAGAAATATCCCGGGGGTATGGGGGCAGCGCCCCCATGATCCGTTATCCATTCATCGCCGCCCAGACCCGCGCGGGCGACAGCGGCATGTCGATATGGGTGACGTTCTTGCCGCCTGACTGCAGCGCGTCGATCACCGCATTGACCACCGCAGGGGGTGAGCCGATGGCGCCGGCCTCGCCGCAGCCCTTCACACCCAGCGGGTTGTGGGTGCACGGCGTCTGGCAGGAATGATCCACCTGGTAAAACGGCACGTCATCGGCCCGCGGCATCGCGTAATCCATGAAGGAGGCCGACAGCAGCTGGCCGTCTTCATCATAGGCGGCGTTCTCCAGCAGCGCCTGGCCGATGCCCTGCCCCAGCCCGCCATGGACCTGGCCGTCAACGATCATCGGGTTGATGATATTGCCGAAATCATCCGCCGCCGCGAACCGCTCAATGCTGACCTTGCCGGTGTCGGGATCCACCTCCACCTCGCAGGCATAGGCGCCGGCCGGATAGGTGAAGTTCGCCGGATCATAGAACGCGGTCTCCTCCAGCCCCGGCTCCAGCTCCTCCAGCGGGTAGTTGTGGGGCACGTAGGCCGTCAGGCAGACATCGCCCCAGGCCACCGACTTGTCTGTGCCCGCAACGGTGAACTGGCCGTCCTTCAGCTCGATATCGGCGTCGGAGGCCTCCATCAGATGGGCGGCGATCTTCTTGGCCTTGGCGATAATTTTCTCGGTCGCCCGCACCATGGCAGAGCCGCAGACCGCGATGGAGCGTGAGCCGTAGGTGCCCATGCCGAACGGCACCCGGCCGGTGTCGCCATGCACGATATCGACCATGCTTTCATCAATGCCGATCATGTCGGCAACCACTTGCGGGAAGGTGGTCTCATGCCCCTGCCCGTGCGCATGCGCGCCGACCATCACGCTGATGGAGCCGGTAGCATTCACCCGCACCGTCGCCGCGTCATACAGCCCCGCCCGCGCGCCCAGCATGCCAACGATGTTGGACGGTGCGATGCCGCAGGCCTCGATATAGCAGTTGACGCCAAAACCGCGCAGCTTGCCGTTCTTCTCGCTTTCGGCGCGGCGGGCGGCGAAGCCTGCCACATCGGCGACCTGCTCCAGCTTGTCCATGGTCGCCACGTAGTCGCCGGTGTCATATGTCAGCGCCACCGGGGTTTCATAGGGAAATTCGGTGATGAAGTTCTGGCGGCGCAGGGCAATCGGGTCGGCGCC
>JABXIA010000244.1 GCA_013373325.1 Paracoccaceae bacterium
CAGGCGATGGAGCTGGGCATGGATGCGGTGCTGCTGAACACTGCGGTCGCCAAGGCCGGCGACCCTGCCGGGATGGCCCGCGCAATGGCGCTGGCGGTTGAGGCAGGCCGTACCGGCTTTGCCGCCGACCCGATGGAGCGGCGCGACATGGCGGTGCCCTCAACCCCTGTTCTGGGAATGGCGGAGTTTGCATGATGGACCGGTTTTATTTGATTGTCGGTCATGTCGGCCGTCTGGAGCTGCTGGTTCCTCAAGGCGCGAAACTGGTGCAGCTGCGCATCAAGGACCGGCCGGAGGCTGAAGTGCGCCGCCAGATCGCCCGGGCGCGGGATTTCTGCGCGGTGCATGATGCGCAGCTGGTAGTGAATGACTACTGGCAGGCGGCCTTGGACCTGAACTGCGGCTTTGTGCACCTGGGGCAGGAGGATATGGACAGTGCCGACTTTGCCGCGCTGCGCCGCAAGGGGATCCGCTTCGGCCTGTCGACCCATGACGAAGAAGAGCTGGACCGCGCCTTGTCCCTTGGGCCGGAGTATGTGGCGCTGGGGCCGGTTTATCCGACGCTCTTGAAGAAGATGAAATGGGGGCCGCAGGGACTGGAGCGGGTGACGCGCTGGAAGCAAATGGCGGGAGAGACCCCCCTGGTTGCCATCGGCGGGCTGACGCCGGAACGGCTGCCGGGGGTGTTTTCCGCGGGCGCCGACAGCGCGGCAGTGGTGACGGACATCCAGCTGGCCGATGATCCTGAGGCCCGCACCCGCGAATGGGTGCAGGCCTGCCGGATCATGGAAGACGCATGAGCCGCTATGCGCGTCAGATGATCCTGCCGGAGGTGGGTGCAAAGGGACAGGAACGCCTCGCACGCGCCCATGTGCTGGTGGTTGGCGCCGGGGGGCTGGGCTGTCCGGTGCTTCAATACCTGGGCGGCGCCGGTGTGGGCCGGATCACGGTGATGGATGGCGACGCGGTGGAGGAGAGCAACCTGCACCGGCAGGTGCTCTATTCCGCTGCGGACATCGGTTCGCCCAAGGCAGAGGCGGCCCGGCGGCACGTGCTGGCAGCCAATCCTGACCTGCAGGTCACAGCGCAGGCCCTGCGCCTCGATGCGGCCAACGCAGAGCAGATGGTGGCAGCAGCTGATCTGGTGGTGGATGCCGCGGACAGTTTTGCGGTGTCTTATATCCTGTCGGATGAATGCCTGCGTCAGGGCAAAGTGCTGATTTCAGCCTCCGCGCTGGGGCAATCGGGCTACGCAGGCGGTTTTTGCGGTGGTGCGCCGTCGCTGCGGGCGGTGTTCCCGGACCTGCCCGCACAGGCCGCGACCTGCGCAACCGCCGGGGTGATGGGGCCGCTTGTGGGCATGATCGGCGCGCTGCAGGCGCAACTGGTGCTGAAGGCGCTGCTGGGTCATCGGCCCTCGCCGCTGGGGCAGCTGTTTGTCTTCCGGCTGGAGGATCTGCAGGTAAGTTCCTTCCGCTTTGACGGGGCTGAGGAACCGGAGGATGCCCTGCCCTTTGTTTCAGCCGCGCATATTCTGCCCGGTGACACGGTGGTCGAACTGCGGGACACGGCAGAGGCACCGCGACCGGCGGTGCCGCAGGCCCTGCGGATCGCCCGCACGGATCTGCCCGCCGCCGGGCTGCCGCGCGAGGGACGGATTGTGCTGTGCTGCCGCAGCGGGTTGCGGGCCTGGGGCGCGGCGCGGGATCTGCAGCAGGCGGGATACAGTGATCTGGCCTTGCTGGCGGCCGGGGACTGAACATGACAATCATTCTGGCCATCGGCGGCACCGACAGCAGCGGCGGTGCGGGGCTGACGCGAGATACGGCGATGGCTGCAGAACTGGGCGCCACGGTCCGTCCGGTGGCGACCGCCATTACCGTTCAGACAGATGCGGCAGTACTAAGTGTTCACCCCTGCCCGCCCCAAACTGTGGCGGATCAGATCCGCGCTGCGCTGGCAACAGCTCCGGCGCCCGGGGCCGTGAAGATCGGCATGCTGGGTTCTGCCGCCGCGGCAGAGGCTGTGGAGGCCGCCTTGCCAGCAGGGCTGCCCATTGTGCTGGACCCGGTCCTGAAGGCGAGCTCCGGCGGCACATTGATGGACGCAGACGGGTTTGGCGCCCTGCTGCGCCGTGCCGCGCTGGTCACGCCAAATCTGGCTGAACTCGAGGTGCTCGCCGGCACTGGCGGCCCGCTTGATGCGCAAGCCGCGGCCCTGCTGGCCCAAGGCGCGCAGGCGGTGCTGGTCAAAGGCGGACACGGGACCGGCGCCGAAAGCACGGACCTACTGTTCATGCCGGATGGGTCTGTCAGGCTCTTTGCGGCGCAGCGGCTGCCTGCTTCGAAACGCGGCACCGGATGCAGCCTCGCCACCGCCATCGCCTGCCACCTGGCGCAGGGTGCTGATCTGGACGGCGCCTGCGGCCAAGCCAAGCGCGCCGTCCACAGCTGGCTGCGCCGCTGACCGCGGCAAGGTCGCTGGCAGGCGGTTTTCAGGACGGTTTCAGGACGGAGCGCAGTGCAGAGGCTCCCTAGGGTCACGGCAGCACCGCCGCCGCCTCGACCGGGAGACCTGCCGAATGACCGATATCACAGCGCTTACCGCCGGGGACATGGCGGGTAAACTGCGGTCGCGTGAGCTGAGCGCCCGCGAGGTGCTGGCAGCCCACAAGGCACAGACCGGGGCGCGGGAGGCCACAGTGAATGCCTTTGTCACCCTGGACTGGGACGCGGCAGAGGAACGGGCTGCGGAGCTGGATGCGATGGCCGCACGCGGGGAGTTTGTCGGCCCGCTGCACGGTCTGCCGGTTGCCACCAAGGACTGCTTTGAAACCAGGGGGCTGCGCACCACCTGGGGGTCCAAAAGTTTTGAAACCCATGTGCCGGACTATGATGCGCTGCATGTCGCCCGGTTGCGGAACGCAGGCGCGGTGATCACCGGCAAGTCCAATACACCGGAGTTCACGCTGTCCGGCCAGACAACCAATCTGGTCGCGGGCACCACCCGCAACCCGCTGGACCCCGGCAAATCGGTAGCGGGCAGTTCAGGCGGTGCGGCGGCAGCGCTGGCGGCAGGCATGGCGGCACTGGCCGATGGTTCCGACCTGGGCGGCAGCACCCGCACGCCCGCCGCCTGGTGCGGCGTTGTGGGGATGCGCCCGACCTCCGGCCTGATCCCCTATGGCCCGAACCCGGCGCCCTTTGACGGGTTGTCGGTGCCGGGGCCGATGGCGCGGAACGTTCGTGATCTGGTGCTGATGCTGGAGGTGATGCAGGGCAATGCGGCCTGCCAGCCACTGGGGTTCTGGCAAAGCCTGCCGCGGCTGGCGGGCCTGGACAATCCCCCGGCCCGGCAAACCGGACGCGTGACTCTGTCGCTGTCCCCTTTTGGTGCCAGCGTAGAGCCATCCGTGCAGGCGGCAATTGCCCAGGCGGAAACTCTTTGCCGCGGCCTTGGCTGGCAGACCGCAGAAGACGCGCCGCCGCTGGAGCCGCTGATGGCGCATCAGGACGTCATCCGCGGCCAATGCGCGCTGCAGATACGTGCAGTGCTGCAGCCTGAGATGGCGCTGGCAGGTGAAAGTTTCCGCACCGCCTGCGCCCTGGCCGAGGGACGCAGCCTGGCA
Organism: Paracoccaceae bacterium; assembly: GCA_013373325.1. GTDB lineage: Bacteria > Pseudomonadota > Alphaproteobacteria > Rhodobacterales > Rhodobacteraceae > Leisingera. Next base: position 3,629 of record JABXIA010000244.1, read on the forward strand.
AAGCTGATCGCCTATCAGGCAACCCGCGCCCGGGTCTGGGCAGAGGTCTGCGCTTTCTTTGAGCGCTACGATTTCGCCCTCTGGCCCACCGCGACGGGGATGCCGTTTTCCGCTGACCTGCGCGATGGAGAGATCACCGAAGACTGGCGCACGGTGACGCTGACGCCGCCGATGGAGCTGCCGTCTGTTTCAATCCCCCTTGGCCAATCTGCTGACGGGATGCCGGCAGGGCTGCATATTACCGGACCAAGGGGATCAGATGCACGGCTGCTGCAATTTGCCCGCAGCATCGAACGGGTGCTTCAGGGATGATGCGGCTCAACGCATCCAGAACCCCTCGGACTTGATCTTGTTGCGGATCGCCTGCTCGCGGCGCGGCAGGTTTTCACGGTCAAACAGCGCCCGCACCTTCTCGCCGCGGCCCTGATAGACCATGCGCTTGATCGGCTCGTAACCCTTCAGCACCTTCTTGATCCGGTTCGGTGCGGCGACCTCGTGCAGCACCTCGACCACATGGTCGCTTTCGCGCGCATAGAGCAGCGGGAACAGCCGGTAGTGGCAGCTGGTTTTGCCATCGAGATACCCTGCTGGCAAAGCGTCCCGTCCGCCGCCGAGGGAGTGGATCACCAAGGGCAGCACGACCTGATCCAGCCAGGGATCGAGGCTCTGCCCCACCAACTCCGGCGGCGGATCATTCCTGACCGATTGCGCATATTCCAGGAACCGCGCGCCAAACACCCGCGGGCAGGCGCCGTAGAAGTAGCCCGCGTTGAAATAAAGGTAGCGTTTCCAGTATTCATCCGGCTGGCTGAGGTCGAGGCTGGACTGGAAGTCGAGGCCGAAGCGGTCATAGAGCGCCTGCCAGATCCCTGCATATCCCGGCCCGTAGAGCGTCGGCTTGGGCCAAGTGCCCTCGACCCGCAGCGACGCCGAGGGGCGGGAGAAGTCAAACGGCACCTCCGCCAGCTCGCCGGTGATCAGCGTGTCGGTGTCGAAGAACACAAAAGGCTCTCCCTCAGGCAGCACCTGCAGCGCCTCGATCTTGTTGCCATAGGGGTAGGCAGCGCCGAACACCTTGCTTTCGAACGGCAGGATCTCCGCATCCAGATCCGCAAGGGCCTGGAGGACATCCGGGTTGCGGATGCCGGGATCCTTGTACCACAGCGGTCCTGCCTGCGGCACCGCAACGAACAGGCGTCCGGAAAATCCCGGGGAGCAGCGGCGCAGCGAGGCCGCAAAAAGCAGCGCCTCATACTGCAGCCGCCCCGTCTGACCGACGATCATCACATTGAAGGGGGCATTTGCCATTGTTTTCCCCGTTTTCCGCCGCTGCCGGGCGGTTAGGACTGCGCGTTAAGGCCGCAAAGAGACTTACCTGCTAAGCTAGCTACAAGTCGGCAAACTGCCGCGCAACCGGCCATTGGAATTTCGGGCCGCCTTGTGACGCAAAAGGCGCCGTAAGTGGAGAGAAACGATGTTTGATGTGATCCTGGCTATTATTGCAGCCTCCGCGCAGCCCGGCACAGACGGCGGCACACCGGAAACCGCGGCTGCCGCGCCAGCACCCGCCGCCATGCAAACCGCCCTGGCCGCGGAACCGCAGGAGGCCACTGGCCGCTTCACCACCGCGCTGGAGGTCAAGCCGATCCTGTCCGCGACCCAGGCCAACTGGATCCATGTCCGTGAATTCGACGGCCAGGACCTGCTCTATGTGACCCACCTCTGGTCCTGGCGCTGCGGCCTGACGCAGGTAAAGCTGGGAGTGAACGGCAAGGCACCGGAAATCTGGCCGTTGCCGGAATGCCATCTGGAGGAAGGTTTTCCCAACATGATCAAGGAAGAAGACGGCCTGCCCTACCGCAGCTATCCGTTGGGCTCAATCGAGCAGATTGCGGTCGAGGTGACCTATGACGACCTGAGCATCGAAAGCCTGACCTTCAACCGCAACGGCCAGCCCCTGCAGTGACCTCGCGGCACCCGGCGCCCGCGCCTGCGGCAGCCGGAAGCCAGGCAAAGAGCTTGGACGGAGCACTGGCCCGGCGGCTGCATTTTCGGCTCTGTTGCGCAAATCGGCTGATGGCCGGGGTTCCCCTTTCCCCGGGCAGACTTATCCCACGGGCTCTGTGACAGGGATGCCGAGCGCGGTGTAGCCGTTCAGAACGGCGATACGGACCTGAAGCTCCGCGACCTG
>JABXIA010000243.1 GCA_013373325.1 Paracoccaceae bacterium
GAACTCTTCGAAGCTGCCCTCGTCCAGCAGCAGCTCGATCCGTTCGCGGGCCGTCAGCTTGCCGCGGCCGTGCTGCGCGTCGATGCGGCGCTGGCCGCCGCCCAGCCGCGCGTCCTGTCGGCGGTCTTCCAGCTCGGAAAGGATATCTTTCATGGCACATGTCCCCTGTCAGTTTCAGCGCGACCATATATTGCGCCGCGGCGAAGCCAAAGGACATTATCGCAAATTTGCAAACCGTTTGCATACGAAGTTAGCAAATGTGAATAATAGCAAAGTTCAGGACGGCTTCCGGCCCCTCACCGGGCCGGAGGGCGGCAGTCAGGCGGCCTTGGCGATGCCGGCGATCTGGCGCAGGGCAGCGCCCAGCGGCGCGCGGACGGGGGCGGAGATGCCGAAGGGGTTGTCCTCCACCAGCGCGATCACCGGATCCTCCTTGAGGAACTTGCCGTAAGCTGCGACCTGAGCCAGCAGCGCCTGGGCGGCTGCCTTGCGCGCGTCACCTGTGGCGGCGTTCATCTCGAACAGGGCTTTCATCAGCGCGGTTTGATTGCCGCCTGTGGCGCCTGCCAGCCCGGCATCGGCGATGCGTGCCAGCACCGGGTGGTTCCGGGAGCGCAGGGCAGCCTGCAATTCGGAGATGCCGCGGTCCGCGTCTTCCTTGGCGGCCTGCCAGATTGCCATCACATCCGCCTCAGGCAAACCTGCCTCTGCCGGGGCGTCCAGCGCCTGCGCCAGCGCTTTCAGCCCTGCCGCCGCCTCGCCCAGCGCGCCAGACTTCAGCTGCGCGGCGATCTCCTTGGCCCGGGCCGCCAAAGGCGCCGCCCGTTCCGGCGGCAGAGTTTTGATCCTGGCAGCCTGTTGCTTCAGAATCTTGCCGAGCCGGGCCGCCTGCTCCTGATCTGATGAAGGTTTTGCAGACTGCCCCTGAAGCTTGGCCAGTGCTGCCTCCAGACGGGTCAGGCGGGCGGCGCAGCCCTCATGATCGCCCTGCCCCAAGAGCTTGACGCTGGCCTTTATCTCCGGCGCGAGCTTACCGGTAAGGTCCGGGTTGCCCAGCGCCTTTACCGCTTCCGCAGCAGCGGCGATGCGCTGCTTCAAAGCGGCGGCGGCACCGTCATCCATCTGTGCCGGTGCGGCGGCCTCCTGATCTTCGGCATCATCATCCGGCAGGGTCTCTTCGTCGATGATGCTGCCGTCGGGGCCGACCAGTACCGGCTTGAACTTGACCATCCCCTCTTTCATGAACCGCTTCTTCAGCTGTTTGACGATGCCCTTCAGCGGCTTTTCCGGCTGCAGGAAGACGTCGTTCTCCTCTACCCTGAGGGTGCCGAAGCAGGTTTTTTTGATGCCCGGCATCTTCTTCAGATCGCCGCGCAGCACCTTGCCCGGCTTACGCAAGTCGATCATCAGCCCGCAGTTCTCGGGCTTGGCCCCCAAGCCGAAGGCAAAGGGCAGCTCCTTGCCGGAGGCCTTGGATTTCTTGATGAGTTTCAGGACGGTATCAGCGTCAAAAGCCTGGCCGGACATGGCATCTCCCTCAGGCGCCGGTGAAGGCGTCCCATTCCTCTGCGCTCATTTCAACAAACTCCAGATCGGCCTCGTCACCCGGCTCCGCGAGTGGCTGATCAGGCCAGATCATGCCATAGGCGCGGCGGAACAGCGTGACCAGCTCCGCATCGTCGTAAGGATAGCGATGCCCGGAAAACTGGCTGATACGCCCCTGCGGGTCATTAATCAGCGCCTCCATGGAAAGGCGCAGCCAATCCAGGTTTCCCTCATTGAGAGCGCGTCGGCGCATGGTGCGGATGTCGGCGTCCATCTTGCCGGTTTCAGCCATCGGGTCTGCGGCGTTTGCAGCCCGCCCCATGGTCAGCAGACGCAGATACCCGTCAATCAGTTCCTTGCGTATTTTCATGGGATCAGATTCCCCGGATCTTCGTTTGTGTAAGTCTTGGTTTCATTGTCCCAGCCCTCAGCTACCGGAAACTGCTGCATCATCACCCAGCGGCCTGGCATCGTATCGGGAGGCTTGTTGTGCCGGAGGGTGTATTTTTCGACGTAGTCTTCGGCATCCTCCGCTGACTCCTGGGGATAGTGTGTCGGATCTGCCGGAAAGGCCGTGGTTTCTGCCGGCAGAGGGTCCGGTTCCCACAAAAAGTTCACGAAGGCACGGGTCAGACCTTCGGCCTCCTCGAAGGTTTCATACCCTTTGTCGCTGATTGGCTCGCCGCGGTCATCCAGGCGCACCTGCTTCTTGCGGCCGATAAAGGCCTTGTCGATCGGGCGGCCATGCTCAACGTAGAATTCCGCACTGTCCTTAATCGCATCCGGATCACCGTCATAGGCCATTTCGGTTGCCGCGATGTCGATACCCAGCTTGTCCATCGCAGCCTGGGCGGCAAGCTCGCGCCCTGCCAGCCAGTCCTGCGGGCTTTCAAAACGGGATGACGCCGGAGCATAGGAGCGTTCATTATCGCTTTTGGCATTCGGCGGCTTGCCGGTCTTGAGACGGGTGATCAGGTCGTCATCGCTGACATCCGGGCCATGGCGGTCCAGCGAATGGCCGGCATCGCTGCCTGTGCCATCCTGCGCTTCATAGGCTTCTGCCGCTTCCGTGCTGAGAGCGGCGAGATCCCCGCGCAGCGCGTCGAACAGCGGCCTGGCCTCAGCAAAGTCCGGCTTGGCGGCTTCGGCCTCAGCGGCGGCGGCACGGAGCTCAAGCGGGTCCAGTTTTTCCGCTTCCAGCCCGGCCCGCCGCAGCGCGCCCAGAATGCCCTGCACCTGGAAGCGCGCCGTGGCCATCGGTTTTACCTGCTTCAGGAGCGTCAGGTGCTGTTCCAGCAGCAGGAAGGCGTCGCCGTATTCGCCATCATCCGCCCGGTCGGTGGCGGTCTTGAGCGATGCATCCAGCGCGTCCTCGGCCTCGGGCAGCTTGAGGTATTTCCTGGTGCGGCTGTGTTCCTTTTGGACCTTGGCGAGCTTGGCGCGGTAATCGGTCATCGCCAGCACCAGATCGAGGTAGTCAGTACCATCCAGCACCGCCTGCAGATCCGCCGTTGCCGTGGCCGGATCACCGCCGCGGGCAGTGAGTTCCGCCGCCTGGATCGCGCTGTCCAGCGTGCTGCGCAGATCCGCCGGATCGCCGGGCAGCGCGGCCAGAAGGTCCCGGGCGGTCTGGCGAAGGGCCAGATACTCCGGCATCCTCATCAGCCCTTCCAGCGCGCCCGGCGCGGCGGCAACCGCCGCCGCATAGTCCGCCCCGGCCAGGGCATCGGTCACCGGCTTGTGGAAATCATACCCCTCAGCCTCCGGATGCCGGCGCAGGATCTCGTCCATTTCCCTGCGGCTGTCGGTGATGCCTTCCAGCTTGAACAGCTGATCAAGCTTGGCGTGGTGCTGCGGCGCGCCGGTGTTCATGTCGAAGTCACCGGCCTCGGCCAGCAGTCTGTGCGCCTCCCAGGTGGTGTTCAAGTCCGTCAGCTCAGGCTCCTTCAGCACTTGCTTCAGCGCGTCATAGCGCCTCTGCAGCGTCTTGAGGATCTGGGTCGAAAAGCTTTGCCCCATGAGCGCGGGATGCGCGTTTACCCAGGACTTCAGATCCTTCAGCGCCTTCTTGGGGTCATTGTCTCCGGCTGCCTTCTGCTTGGTCTGGGCGGCCAGCACGGCCTTGCGGAACTCCGTATCCGTCATCATCGACATGTCGAAGCCGCGCAGGTATCTGGCCAGCGCTGCGCGGTCCCTGGTGCCATAGGCGATCAGCGCGTTCAGCTTGGCCTCTGCCTCCGGGAACTTGCTGTCTTGATAGGCCAGTTTTTTGGCATCTTTCAGATGGCTGCGGAAATCACCGGCGTCCCGCAACTGGCTGCTGAGGATGTTCTGGCAGCGCTTGTGGTGATTTGCTTCGTAATTGCACAGAAGGGCATCAAAGCTGACCGCGGCCGCCAGGTGATCCTCGGTGTCAAGGTTGCTTTTCCAGGCCTCCAGCGCCGCCTTGGCACCATCGAAATCCCCCGTCTTCGAGAGCGCCACCGCGGCCGCCATCCGTGCCGTGCGTTCGGTGGTTGCGGTTTCCTTGGCCGGATCATCCATCGGCTTGATCAGCAACAGCGTGGCACGGGTCCAGTTGTCGAAGAAAACGCCATAGATCCTGGCCTCCTCCGCCCTGGCGGCGATGTCCTTGGCCTGCGCCTCCACCGCTTCGAAATCGGCGGCTGAGACGGCGGCGGCCATGGCTTTTTGCGCCGCCTTGATCAGGGTTTCGAGGAATGTGAACGCCCCCTGGTCCAGGCTGTCGCGCTCCTTGGCGAATTTTTCCTCTGCCTCGGCAAGCGCGGCCTGCGCCTTCCCGCGGGCGGCGGCAATCGCCAGCTGAGCTGCGATCTGTTCCTTCAGCGCCACGATATCGCTGTCAATCTGATCAAAGGCCTCCACCGCGTCCGCGCTGAGGATTTCCTTTTTCAGCGCCTTGCGCCCGCCCGCCAGGCTGCGCCGGGCACCAGAGCTGAGCGCTGCAGGAATGGCGGTCTTGTCCAGCTCTGCCAGTGCCGTGGTGCGCCGTTCCGCCAGCGCTTCCGCGCCAGCCTCCGGCGTGTCCGGCATGTCCCAGGCCTTGGCGTCATAAAAGCGTTCGGCCCAGAGGCGGATGGCGGGGTTGTTGGCAAGCGGATCTGGGGCGTTGGCCATGGATCACCTCGGCAGCAAATGGGTCGGGATTGAAAAACAAGAAAAAATGCAGTGCTGCCCCCAGCATAGGCGGCGCATTGTTTGGCAGGCAAGTGTCTTCTGACGCGGCGTCACCCCTGTGCGCCGCTGCACATGCGGCAGATGGACAACCCCGCCCCACTGCTCTAACCCGATGGTATGTCCACATATGATACCCGGGCCCCTGGCCAGCGGACGCCTCCGCGCATTTTCACCCTGATCCTGCTGGCAGGCCTGTCGGCGCTTGGCATGAACCTGCATCTGCCGTCGCTGGCAGGGATGGCAGAGTATTACGCGGTGGATTACAGGGTGATGCAGCTGTCGGTGGCGCTGTATCTGGCGGGCAATGCGGTGGTGCAGATCTTTGTCGGGCCGATTTCCGACCAGATGGGGCGGCGTCCGGTCATTCTGATCAGCATCGTTTTGTTCCTGCTGTCCACATTGGGCTGCATATTTGCGCCGACGGCAGAGTTGTTCCTGCTGTTCCGGGTGGCGCAGACGGTGGTGGCCGCAACCATGGTGCTGAGCCGCGCCGCGGTGCGCGACATGTATGACACCAACGAAGCCGCCAGCATGATCGGTTATGTCACCATGGGCATGGCAGTGGTGCCGATGATCGGCCCCGCAATCGGTGGCTTCCTGGATCAGTGGATGGGCTGGCAAGCCAATTTCTGGTTGCTGTTCCTGGTGGGTGCTGCGACGCTGCTCATCACCTTCAGCGATTTCGGCGAAACCGCACACAAGAGCGGCAAGACGCTGGTGGCGCAGTTCCGCGAATATCCGGAACTGCTGCGCTCGCCGCGGTTTTGGGGGTATTCGCTGTCCTCCGGTTTGGCCTCGGGTGCGTTCTTTGCCTACCTGGGCGGCGCGCCCTTTGTCGGCACCGAGGTCTACGGCCTCAGCACCGCGGAACTGGGTGTCTGGTTCTCGGCGCCTGCAGTGGGGTATTTTGCAGGCAACTTCATTTCGGGACGGTTCTCCACACGGCTGGGCGTCAACCGCATGGTTCTGTGGGGCTGCGTGATCAATGGCGGCGGGGTGCTGATGTCGCTGCTGATTGCAATGGCAGGCGCAGACAGCGTGTTCACCTTCTTTGGCCTGATGTGCTTTGTCGGGCTGGGCAACGGCATGGCGATCCCCAACGCAACCGCCGGCGCGATTTCGGTGCGGCCGCATCTGGCAGGCACCGCCTCCGGCCTCAGCGGCGCTATCATGATCGGCGCGGGCGCCGCGCTCAGCGCCTTTGCGGGGATGCTGCTGGTGCCGGGGTCCACCGCGGTGCCGCTCTTGGTGATCATGTTTGCCACCGCGATGACGGGGCTGGTTGCGATCCTGCTGGTGGTCTGGCGGGAGCGGCAGATCGGCGCATAAGGCGCCGGGCGGGCTTGCAGGGGTGAGTTTGCAATTATACCATTCGCAAGAAATGGATTTGCAAAGGCTCACCTCATGGCCACCCAAAAACTTTACGCAGGCGCCAAGCTGCGCGAGATGCGGCAGCGGCTGGAGCTGACGCAGAAGGATTTTGCTGCCAAGCTGGGGGTCTCCCTGCCCTATCTGAACCAGATGGAAAACAACAACCGCCCGGTGTCGACCACGGTGGTGCTGGCGCTGGCGCAGGAATTCGGCATGGATGTGACCGAATTGTCAGCTGGGGACAGCGAGCGGCTGGTTAGTGATATGCGCGAGGCGATGGCGGATCCGGTGTTTGCCGATGACGCGCCGCCGCTGGCGGATCTGCGGCTGACCGCCTCAAACGCGCCGGCGCTGGCGCGGGCGTTTCTGGCGCTGCACCGGGCCTACCGGCAGACGCACGAACGCCTTGCTTCATTGGATGAGGCGCTGGGGCGGGAGGATGCACGCATTCAGGCCAGCCCATGGGAAGAGGTGCGCGATTTCTTCCACTATTGCGACAACTACATCGACGCGGTGGACCACGCTGCTGAGCGGTTTGCCGCGACTAATGACATCCGCGCGGCGGCCATTGCCGAGCTGGAGCGCGGCGGCATAAAGGTGCGCCAGACCGAAATGGAGGGGCTGCGCCATTACGACGCCGAGGCGCAGGTGCTGCATCTGTCGAACCGCTCCGCGCCGCAGACGCAGCTGTTCCAGATGCTGCTGCAGGTGGCGCTCCTGCGGCAGAACACCTTGCTGGAAGCCACCCTCGATTTTGCAAAGTTTCAAAGCGAGGAGGCCCGCGCCATCGCCAAGATCGGCCTGGCCAATTATTTCGCGGGCGCGGCGCTGATGCCTTATGGGCGGTTCCTGGAGGCCGCTCAGGCCTGCCGCCATGACCTGGAGCTGCTGGCGATCCGCTTTGGCGCCTCGATTGAACAGATTGCGCACAGGCTCTCGACCATGCAGAGGCCCGGCGCCAAGGGGGTGCCGTTCTTTTTTGTGCGGGTGGATCAGGCGGGAACGATCACCAAGCGGCACTCAGCCACGCGGCTGCAATTTGCCCGCTTTGGCGGCGCCTGCCCCCTGTGGAATGTGCACCGGGCGTTTGAGACCCCAGGCCGGTTCCTGCGCCAGCTGGCGGAGACGCCGGACGGGGTGCGCTATATCTCGCTGGCGCGGGATGTGTCCAAGCCGGGCGGCTCTTTCGGCGCGCCGGTGCGGCGCTATGCGATTGCGCTGGGGTGCGAGGTGCGCCACGCGGACGCGCTGGTCTATGCGGACGGGATGGATGTGAGCCAGGACAGCGCCTATGAGCCGATCGGCATCTCCTGCCGGATCTGCGAGCGCAAGGATTGCCACCAGCGCTCTGTGCCGCCGCTGGAACGGCGGCTGACGATCAACACCGATCAGCGCGGTGTTCTGCCCTATGAGGTAAGCTGAGGGCGCCGCTGGCGGCGGTAAAATTCTTGCAGGATAGTTGCCAAGGACAATCGAGCATCCTTGGCCGAGGAAGCGGAAAATTCAGGCGCGCAGACGGTCCAGCAAGCGGGACATTAGCGCACGGTCTTTTGCGGCCGCTGCCCGCGGCGGCTGATTGGGCTGGACTGCCTCTGCTGTCTGCCATTGCTGCACGCGGCCGGGTGCGGGCTTCTGCTCTTGCACCGGGTCTTCAGCGGCCGTCCTGACCACGCTGCGGACCGCTGCCAGCATGTCCGCATCAGAGGTTTCGTCGGGTACGCCTTCGATCTCTTGCCAGCGCCCCGGCTGATAGACCTGTCCCATCGGTTTACTCCTTCACACAACTGCACAGCAGACACTCTGAGACGGTATTTCCTGCTGCAGGCAAGATATAGAGCGGCCGGTCACATTTTTGACGAATTTGCCCAAAATTAACCTGATTTGCCGGAAATTGTGGAACATTCCCCCAACATTCCTAGATCATCCTGAATTTTGTCTCCAAATCAAGATCAATCTGGCAACTGCGATTCGCACATAGGTTGAAACCAGAGCGCCATTCCCGCGTGGTGGCGAAGAGGCGCTCGGCTGCGCGGCAGAAATGAGGGCAGAACCAGCGAAACGCGCAAAGAAGGCAACACCCACCAAAAAGAACGCACGCGGAACGTCCTGCGTCCAATCACCTGCTGAGTGCGAGGGTATCGTTGACTTTTTCAGCAATTGAGAACAAAACAAGAACACAATTCACCATCGGAAGAAAGGCACCCCATGGACGAGAAGCTCAGCACATCCCGGGATTTCGATTTTGAAACCGGCCGTTGGAATGTGCGTCACCGCAGGCTGAAAGAGCGGCTGACTGGCTGCCGCGAATGGGAAGAGTTTCAAGGCACCTCGGAAACCCGGGCGGTTCTGGGCGGCAATGGCAATGTGGAAGACAACTTTCTCAACTTCCCCGGCGGAGCGTACCGCGCCATTGCCTTGCGGTCCTTTGATCCTCTCAGCGGGACCTGGGCGATCTGGTGGCTGTCGGCAAACGCCCCGCATCAACTGGACGTGCCCGTAGTTGGCACGTTCGAGGACGGCACCGGAACTTTCTTTGCAGAGGACACGCTGCACGGCGAACCCGTGTCAGTCCGGTTCCTGTGGCTGCAAACGGACACAGAAACGCCGCGATGGGAGCAGGCCATGTCGCGGGACGGCGGCAAGACCTGGGAAACAAATTGGACCATGGATTTCACCCGCGCGTAGTTGGCGCAGCCGCCCCTTGCAGCAAGGCCGAAGGGGAAAGATAGAAAAGGGGCACCATTGGTGCCCCCTGCGTTTTACCGCCTGCCTGAAGGTCTCAGGCCTTCGACAGGATCCCCCAGATCTCGTCCTTCAGTGCGGCGCGCTGTTTGCGCAGATCGGTTTCGGCCTGGGCGCTGACCGGCTCCACATTGGTTTCCGCCCGGTGCACGGCGCGGTTCACTTCGTGGTATTCATCCGACAGTTTGGCGAAATGCGCGTTGGACTGTTTCAGCTGGCTCATCAGCGCCGCTTTTTCCGGGAATTCCTCAGCCAGTTCATGGGGAGTGTTGGACACCTGCTCGCTCCTTCTTCCTAGGGTCGTATGCAGGGTATTGCCTTCCCCGGCCCGCCACTTTGACGCGGATCAAAAGATGCGGGAAAGGCGCTGATTTTTGAGGAAAAAGTAAGCCGCCCGCACAAAGGGGAGGTGGCGGGCGGCTTGCTGGCAGTGCAACAGGATCAGCGTTGCGCTTCACGCCAGTTCGGGTTGAACCACGGCTCTGCGTTCGACGACGGCAGGCGGCGGCCCAGGATGTGGTCGGAAGCCTTCTCGCCGGTCATGATCGAGGGGCCATTAAGGTTGCCGTTGGTGATCCGCGGGAAGATCGAGCTGTCGGCGACGCGCAAGCCGTCAACGCCGATGACACGGCATTCCGGGTCAACGACCGACATCGGATCATCCGCTGCGCCCATCTTGCAGGTGCCGCAGGGGTGATAGGCGCTTTCCACGTGCTCGCGCAGGAAGCCGTCGATCTCGTCGTCGGTCTGCAGGTCGGTGCCCGGCTGGATCTCGTGCTTGAGGAACGGCTTCATCGCGTCCTGGGCAAAGATCTCCCGCGTCAGGCGCACGCATTTGCGGAAGTCGATCCAGTCCTGCTCGGTCGACATGTAGTTGAACAGGATGTTCGGCGCGTCCTTGGGATCATTCGACGCCAATGTGACCTCGCCGCGCGAGGGGGAGCGCATCGGGCCGACGTGGGCCTGGAAGCCATGCCCCTCTGCCGCCGCCTGGCCGTCGTAGCGGAC
>JABXIA010000271.1 GCA_013373325.1 Paracoccaceae bacterium
CACCCGCGGTGCTGGTCGGTGCCTTCCATGTAGACATCGGCGATGCCGTCCTCGGTGCCGTCCTCGCGGTCGCGCAGCACAAAGGCATGGGTCGAGCCGCTGTCGAACCACACGTCCAGCACGTCGAAAACCTGGTCGTAGTCATCCGGGTCAACGGAGTTACCCAGCACCCGCGCTTTGAAACCATCCTCGTACCAGACGTCGGCGCCGTGCGCGTCGAACTCCGCCACGATGCGCTTGTTCACCTCTTCATTGCGCAAGAGGAAGTCCGCATCGGTCGGCAGCGCGCCTTTCTTGGTGAAGCAGGTCAGCGGCACGCCCCAGGCGCGCTGGCGCGACAGCACCCAGTCGGGGCGGCTTTCGATCATCGAATGCAGGCGGTTGCGGCCGGTTTGCGGCCACCACTTCACCAGTTCGTCGATCGAGCGCAGGGCACGTTCACGGATGGTATCGCCCATCTCATCCATGCCGTCGTCCATCTTGCGGTCGACAGAGGCAAACCACTGCGGCGTGTTGCGGTAGATGATCGGCGCCTTGGAGCGCCAGGAATGCGGGTAGCTGTGCTTGATCTTGCCGCGCGCCAAGAGGCCGCCAACCTCAACCAGCTTGTCGATGATCTTCTTGTTGGCATCGCCCTCGCCGCCCTTGCGGTTCAGGATGTAGGTGCCGCCAAAGAACGGCAGGTCGGCCCGGAAGCCGCCGTCGTCCATCACGTTATAGGTGATCATCTGCTCCAGCATGCCAAGGTCGCGGTAGAGCTCGAACTCCTCCATCCCGTGCGACGGCGCGCAGTGGACAAAGCCGGTGCCTTCGGTGTCGGTCACGAAATCAGCCGCACGGAAGTCGCGGATATCGTCCCATTCGCCATTGCCGCCCTCGGCGCCGGCCAGCGGGTGGGTCAATTCCAGAGTGGCCAGTTCCGCAGTTTTCACATCGCGGACGCGCTGGAAACCACCTTCAGAGATACGTGCACGCTTGAACGTATCTGCAGCTAGGTTGTCAGCGAGAACAAAGCGGTCGCCTACATTCGCCCAACACTCGTCAGGTGTTTCTGTAACTTCATACAGGCCGTATTCGATGGCATTACCAAAAACGACAGCCTTGTTTGAAGGAATTGTCCAAGGTGTCGTTGTCCAGATAACAATATATGCGCCTTCGATGTCTTTCCGGCGCTCTTCGTTCTCACTGGCAGCATCACCTGCCACACGGCCGGAAACGGTGTAGTTTTGGCTCGCCACCTTGAACTTCACCCAGATGGTGAAGCTTTCCTTGTCGTGATATTCGACCTCGGCCTCGGCCAGGGCGGTCTTTTCGACCGGCGACCACATCACGGGCTTCGAACCCTGATACAGCGTGCCGTTCATCAGGAATTTCATGAACTCGTCAGCGATGACCGCCTCGGCGTGGTAGTTCATGGTCAGATACGGATCATCCCAGTTGCCGGTGATGCCCAAGCGCTTGAACTCCTCGCGCTGGATGTCCACCCAGCTGTCGGCAAAAGCGCGGCATTCCTGGCGGAATTCCACAACCGGCACCGCGTCCTTGTTCTTGCCCTTTTTGCGGTACTGCTCCTCGATCTTCCATTCGATCGGCAGGCCGTGGCAGTCCCAGCCCGGCACGTAACGGCTGTCAAAGCCCATCATCTGGTGCGAGCGGACGATCATGTCCTTGATGGTCTTGTTCAGCGCGTGGCCGATGTGCAGGTGGCCGTTGGCGTAGGGCGGGCCGTCATGCAGGGTGAAGGGCTTGCGTTCCGCGTCGCCGCCATTGGCCGCGGCGGCCTTCTCGCGGAGTTTGTCGTAGACGCCGATCTCGGCCCAGCGTTCCAGCCAGGCAGGCTCGCGCTTAGGCAGGCCTGCGCGCATCGGGAAATCGGTTTTCGGCAGATTGAGAGTGTCTTTGTAGTCAGGCGTCTGGGGTGTGTCGGCGCACATCGGGGGCGTCCTTTGGATGATCAAGGTCGGGAATGGGGATATTCGGTTCGGCGCGATGGCTCAAGCGCCTTTGCCCGGCGGCTCAATGGTTTCAGAGCGCCGGGGATATAATTCGAATAATGATGGCCGCGAATAGGGACATGAAGCGCCTTATAGGACGGGTGTGCAGCAGGGTAAAGCGGCAGATGTGCCGCCTTGGGAGGGGAAGACAGTGGGCGGTATCGCCCATCCTGCGTCACCGTACCAGCCAGACGCCAAGATCCGGGCGTGCCAGCATCAGCCAGAGGATTGCCAGAACTGCAGCGAACGCCGGGATGCCGCAGGCAAACCAGATCGCAAACAGGCAGTGGTAACGGGCGGGCAGTGCCTCTCCCGTATCTGCCGCCGCCCGCGCCAGATTGCGCAGCCGCAGCTGGATCCAGACCACCGGCAGCCAGAACAGCCCGGTCAGCACATAAAGCCCCAGCGACAGCGCCAGCCAGCCGGTGCTCAGCGGCCAGCCCAGCCGCCAGGCCAGCAGCCCGCCAGTGATTGGCTGCGCAATCACGGCTGTAGCGGTGAACAGGAGGTCGGCCAGGACCACCACGCTTGCAGTATGGGCAATCAGCGCCGCGTCCCGTGTCCGGTGCGCCATCATCATGAAGAAGGCGATGCCCGCGCCGGTTCCCAGCAGCACGCTGGCGCCAATCACATGCAGCCACCGCAGGATCAGGTCCGCATCCATCTCAGCGCTCCTGCAGCAGCTGATGGGTGATCAGCGCCAGCAGCAGGCCCGGCAGCACCTTGACCAGCGGCCCCAGCGGATCCGCCCACATGTGCGGTGTGACAGCGGTGGCTGCAGCCAGGTAGATCAGCGAGACCGCTGCCATCCCCAAACAAGCGCGCGCCGCCCAGGGCCGCCACAGGATGGCCAGTCCCAGGGCGATGTCGGCCAGCGACCAGAAGGCAACGCTGGCTTTCGCCGGCAGGCTACCCCAGCCTGAGTCCGTCAGCACCGTTGCAGCCTCCTCCAGCTGCCAAAGACCGATCAAACCGGAGGCCAGCCAGAACAGGCACAGCACCGCGACGGCGACCGGCATTAGCAGTGCCAGCCGCGCGTCCAGCCGCTGGGCGCGCCCCGAAGGCAGCGGCTGATAGATGGCCTTGAGCGGTGCAATCCCCTGCCCCATAGCGGACCGGTACGGTGCGGGATCGCCGCACACGCCGCTCTGGATTTCGGCCATTGCGGTGGTGCGCAGCGGCGAACGCCAGCCCAGCCTTCCCAAAGCGTCGGCATATCGCGCCACCGGCGGCAGCAGCCAGTCCGGCAGGCGCAGCAGCCTGCGCGCCGGGGCAAACCCCAGCCACGCCCGTGTCTCTGCCAGCACCTCCGCCAGCGTATGCGGCTGGTCCTCCACCAGATCATAGGTGCCCTGCGGCAGATTTTCCTGCAGCGCCGCAGCAACCGCTGCGGCAAGATCGGCCATACCGATGCATTGCACCGGCGCGTCTGCCAGCGCCACCGGCTGCACCAGCGGCACCGCCGCCAGCATCCGCAGCAGTCCTGTTCCGCCAAAGGCATTTTGCCCGATCACCAGCCCCGGCTTCAGGATACGCAGCGGTGCGCCAGCGGCCCGCAAGGCTGCATCCCCCCGCCCCTTGCTGCGCATGAACTCTGTCCCGGCGTCCGGCCCTGCCCCGGCTGCTGAAATCTGCACCACGGCGATGTTCCGCTCTGCACAGGCTGCCCCCAAGGCTGCAATGGCGGTGTGATGCACGGCCTCCAGCTCCCCCGGCGCCATGTCCTGCAGAACCCCCGCGCAGTTCACCACGGCGTCTGCGCCCTGCAGCAGCGGCGCCCAGTCCTCAGGCCGCAGCAGCTGCAGCAGGTCGCCTTGCACGAACGGCACGCCCGGCAGCACCCGCGCCGCCTGCGCCGCACTGCGGCCCAGCCCCGCTGCCTCGTATCCGGCGGCCTGAAGGGCGCGCACCACCTCGGCACCGATAAACCCGTAGGCGCCCAGAACCAGCACCCGCTTTGCGCTCTCCGCCATCAATGAATGCCTTTTTTCCAAATCTCCCGCTCACCATAACGGCAGCAGCTGCAGGCACCAGCGCTGCAGCAAGCTCAGATTGCGGCAGATGCGCCTTTGCCCTTCCGCTCGGCCTGGCTTCCACTTATCTACAGGCCAAAGCAGGCCGGAGCAGACAATGACCGACACCGGAACACAGAACCCGCTGGCACGGTTCGACATCACCGCCGAGGAGATTTCCCGCGTGGTTGCCGTGTTTTACATGCAGGTGCGTGCGGACGACATTCTGGGGCCGGTGTTTGCCGCCCATGTCACCGACTGGCCGGAACATGAGGAGAAGATCGCAGGCTTCTGGCGCAATGCCATCCTGCGCGAGCGCAGCTACAGCGGCAATCCGATGCGGGTGCACGTCTCGCGCCCCGACGTGAAGGCAGAACATTTCCCGATCTGGCTGGGCCTGTTCCACCAGGTGCTGCGGGCGGAGCTGCCGGAACGCACCGCGCTGCAGTGGGGCGCGCTGGCAGACCGTATCGGCGAAGGTTTCCGCACCGGCGTGGTGGCGATGCGCCAGCCCAAGGACCAGCCGCCGAAGCTGTTCTGATGGCGTCTATTTTTCTTTTGCAAACAAGCCCGTCAACGCCCTCTGCACCACCTTGCGCGTGCTGGGCCGGTGTCGTGGCGAGAACGGCATCGGACGGCAAACCTCCATCGCGGCGATGCCAACGCGGGCGGACAGGGCACCGTTGACCAGCCCCTCGCCGAAACGGCGGGAGAGTTTTGACAGTACTGACCCGCCCAGCACCGGCTCCAGCAGATCATCGCCAGCGGCCACCGCGCCGGTGGCGGCCAGATGCGCCAGCACCGCGCGGGTCAGCCGCCAGGAGCTGAAGAAACCCGGCCGGCCGCCATAAATCCCGGCCACACGCCGGATCATGCGCAGCGAAGAAACCAGCGCGGTCAGGATGTCAGCCAGCGCCATCGGCACCAGCGCGGTCACCGTGGCGACCTGGCGGGCCGCCGCCTCCACCTCGCGCAGGGCCAAAGCATCGAGCGGCACCAGCAGTTCCTCCTCTGCCAGCAGCAGGAGCGCATCGCCGTCCATCACCTCCGCCTGCCGCTCTGCCAGCCTTGCCTGATGCCAGCTGAGATCCTCGCGCCCTTTGTAGAACGCCTCCAGCCGGGTGGTGAAGGCGCGGGCGGCGGTCAGATCCACGGCCTCCGCAGCCTGATGGCGCAAGGCATCGACCCGGCGCAGCCGGGAGAGCGCGGCCAGTTCGCGCAAGCCCATCGCCAGCGCCAGCAGCAGGAGCACCCCCAACCCGGCGGTGACGGCCCAGCCCAGCAGCGGCACGCGGGCGACCAGGCCTGCGGCAAAATCCCAGGCCGCGACGGAGGCCATGGCGCCAATGACGGCAACCAGCAGTGCCCAGAACCAGCGGGCCAGCCGCGAGGGGCGGCGCGCGGCGATGCGGGCGGCCTGCTCCATGGCCGTTGGCGGGGCTGCCAGCGGAGCGGGATCGGGCACCGGCGGCGCCTCGGCCACGGGCGGCGCGGCGCCATCTTCCTCCAGATCAAACAGGACCGGCTTGTTGCTCATGCCGCGGCCTCCTGCACTGCGCGCCATTCATAGGTGATGTCGGGCAGACCCTCTTCATTGCCGGAGCCATCGCCGCGGGCGACCTCGGCAAATCCCTCCCGCAGATAGAACCGCTGCGCCATTGTGTTGGCGGCAAAAGTGTTCAGCACCAGCCGTGGTGCGGCCGCCTTGGCCGCATCCAGCAGCCTTTTGCCCGCGCCCTGCCCGTAAGCCCCGGATGCGAGATAGAGAGAGCAGACCTCCTCCTCCTTGCGTGCGAGAAACCCGAGGATTGCTCCTTCCCGCTCTGCCACCGTGACCCAGCCGCGGTCGATCATGACGCCGCAGAAAAAGATAACCTCGGCAGAGGAGTAAAGCTTGGGCATCCAGGCGGTTTCCTGCTGAAACCGGTAGAGAATATCACCGACCGCTCCAGCATCTAAAGGCGTGGCAGGGCGCAGGGAGAGTGTCACAGGGCGTCTCCGATCAGGAAGTCTGCGGCGCGGTCCAGGCGGATATGCGGCGGCCCGCTGCCGTGTTTCAGGGTGAGTGGCGCGGGCGCAAAAGCCATCGACTGGTAATCGCCCTCCAGCCAGCGTTCGGCGCCTTGCCGCGCCGGGGTCAGCAGCTGGGCCGGGTCCTGCGGCAAAGCGCCGGGGTAGAAGGCCGCCTGCTTGCCGCTCTCCAGCAAGGTGCCGCGCACGCAGGGCAGCTCGGTGCCATTGTGCAGGCGCATTTCTTCAGTGGTGGTGCGCAGGGAGGCCATCGCCAGCGCCGCGGTCCCGGCGCCTGCAAAACGGGCCCGGTCCTGCGCCTCGCGCGTGAGCGCCTCGATGATCGCGGTCATCTGGGGATGCTGGGCATGGTGCAAGTGGTCGGCCTTGGTGGCGGCAAACAGGATCTTCTCCACCCGCTTGCCGCCCAGAAGCCGGGTCAGGAAATGGTTGCGGCCCGGTTTGAAGGTGCTGAGGATATCCGTCATCGCATGGCGCAGATCTTCCACCGCCTGCGGCCCGGAATGGATCGCCGAGAGCGCATCCACCAGCACCACCTGCCGGTCGATACGGGCGAAGTGGTCGCGGAAGAACGGTTTCACGACCTTGGATTTATAGGCTTCGTAGCGGCGCCCCATCTCGCGCCAGAGGCTGCCGCGCGGGGCGCTGGCCTCCGGTGGCAGCGGGGCAAAGGTCAGCACTGGCGAGCCTTCCAGGTCGCCCGGCAGCAGGAAACGGCCCGGGGTGCAGTCGTAGAAGCCAGCCGTGCGGGCGGCGGCCAAGTATTCAGTGAAGGCGGCGGCAAGCGCCTGCGCCTGCGGCTCGTCATGCGTCCCTGCGGGGACAGCCTTGGATTGCTCCGCCAGGAAGCGGTCCGCCTGCGGACGGCTGGCAATGCGGGACAGCACATCGGCAGACCACTCGGCGTAAGTTTTGTCCAGCAAAGCCAGATCCAGCAGCCATTCGCCGGGATAGTCGACAATATCCAAATGCAGTGTGCGCGGCCCCTGCAGGCCTGCCAGGAGGCCGGCGGGCCGCACCTTCAGGCTGAGACGCAGCTCGGAAACCGCCCTTGTGCTGTCCGGCCAATGGGGTGACGGCCCGGTCAGCGCCGCGAGGTGGTTTTCATAGTCGAACCGCGGCACGGTGTCGTCGGGCTGGGGCTGCAGGAAGGCAGCCTCGATCCGGCCCTCGCGCGCGGCGCCGAGCTGCAGCATCCGGCCCCGGTCCATCAGGTTGGCGACCAGCGAGGTGATGAATACCGTCTTGCCGGAACGCGCCAGCCCGGTGACCCCCAGCCGGACCGGCCGGTCGAACAGCGCCGCGGAAAGGCCGCTGGCGGCGCTCTCCACCCCGCTCATCACCCCGTCTGCAAGGGAGGTTATCACCAAGGCCCTGATCCTGCTCTGTTCTTGCTGCTGACAAGATAGGCAGCATCCCGCCCGGATACCAGAGCGCACACGGGGCTTGCCCCGGCCCGGCCCTGTTGCTACTTGCCCGGCCATGCCGCGTTTTGCTTTGAAAGTCGAATATCACGGGAAGCCTTTTGCCGGCTGGCAAAGGCAGAAGGACCTGCCGTCGGTGCAGGGGGCGATCGAGGCTGCGCTGGCGCGGCTGGAGCCTGGGGAGCACACCATCGCTGCGGCCGGGCGCACAGATACCGGCGTGCATGCGCTGGGGCAGGTCGCGCATTGCGACATGGCCAAGGAGTGGGACCCGTTCCGCCTGTCGGAAGCGCTGAATCACCATTTGAAGCCCGATCCGGTCGCCATCGTCGACTGTGCCCGGGTGGACGGGGACTGGCACGCACGGTTCTCAGCCGTGGAGCGGCAGTATCTGTTCCGCATCCTGATCCGCCGCGCACCGGCCACTCATGACGCGGGCCAGGTCTGGCAGATCAGCCATGATCTGGATGCAGACGCCATGCAGGATGCCGCCAACCATCTGATTGGAAACCATGATTTCACCACCTTCCGCTCCTCCATCTGCCAGGCGGCCAGCCCGGTCAAGACGCTGGATGAGCTGCGGGTGGAGCGGGTGCAGGGCTTCTCCGGGCCGGAAATCCATTTCCATGTGCGCGCCCGCAGCTTTCTGCATAATCAGGTGCGCAGCTTTGTCGGCACCCTGGAGCGGGTCGGGGCCGGTGCCTGGGAGCCGGAGGATGTGAAGTCTGCGCTGGAGGCCTGCGACCGGGCGGCCTGCGGGCCGGTCTGCCCCGGCCACGGCCTCTATCTGGCGCGAGTGGGATATCCGGACGATCCCTTTGCCTGAGCCTGGAAATGGGGGGTGACATCCGTACACCCCCTGTGCACCGCTTGTGCACCCCCAAGGCAGCACCCATCTGACCGCCGGGCCATCCGGCCGCCATTTAATCGCCACAACACCCGTTCATACTTGCCGGAACACAGGCAAACCGGCAGCCCCCTGCGGCGGTATTGAGCACCGCTGCGGCAATCAGAAACAAAAAAGGCAGAGCACCCGAATGGCAACAGCAACCAAACCGCCGCTTCTGGCCGTCCTGATCGACGCCGACAATATCTCTGCCAAATACGCCGAGGCGATGTTCGAGGAGATCGCCTCCTTTGGCGAGGCCAGCATCCGGCGCATCTATGGCGACTTTGCCGGCGGGGGCCCTCAGGGCTGGAACAAGGAGAAGCTGGCGTCGCTGGCGATTGTGCCGCACCAGCAGTTTGCCAATACCACCGGCAAGAACGCCTCTGACATCGCATTGGTGATCGACGCAATGGACATCCTGCATTCCGGCCGTTTCGACGGGTTCGTGCTGATCTCTTCGGACAGCGATTTCACCCGGCTGGCCAGCCGTATCCGAGAACAGGGGGTGGATGTGTTCGGCATGGGCATGCGCAAGACGCCGGCCGCCTTTGTGCAGGCGTGCAAGCGGTTCATCTATGTGGAGAACCTGCTGGAGGAACCGGCAAAGGCGAAGGCCAAGCCCAAGAAGGAAGAGGGCAACGGCAACGCGCCATCGGAGCTCGCGGACCCGACCAAGCTGGTTGTGCGGGCGATGGATGCGATCGGACAGGAGGACGAATGGTTCACCCTGGGCCAGATCGGCCAGTACATCACCGCAGCGTTTCCGGACTTCGACACCCGCAGCTATGGCCAGCGCAAGCTGAGCGACCTGATTGCCACGCTGAAACTGTTTGAGACCAAGCGCGGCGAAGGAAATCAGATCCTGGTGCGGCGGCTGGACTAAGGCTGCGGTTTCCATCTTTCGTTTGCGCGCAATCCGTGGCTTAGTCCCGCAAAGGGACGCGGCGGCGGGGAGGAACGCGCATGGCAATGCTGATCAGTATCGGCCACGACGGCTGGTACACCGAGGAACAGCTGGCGGAGGAACTGCAGGCAATGGCGCCCGGCGCCGATATCCGGCCCGTCTCTGCCCCCGGCAACCTGGATGAGATCACGGTGCTGGCCGTTTCCGCGCTGAAAGGCGATCTGCCCGCGCATTTGCCAAACCTGAAGCTGGTGCAGAAACTGGGCGCCGGGGTGGATACCATCGTGGCGCACCCCAGCCTGGCACCGCATGTGCGCGTCGCCCGGCTGCGACCGCTGGAACCTGCGCATGAGATCGCGGAGTTCTGCCTGGCCTATGTGCTGCGCGATCAGCGCAACATGCGGGCGCACGCAGCCTCGCAGACCCGCAGCGCCTGGGAACCGCTGGCGCCCAAACGCCCGCAGGAGACCACGGTGGGCTTACTGGGCCTCGGCCATATCGGCGGCATGACGGCGCGGCTGATGCGCGACATGCGGTTCCGGGTGCTGGGCTGGAGCCGCTCGCCCAAGGAGATCGACGGCGTGGACTGCCGCCATGGCGAAGCGGCGTTGCTGCAGATGCTGAGGGAATGCGATTATGTCTGTGCGATCCTGCCTTCCACCCCCGCCACCCGGCAGCTGATGAATGCAGAAATGCTGGCAGCGATGAAGCCGGGCGCGGTGCTGATCAACGCAGGCCGCGGCGATCTGGTGGATGAACCGGCGCTGCTGGCGGCACTGGACACGGGCACGCCCGGCCATGCGGTGCTGGATGTGGTGAGCAAGGAACCCCTGCCCGCGGACAGCCCGCTGTGGGCGCATCCGCAGGTCACGCTCACCCCGCATGTGTCGGGCTGGCACCTGGGGGATGCGCTGAAGGACGTGGTGGAGAACCTGCAGCGGCTGGAGGCGGGCGAAGACCTGCTGCACGAAGTGGACCGCGAAAGGGGCTACTGAACCCTGGCCCCTAGGACCGGTAATCCGGGTTCTCGTAATCGAACCGGCAGCCCGCGGACCAGGCGTTGCGGTCATTGCCCTCGTTCGGGTAGCCGCCCGCGCCGCGCAGCATGGCCGCCAGATGCATCAGGTTCCAGGTCATGATGGTGGTGTTGCGCTGGGTGAACTCATTTTCGAACCCCGCGGGCTTGCCCTCCACCTCGTCGCCGTATGACGGTCCCGGCCCGGCCTCGCCGATCCAGCCGCAATCGGCCTGCGGCGGGATGGTGAAGCCCAGGTGGCTGAGCGCATAACACAGTGTCATCGCGGTGTGCTTGATGCCGTCCTCATTGCCGGTGATCACAGTGCCCCCGGTCTTGCCGTAGAAGATCGACTGCCCCTTATCGTTCAGCTCACCGCTCATCCCGTACAGGCGCTCGATCAGGATGCGGCAGACAGAGCTTTCCTCGCCCAGCCACAGCGGCGTGCCGACCACCAGGATCTGCGCCGCCAGCACCTTTTCCCACAGCTTGGGCCAGTCGTCCTGCGGCCAGCCGTGTTCCGTCATGTCCGGGTAGACGCCGGGCGGCACGGTATGGTCGAGCATGTGCAGATGCTCCACCTCCACGCCGTTTTTTTCCATAATGGAGGAAGAGGCCTCCATCAGCAGACGGGTGTGGCTCTTGCCGCCGTCTTTCTTGAGAGAGGTGTTGATGAAAAGGGCCTTGAGGCCTGAGAAACGGGTCATTCTGCTGCTCCTGTCCGGACTGCGGGTTCCGCCCGGATGATAGAGCACCGCCAGCAGCGGTACAGCCTGCTGGCGGGAATGTGACCCTCTGTGGTTTGCCCCGCGAACGCATTGCGCGGCGGGGCGGCCGGATCAGCCGATGAAGTCCTTGTAGCCGGCCTCATCCATGTAATCGTCCATCGGAGACAGGTCCGACGGTTTGATCTTGAAGAACCAGGCATCACCCTCGGCGTCTTCGTTCACCTTGCCGGGATCGTCGGCCAGCGCTTCGTTCACCTCGACGATCTCACCGTCCAGCGGCGCGAGGATGTCGGAGGCGGCCTTGACCGATTCAATCACCACGATCTCGTCATCCTTGGAGACTTCGGTGCCCGGCTCGGGCAGTTCGACATAAACCACCTCGCCCAGCTGCTCGGCGGCGTGGGCGGTGATGCCGACGGTGATCAGGTCGCCCTCGGGCAGCAGCCACTCGTGTTCCTCGGTGTATTTCATGGGGGTGTTTTCCTTCGAAGAGGCGTGGGTTTCAATGTCTCTGGCCGCCGGAAATGGCGCCGCGGATGGCAAGGGCCCGGCCCCCGCATACGCGGGTATACGGTATCAACGGGCGGGGCTGGCGATCAAGACGTCAAATCACCCGGAGCCTGAGATTTTGCAGCGATCCGGCGCCTCAGAACAGGTTGAAATACTCCGCCTGCTCCCATTCGCTGACGGTATCGAGGTAGCGTTCCCACTCAAAGGTCTTGAGCTGCAGCAGGTAGTCTGCGGTCTCCGCGCCGAGCGCCTCGCGGCACAGGGCTGAGCCTGCGAACCCGTCCAGCGCCTGCCCCAGCGAGCGCGGCAGGCGGTCCGCGTCTTCGCTGTAGGGCGACAGGGTGGGTTTCGGCGCCTCCAGCCCCTCGGTGATGCCGGCGGCGCCTGCGATAATCTGGGCGGCCAGCGCGTAATAGGGGTTGGCGGAACTGTCCGGGGCGCGGTTCTCGATCCGGCTGGCGGGGTCGTGGGGCTGCATCAGCGCCCGCAGCATGGCGCCGCGGTTGTCCTCGCCCCAGCCGATGCGGCTGGGGGCCAGCTGGAACGGCAGGTAGCGTTTATAGCTGTTCACCGTGGGCGCGATCAGCAGCGAGGTTTCCGCCGCGTATTTCAAGAGGCCGGCCATCCAGGCGCTGGCGGGCGGGCTGAGCATTCCGGCGGTTTCCGGCATGAACAGGTTGCGCCCGGTGGCGAGGTCCTGCAGCGACTGGTGGACGTGCCAACCGTTGGCCATGGCATTGTCCAGACGCGGCTTGGCCATGAAGCTGGCGTGCAGGCCATTGCGGGCGCAGACCTCGTTGACCATGGTGCGGAACATCACCATCGCGTCGGCCTGCTCCATGGCGCTGCCGGGGGCAAAGGTGAACTCCACCTGGCTGGGGCCCATTTCGATTTCCACCGATCGCACCGGCAGGCCCAGTTTCTGGGCGTTGCGG
>JABXIA010000169.1 GCA_013373325.1 Paracoccaceae bacterium
AATGTGATGATCAAGGCCGCCCGCAAGGCAGGCCGTTCCCTGGTGAAGGACTTCCGCGAGGTGGAAAACCTGCAGGTGGCGATGAAGGGCGCGGGCGACTTCGTCTCCAAAGCCGATATCGCCGCCGAGAAGATCATCAAGGAAGAGCTGCGCAACGCCCGCCCGACCTATGGCTGGATCGCCGAAGAGGGCGGCGAGATCGAGGGTGAAGACCCGACCCGCCGCTGGATCGTCGACCCGCTGGACGGCACCACCAACTTCCTGCACGGGCTGCCGCACTGGGCGATCTCCATCGCGCTGGAGCACAAGGGCAAGATCGTCGCCGGCGTGGTCTATGACGCCGCCAAGGACGAGATGTTCTTTGCCGAGAAGGGCGCGGGCGCCTGGATGAACGATACCCGCATCCGGGTGTCGGGCCGCCATCGGATGATTGAATCGATCTTTGCCACCGGCGTGCCGTTCGGCGGCCGCGCCGACCTGCCGCTGACGCTGCAGGATCTGGCCCGCCTGATGCCCGCCTGCGCCGGCGTGCGCCGCTGGGGCTCTGCCGCGCTGGACATGGCCTATGTGGCCGCAGGCCGCTACGAAGGCTTCTGGGAGCGCCGCCTGAACGCTTGGGACCTTGCCGCAGGCATCATCATCGTGAAAGAGGCCGGCGGCCTGGCCGAGGCGATCGACCCGGAAGCGGGCATCATCGACAGCGGGTCGGTGGTTTGCTCGAACGAGCCGATCTTCGAGAACTTCGCCAAGGTGATCCGCGGCTGAATTGGCCCGGAACTATGAGCATTGGAAACGCGGCCATTGAGCCGCGTTTTTTTGTCGGCGGTGCTGCCCGGCCTGCCGGCAGGATCACTGATCTGACGGATGGTTCACCCCGTCATTCCAGGGGATCTCCCCATAGGTTTCAGGGTGCCTCCGCGGATTGACGCCCTCAATGCACCCCAGATTGACGCCGCATTCCTTGGGATCGGACCGGCGCTGGTGGTGGGTGTAGATGCCGCAAGTCTTGCAGAAGTAGTGCTTCGCGGTGTGGCTGCCCCAAGTGTAGAGGCTGAGGCTCTCCCGTCCTTTCAGCACCTTGAGGCTGGCGGTCAGGGCGGTCACGGCAGCTGCTCCACGGCGGCGGCAGAAGGAACAGTCGCAGCGCGCAGCGGAGGCGAGACCCTCGGGAAACTCCGCCTCAATCTCAACGGCGCCGCAGTGGCAGGTGGCTTTCAAATGTGTCACGGCTATTCTCCTTGCTTGGCAAGTTTTGAGTAAAACCTTCGATAATTCCCCGTAATTTCCTCCGGAGCAAATCTACCATTACCTGACCCCGATGCCCGTCGGGGTGGCGGCCTGCGTGTTAATCAGTAGCCTGTTCCCATGGTTCCGCAGGCCGTCTTGATAAATCTTTTCTGGAAACAAACAGCGGACTGACGGCAGCTTCATTTCCCCCACGGCCCCGGATTACGCTTCTTACGCGGCAGCTTGGGGATGCGGCTGGCGGAGTATTCGTACTCATTCTCAGGATGCGGAGGGGTGCCGTGGGTGCGGTTCCAGAACGCCGGGCCGCCGCGGCGCAGCCACAGCGGCAGGCACAGGATCAGCCCCACCGCAAAGCCGCCGGCATGGGCCCAATAGGCGACGCCGCCCTGGTCGGGGTCAGAACCGAGGCCGCCGAAGAACTGCATGGCCAGCCAGACGCCGAGCATAACAAAGGCGGGGATGGTGAAGATGCGGAAATAGATGATCAGCACCAGCAGGATATCGACGCGCGCCTTGGGGTACATCAGCAGATAGCCGCCCATCACGCCTGCAATGGCGCCAGAGGCCCCGATCGTGGGCACCATAGACCCGGGTGCGGACATCACATGGATCAGCCCAGCGCCAAACCCGCTGAGGAGATAGAACAACAAAAAGGGCAGGTGGCCCATCTCCTCTTCCAGGTTGTCGCCGAAGATCCACAGGAACAGCATGTTGCCGCCCAGATGCATCAGCCCGCCGTGGATGAACAGGGAGGTAAACAGCGTCTCATACCCGTAGCCACGGCTGATCTCGGCCGGGACAACGGCATAGGCGTCATAGAAATACTGCAGCGCGCGGGGAGAGACGTAGCTGGCAGAATAGTAAATATAGGCCAGGATATTCGCGGCAATCAGTGCATAGACGACATAGGGCCTGCGGCCGGACGGGTTGTGGTCGCGGATCGGGAACATGAGGGAACGCTGGGCCGGAAACGGCCCAGCGTCAAGTGCTTAGCACGCAAAGCTCACGCCATGCCGCCCAACAGCTGCGCGTTGCCGCCCGAAGCAGTCGTATCGACGCAGACATGGCGCTCGGCCAGCACGCGGGCGCGGTCGGGCTTGCCCGGGATCAGCGGTACGATCGCGCCGTCGCGATTGGCAAGAGCCTGTTCGATCTCGCGCCCCGTCTCCTCTTCGCCCCACCACAGCACACCGGCGATGCCCTGGATGCTCTCCAGCTGGCTGAGGTCCAACAGGCCATGTGCCTCAATCGCTGTACCGCCGAGGCTGATGACCTCCTTGGCCTGCGCCGCCGCAGCCTCGGCGCCCGGGCCCATGCACAGCAGCGGCGGGCGGGCAGAGACGGTCAGGCGGTTCGATTCCCCGGTCGGGCCGGGCAGGGAGGTGGTGACCGGCTGGCTGGGCACGCCGCTCGGCGCCTTCAGGTCGGAGATACCGCTGTCCCAGTCGCTGGCGCTGGACTGGCGGTCCGGTGCGCAGAACCGGCTGAGATAGAGCGGGCCGCCTGCCTTGGGGCCGGTGCCGGACAACCCCTCGCCGCCGAAGGGCTGGCTGCCGACGATGGCGCCGATCTGGTTGCGGTTCACATAGATGTTGCCGGCATGCACCCGGTCGCAGACATGCTGCACCCGGTCGTCGATCCGGGTGTGCAGCCCGAAGGTGAGGCCATAGCCGGTTGCATTGATGTCGGAAATCACCTGATCCAGCTGCTGCGACTTGAACCGTGCCACATGCAGGACCGGGCCGAAGATCTCTTCTTTCAGATCGCTGATGCCGGATACTTCGATCATCGTGGGCGCAACAAAGGTGCCGCCCTGCGGCGCGCGCATTTCCTTCAGCACCCGGCCCTCGGCGCGGGCCTTGCCGACATGGGCCAGAATGCCAGCGCGGGCGCCTTCGTCGATCACCGGACCGCTGTCGGTGGACAGGTGCCATGGGTCATCCAGCTGCAGGCAGTCCATCGCGCCTTTCAGCATCTTCAGCACGTTGTCGGCAATGTCGTCCTGCAGATACAGGCAGCGGAGCGCCGAACAGCGCTGGCCCGCCGATTGGAAGGCGCTTTCGATCACCGCCTGTACCGCCTGTTCCGGCAGCGCGGTGGAGTCGACGATCATCGCATTCAGGCCGCCGGTTTCCGCAATCAGCGGCGCGCCCGGCTGCAGGTTGTTGGCCATTGCCTTGCGGATGCGCAGGGCGGTGGCGGTGGAGCCGGTGAAGGCCACGCCATTGACGCGGGGATCGGAGGTGATAGCGGCGCCAACCACGCTGCCGCGGCCCGGCACCAGCTGCAGGGCGCTGCGCGGCACACCGGCCTCATGCATCAGCTGCACGGCGCGGTGGGCAATCAGCGGCGTCTGGTCGGCAGGTTTTGCCAGTACGGCGTTGCCCGCGGCCAATGCGGCTGAGACCTGACCGGTGAAGATCGCCAGCGGGAAGTTCCACGGCGAGATGCAGGAGAAAATGCCTGCGGGCGGCGTATCAGGAATGCGGGCCGCATAGTAGCGCAGGAAGTCCACCGCCTCGCGCAGTTCAGCCACAGCATCGGGAATGGTCTTGCCGGCCTCGCGGGCCAGAATGGCAAACAGCTCGCCGAAGTTTTCCTCATAGAGGTCGGCGGCCTTGTTCAGGATCGCGGCGCGCTCCGCTGCCGGTGCATCCCAAGGGTCTGCCAGCGCCAGCGCCAGTTCGATATCTTCGGGGCTGCACTGGGCTACGGTGCCCACGACACTCTGGTCGGTGGGGCTGGTCACGTCCTTGGCGTCTTCCGGCTGGGCATTGCCCGCCAGCAGCGGCGCGGCCTGCCACTGGTGGCTGCGCCAGGGCGCGCGGGCTTCTTCGATCCTTGCCAGCGTCGGCGCGTGGCCCAGATCGAACCCTTTGGAATTCGGGCGCTCCGGCGCGTAGAGCTCCGGCCCGGTCGGGATTTTGCGGGTCACATCTGCGATGGCCTCAAACGGGTCCGCGGCCACAACTTCGGGCGGCACGTTGTCGTCGACGATCTGGTTCACAAAGGAGGAGTTGGCGCCGTTTTCCAGCAGCCGGCGCACCAGATAGGCCAGCAGGTCGCGGTGGGCGCCGACCGGGGCGTAGATCCGGCAGTTGGTTTTGTTCTGCTCCAGCACAATCTGGTGCAGTGTCTCGCCCATGCCATGCAGACGCTGGAACTCATAGCGTTCGTTGCCGATGCCCTCGGCCATATGCAGGATGGCGGCGACGGTGTGGGCGTTATGGGTTGCGAACTGCGGATAGATCCGGTCCGTCATGCCCAGCAGCTTTCGGGCGTTGGAAATATAGGACACATCGGTCAGCGGCTTGGAGGTGAAGACCGGGAAGCCGTCCACGCCCTCGACCTGGGCGCGCTTGATCTCGGTGTCCCAATAGGCGCCCTTGACCAACCGCACCATGAAGCGGCGGTCGTATTTTTCGGCCATTTCATGCAGGGCATCAATTGCCAGGCCGGTGCGGGGGCCATAGGCCTGCACCACCACGCCGAAACCGTCCCAGCCGGCCAGCGCCGGGTCAGAGACCACGGCCTCGATCACTTCCAGCGACAGCGACAGGCGGTCTGCTTCTTCGGCATCGACGTTCAGGCCCATCCTGGCCGCTTTTGCCAGCAGCGCCAGCGCCTTCAGGCGCGGCACCAGCGCTTCCATCACGCTGTGCTCATGCGCCAGCTCATAGCGCGGATGCAGCGCCGACAGCTTGACCGAAATGCCGGGGTTCCTGCGGATATCGTCGCTGTTGCAGGCGGCTGCAATGGCGGAAATCGCCTTGGAATAGGCCAGGTGATAGCGCGACGCGTCAGCTTCGGTGCGGGCGGCCTCGCCCAGCATGTCGTAAGAGTAGGTGTAGCCCTTGGCCTCCATCCCGGCGGCACGGTTCATCGCGCTTTCGATGGTTTCCCCCAGCACGAACTGGCGGCCCATCTCCTTCATCGCGCGGCTGACGGCGGTGCGGATCACCGGCTCGCCCAGGCGCTTGATGGCGCCGCGCAGCGCACCGATCGGGCTGCGTTCCTCGTCCAGCACCTTGCCGGTCAGCATCAGCGCCCAGGTGGAGGCGTTGGCCAGAGAGGAGGTCGATTTGCCCAGGTGCTTGCCCCAGTCTGACGGTGCGATCTTGTCTTCGATCAGCGCGTCGATGGTGTCCGCATCCGGCACCCGCAGCAGCGCTTCGGCCAGGCACATCAGCGCAACGCCTTCATCGGTGGAAAGGCCGTATTCGGCCAGGAACACCTCCATCAGCCCCGGCGCCGAATGGCCGCGGATATCCCGCACCAGCGCTGCGGCGTTGGCGCAGATTGTCTTACGGTCAGCATCGGTGAGGGCGGCCTGGGCCACCAGCTGGTCGCGCATTGCGGTTTGATCGGCATAGGTGCCGGCGTCGATCCGGTAGCGCAGATTGGTTTGAGCGGTCATGCGGGGAACTCCACAAAAGGTGTGCAGGGCTTTTGTTAAGAATACACCCTTTCGAAAAGGACAATCGCCTAAAGATGTGGTAAATGCAGGTCGAAAGATTGAAATGCGATCCTGGAAACGTCCAAATGAACTCCATCGACCTTGACCGCTTCGACCGGGCGATTCTGAACGTGCTGAGCGAGGACGGCCGCATCTCCATCGCTGACCTTGCACGGCGGATCGGGCTGTCGAAAACCCCGACCCAGACCCGGCTCAAACGGCTGGAAGCGGAGGGCATCATCACCGGCTACCGCGCCCTGGTGGACCCGATCCGGCTGGGTCTGGACCACGTGGCCTTTGTCGAGGTTAAGCTGGATGACACCCGCGAGGCGGCGCTGGCCAAGTTCAACGCCGCGGTGGCGCGGCTGCCGGAGATCGAGCAGGCACACATGATGGCCTCGCATTTCGACTACCTGCTGAAAGTGCGGACCCGTTCCATGACCGACTACCGGGCGGTGCTGGGTGAAAAAATCTCATCGCTCCCGCATGTGGCCTCTACGTCGACTTATGTGGCGATGCAGGCGGTCAAGGAAGATGGCGCGCTGGGGCCGCTTTAAGGGGCGGGCAGGAAAACACGCCCAGTTGATTTGATTGAAACCGCATTTGTGCGACCATGGGGTATGTGTCTTACTCTTTTCCGTCCCCCGTTTGTTTTAGCCGTGGCTGTCACCGCAGCGGCTTTTCCGGCGCACGCAACGGACTGCCCGGAAGCGCCCGACCACAGCACCCCGCTGGAGGTGCTGACGGAGGAGGTGCAGGGCGCAGAAAGTGAAACCCAGGCGCGGGAAATCGCCAACCGGATGTGGGAATACTGGGCCGATGCCCCAAACGCGCAGGCGCAGGCCATCCTCGACCGCGGCATGACCAAACGATCTGCCTTCGATTTTCTCGGCGCGCTGGCCGACTTCGACCAATTGATTGCCTATTGCCCGGACTATGCCGAGGGTTACAACCAGCGCGCTTTTGTGCATTACCTGCGCCGGGATTTCGCATCTGCCCTGACGGACCTGGACCGGGCTCTGGAACTGTCGCCCCGCCATATAGCCGCGATGAGCGGGCGGGCATTGTCGCTCTATGGCCTGTCCCGGCTGGAAGAAGCGCGCGAAGCTCTCGCCGCGGCGCTGAAGCTCAATCCCTGGCTCCCCGAACGCTATCTGGCGGACCCTGGCGGGCCGCTGGCACCACCCGGCACCGGGGATGTGGAGTTGTAGCACTGCCCGTGCTGCGGGAAAATTTCGCTGTTCTCGCCGAAAACAGATTGTCCGCGTGAAATCAGGAGGCTAGACCTGCGGCTAGGGCGGCGTATGACAGGCGCCCTGTGCCCGCGTGGTGGAATGGTAGACACCGGAGACTTAAAATCTCCTGGCCGTATGGCCGTGCCGGTTCGAGTCCGGCCGCGGGCACCAGCTTTTTCATAAAGATCTGTGGCGCTCTTTCAGGGCAGTTCCCGTGCGGCTTGCGGCACCGGGCTGGTCAGGGACCGCATACTTTTTGATGACCTCTCACCTGCTCTCGGTGGGATTGCGTTGCTGTGACGATGATTTTGTGCAAGATGTTTCGCGGAATGTGAAAGATCCGGCACATATGGCGCTCATCCACGAGAAAATCTCCGCTCTTCTGGAAGATATGAACCTGTCCAACCGGCAGGCGGCGCTGAAGTGCGGCATTCCCTATGGCACCTTCAACAGCGCGCTCAAGCATGAGCGCGAGATCGGGTGGAGCACGCTGGACGCGCTGGCGCGCGGCCTTGGGGTGTCGTTCCAGTATTTTTCCTCGGACATGGCCGGGCTGGAACTTTTGCCGGATATCCGCGCTGATGCAGCGGCAACGAAGGCATTCGAGATTCTCAACACACGGCTGCAGGCCGCGGCCAGAACCCGGCAGTACAGCGGCTGCGACGTGTCGCTGCAGGATTTTCTGGATTGGTGGTTCACCAACAGCGGCCGTCTGGAAGGGTTTGACCGGCTGCAGCATGCGGTCGACATGTTCAATCCGCCGGATGCGGAGCAGAACCGCATACAGCCGATCCGCTCCGGCCCGGCCAGCCTCGCCTCGATCTGCTTTGAAGTTTCCGACAGCAACCAGCTTCGCAGCACGCTGGACGGGTTCAGCGACAAGGTGAACGCCGATCTGGTGATGGCCCACAGCGAGGCCATCAGCCGGGGCGAGCCGGTGATCACCCATCCCTCGCTGGACGTGAAACTGCTGAACGGGCGCCGTTTCACCCGCCAGTACCGCCGCGTGCTGGCGCCGGTTTATCTGCCTGACGGCAAGCTGCTGGTTGTCAACTTCTCACAGGACATCAAAACCGGCTAGATCGCTCTGCAGCATGTGCTCCATCTCCAGCCGGGGCGCGCCGACGAACCATTCGGTGCTGCTGCGCACCTCCGGTTCCGGGTCGCGCCATTTCTGCGCCCGGGGGATGGCACGGGTGAAGCCATAGACCAGATCCAGCCGCGCCTGCATGTGGCGGTCGGGGATGAAGGCATAGATCCAGTCCACATCCCATTTCTGAATTGCCAGGATCTGGAAGATCCGCATGAACGGCGCCAGCCGTTCCGCCCGCCGGCCGCGGTGGCCGGGCAAAAAGGTCAGCTCACCCACATAGGCCAGCCGCCCGCGCACCTCCCGCGCCAGCGGCTCCGCCACGCTTTCCACCCCGCCGCCAGCTTCATTCGGGAATTGGTGGCGCGAGGTGCGCAGAAGGTACTCCGCCAGCGTTTCCCGGCCCAGATCCTGCAGCATTGAGGCTGCGCCGCCGATATAGCTGTCGCCGTCCTTCAGGAACAGCCAGAAGGCGGAGTTTTCGGTATGGTCGGCCCGTTCAATGGCAAACCCCGGCATCTGGAACTGGCGTCCTGACGCCGCGGCCGTTTCCGGCACTTTCTCGAAATCGGTGAACATTTCGACCTGCAGACCTGCCTGCGAAAGCGCTTGCAGATAGCCCGAAAGCGTTTTCCCCAAGTCCAAAGAGTTCATCATGGTCCCCCGTCATTTTGTTATCTGCCCGGGCTTGCCGGATCCCCGGATGGCGTCGCCAGCCGGGACAGGACCACTAAACTCAAAACTACTTTTGCGGTAAATTGTTAGTTTCTTCGAGGATGCACCGCGCTGGGGCCATCTTGGGGTGCCAGGGCGGCAGGATCTGGTTTTTCAAAGAAAAAGCCCGGCAGCGCTGCAGCCGGGCTGATCCGCGTGATGCGGGCTCTAAGTTGTGTCAGCCGCGGCCGCGGTAGGGCGGAACGCCCTGATCCGGGATCCAGACGCCTTCGGGCATCGGGCCGGTCTGCCAGAACACATCAATCGGGATGCCGCCGCGCGGGTACCAGTAGCCGCCGATGCGCAGCCACTTGGGCTCCAGGAAATCGGCCAGGCGGCGGGCAATGGAGACGGTGCAATCCTCGTGGAAGGCGCCGTGGTTGCGGAAGGAGGTGAGGAACAGCTTCAGCGACTTGCTTTCCACCAGCCAGTCGCCCGGCACATAGTCGATCACCAGATGGGCAAAATCCGGCTGGCCGGTCATCGGGCAGAGCGAGGTGAATTCCGGCGCGGTGAAGCGCACGTTGTAGGCCACGTCGGCCTGCGGGTTCTGCACCCGTTCCAGTTCCGCCTGTTCCGGGCTTTGCGGCACGATGGTGTCGCCGCCCAGCTGCTTCAAGTTGCTGTAGATGCTGTCAGACATATCAGGTTCCTTGTCGTCAGACGCCGCGTTTGTTGCCCCAGACCAGCACATGCAGCTG
>JABXIA010000162.1 GCA_013373325.1 Paracoccaceae bacterium
ATCATCGAGTAATTCGCGTCAGCGAATGTTCGAACGGAAAGGGCGCCCCTGCGGCGCCCTTTTTGTTTGAATGCGATGATCCCGAGACGCGCACTAAGACTGTTTCCAAAATCATTGAATAATGATTTTGAAACGGTGGGCGGCAGGCGGTTTCGCTAGAAAACCGCTGAGAGCCCACACGGTTCTGATCTAAGAAAGGGCCTCCCTCGGGAGGCCCTTTTTTGTTTTTGAGACCGCCTGAACAGGGCGGGGACCGGCCTCGGTCCGGGCGCGGCCCGAATGCTGGGCAGTCCGGTCGGCAGATAACTTGAGCAACCGGCAAGACTGTCGCAGGGCAGAGAAGTGAACCGGAGGGGCTTTTAATCCGGCCTCTCATCTTGCAAAAGCAGATCAATTTCGAAATTGATCTCCCTATGCCTGAATTTCTCTTTCTCCTCTTTCTCACCGGTTTGCTCTGTGTCCTGCTGTTTCTGCGCAAGCAGGAAAAGCCGGACCGGCCTGCCGCCAAACGTAAGCGGCCGGCCCGAACCGCCCATAAACCGCTCGCCATTATTGACGGCTCCAACCTTTTGTACTGGAAGGACAACGCGCTATCGCTGGACCCGGTCCGGGATGCGATCCATATGCTGAAAGCATCCGGTTACACGCCTTGTGTGATCTTTGATGCCAACGCCGGCTATCTGGTCGAGGACCGCTATGTCGACGGCCCGGGCTTTGCCAGGCGCCTTGGTCTTTCCCGCCGCCAAGCGCATGTCGTTCCAAAAGGCCGGCCGGCAGATCCCTTTATTCTCGGGCTGGCGCGGGACAGCAGCGGAATCGTTGTTTCGCGGGACAGGTTCCGGGACTGGGCGGAAGACTTTCCTGCCGAAACCGGGCCGGACCGGGTTGTGCGGGGCGGGTACCGGGACGGCAGGCTGCAGCTGAATCTGGACCGCGTGCGAAAGACCTGAAAAGGAAGGGGCAGCCCTGAACTGCCTGGAAGCCAGTTCAACCCGTCTGCGTTTTCGGACTCTCACCAATGCGCCCGGCCGCAGCATCCGCCGCGTCCGTTATGGCATCCAGCGAGGCCTCCAGGCTCAGCCGCAACTCCTCAACCTGCTCATCGCTCGGCTTCTTCGGCACCTCGTCCGTCCATTCCCGGCACATCAGCACGCCGCGCGAAAACGGCAGCGGCAGCATCTGCTGGTCCCAGGTCGGCAGCTTCATCACCTTCTTCTCGGCAAACGCGACGGTGAACACCCGGCAGCCGGTCATCCGGGCCCAGACCACCGGCACGGTGGACGAGACCCGCGCAGGCCCGCGCGGGCCGTCGGCGGCGATGCCGATGGAGCAGCCCTCCCTGGTGCGGCGCAGCACCTCGCGCGACAGGGCGACGTGGCGCTTGTGGCTCGACATCGGGATGGTCTCAAAGCCCAGACGCACCAGGATCTGCCCGGCCAGCCGCCCGGCGCGGGCGGCAGAGGTCAGCGCGCAGATGCGGCCCAGCGAGGTGTCGAACAGATAGGGCGCCATGATCAGCCGCTGGTGCCAGAGCACGAAAATAACCGGCTCGCCGCGGCGCACGCAGGCGTCCATTTCCTCGAACCCAGTGCGGGTCCAGCGGGAGGTGCGGAAGGCGAATCGCACGTAGGCGGCAAACAGCCCCTCCACGGCGCGGTTGACCCTTGGGCTGTCGGCGATTTTCTTTCTGAGGCTCACGGGTCTCGGGCTCATTCCTGCAGGGGGCACAGGGACTTGGCCCCGGTATTTGCCCCGTCATACTGCATCGCTGCGCCGGGGCAAAGCCCAGGCTAAGCCCGGTGGCGGCAAAGCGTCCGGGCGGCGCAAGAAAATGCGCTTTTCCCTCTTGCCTCTGCAGCGCGCCTGCCGTAGGACATGCCGCACCACAGGGGTATAGCTCAGTTGGTAGAGCGACGGTCTCCAAAACCGTAGGTCGCGGGTTCGAACCCTGCTGCCCCTGCCATTTTCCCGCACATCGCCGGTTCAGCGCTGCCCTTCCGGGCAGGCCGTTTGGCGTGCCCGGCTACTCCAGATCCAGATGGGCCGGCGCCAGCCCCTGCTGCTGCCGTTCGCAGGCCGCGTCCAAGGCGCGCTCCACCTCGCGGGCCAGCCGTTCGGCGCTGAACAGTGCGGCGGTCTGCTGCCGGGCGCGCAGCGTGCTGCGCAGGCTGGCGGCGGCGGCACTGTCTGCTGCCAGTTCCGCGGCTTTGGCCTCGTAGTCCTGCATGTTTTCGGCAATCATCTCCGGCAGTCCGGCGGCCTGCAGCAGGCTGGCGGAGGTGCGGGCGGCGGATTGCTGGCCGGGCAGGGTGAGGACCGGCACGCCGGCGGCCAGGGCATCGCGGGCGGTTGCGGCGGCGTTCACGGTGAATGTGTCCAGGGCCAGATCCGCCAGCGGCAGGCGGGCCAGGTGATTATCGCGGCCGGCGGCGGGGGCAAAGACCAGGCGGTCCGGGTCAATCCCGCGCGCAGCGGCTGCACGGCGCAGGTTCGACACGGCATGGTCTCCGTTGCCGGCCAGCCACAGCACACTGTCCGGGGCGCCGTGCAGCAGGCGCATCCAGATATCGAATTCCTGCGGTGTGATATGGCTGCCGCTGGCAAAGCTGCAGAACACGAAGCCTTCCGCGGGAAGGCCGCAGGCGGCGCGGTCTAGCGTGGCGGAGGCCGCGGACGGGGTCACGGCCTGGTGGCCGCCGGACAGGCGCAGCAGGTGTTCGTTGTGGTAGCGCTCGCTGCCGGGCGGGCAGGCGGCCGCATCGCTGATCAGGTAGTCATAAGCGGCTGTTCCCATGGTGCCGGGGTAGCCGGGGAACAGGATGTGGAGCGGCGCCAGGCGGGCGGCAAACAGCGGCAGCGCACCGCCGCCCGCGTAGCCGGAGAGATCCACCGCGGCGTCCAATTGGTCCGCCTTCACCGCCGCCGCCATCTGATCCGGGGCGCTGGCGTCCAGTATCTTGAGACCGTCGAGTTTCTGCGCTGCGCTGTCCGGCAGGCCGGCGCCAACTGCATAGATGCGGATGTCGAACCGGGTCTGGTCGTGGGCGGCAAGCATCGCGCCATGCTGGTCCAGCACCGTCGCGGCGTCGCGGGCGGCGAAGAAATAGCCGATGCGCAGGCGTTCGGGGCGCTGGCCCTTGGGCGGGGTGCTGTTCAGCTCTGCCGTGCCGAACAGATCACTGGCATAGGATTGGGCGCGGGCGCGCAGCAGGTCGGGGTTGTCTTCCATCAGCATCAGGGCGCTGGGGTCGCAGCCCGGGCCGCGCAGGCCCAGCTGGCGGCGGCAGTCGCCGTATTCCGGCAGCCATTTCCAGTCGCACAGCTCCGCCAGCACATGCAGCCGCTGGGTGCGGGCGCGGTCATCCGAAGGATTGGCCTGCAGCACCTTGTCGAAACAGGGCAGGGCGGCGGCATAGGCGCCCTCGGCCTTCAAGAGCAGGCCCAACTGGTAGCGGGCCTCTGTCAGGGCGGGGTTCAGGCGGACGGCCTGGGTGTAGTGTTCCTTGGCGTCTTCAGCTGCGCCCTGCTGGTTCAGCAGGCCCGCAAGCGTGACATGCAATGCGGCGTCATGCGGTGCCAGCTTCACCGCCTTGCGCAGCATGGTTGCGGCGCGCTGGCTCTGGCCCTGTTTGATCAGCACCTCTGCCTTGCCATGCAGCGCCTGCAGGCTGCCGGCGGCCAGCATCAGCGCCTTGTCAAACAGCGCCATGGCATTGTTCAGCTCGCCGCGGGCGGCCTTGACCCGGCCCATGGCGGCATAGCTGCCGGCGGCACGGGGATTGATCCCGATCGCCTTGTTGAGGCAGGTGGCGGCATTGTCCAGATGGCCGGCGGCCAGATGGCAGCGGCCCAGGAAATCCCACAGGAAATGCGATTCGCGGAAGGTCTTGAGCAGTGCGCCGCAGCTTTCGGCGGCTTCGAAATGGCGGCCCCCGGCCAGCGCTTCCTCCAGACCGGCCTGATGCACCGGCGACGGGTCGGTCTGCGAGTCCAGCCTTTTGCGCAGCCCCTCCAGCGCCGATTGCGCGCGCTTGTTGCGGGGATTGCGGGACAGGATGCCGGCATAGGCCATGGCGGCATCTTCAAACTTGGCGTCGCGTTCGAACTGTTCGGCCTCGGACAGGGAATTGGCTGGTGTCATGGCTTCCGATCTCAATAATTCACACGGTCCGGCCCCCGGGCGGCGCGATGGGCCGCAGGGAACCTCTGGAGTCAATTTTGCCAGTAGTGGATTAAAATTGGATTGACCCGGCGTTCGCGGCCTGCGCAACACCCGCAACGGGCAGGGCTGGCGGGCCGCAGGGCTTGAATTCACGGGCCGCTCCGGTTACATCGCCCTGACTGCTAGCAGAGAGACACCCCCAGTATGGCAACTATCAACCCCGTTCAGTTCATCCAGCAGGTCCGCGCCGAAGTCTCCAAGGTCGTTTGGCCGACCCGCCGCGAAGTGCTGCTGACCACCGTGATGGTGTTCATCATGGCGGCGCTGACGGCGCTGTTCTTTGCGCTGGTCGATCTCTTGATCCGCTTTGGCCTGCAAGGGCTTCTGGGGATGTTCGGCTGAGCCTGCAGCGGTACCAGGGCTTTGGGGCCGCAATTGCTGCGCTGCACTTGATCTTGGCAGCGATGGGCGGTACCTGAGCAGGAATTATTGAGGCGGGCGTGCAGCGATTCGGTTTGCACGCCGCTTTTTGTTGGAGAGCGCAGCCCCGGGGCTGCAGCGGAATGAACAGGCAGCGGCGCGGCAAGTGGCCCGCCCGGCAGAACAAGGACAACGGTTCATGGCGAAACGGTGGTATTCGGTCAGCGTTCTTTCGAACTTCGAAAAGAAAATCGCAGAGCAGATCCGCACCTCGGTCGCAGAACAGGGCCTTGAGGACGAGATCGACGAGGTTCTGGTCCCCACCGAAGAGGTGATCGAGATCCGCCGCGGCAAGAAGGTCTCGACCGAGCGCCGCTTCATGCCCGGCTACGTGCTGGTGCACATGGAAATGTCCGACCGCGGCTATCACCTGATTTCCTCGATCAACCGCGTCACCGGCTTCCTGGGCCCGCAGGGCCGCCCGATGCCGATGCGCGACGCAGAGGTGCAGGGCATCCTGGGCCGCGTCGAGGAAGGCGTCGAGACGCCGCGCACCCTGATCCACTTCGAGATCGGCGAGAAGGTCAAGGTCAACGACGGCCCGTTCGAGGATTTCGACGGCATGGTCGAAGAGGTCGACGAGGACAACCAGAAGCTCAAGGTCACCGTGTCGATCTTCGGCCGCGAAACCCCGGTCGAGCTGGATTTTGCCCAGGTGACCAAGCAGGGGTGATTTGGCCCCAGCAGTGGAATTTGAGACGCCGCGTTGGTTTCAACGCGGCGTTTTTTTTGACGGGGCGCTGCCTGCATTCTGTGCGGTGCTGGGCCTTCAGCAATCGGAAGGCTGAACGCAGCGCTCAATATGGAATGTCACAGCGAGCCGTAGAATGCGCTGTTCACCTGTGGAACTGCTCCCTAAAGTTGGCTCGGCTGATTTTAGTAAAGCCGGAGCGGAGATGAGATTAGCAGTTCCATTATTCTCGGCATTATTCCTTAGTGTCTCGACCACCCAAGCTGATGACTTTGGCTTAGATGACGTGAAAGGGTGGCTCGACGGTTGTGTGGCTTTGGCGCCAGCAGCATCGCCGGTGACATCTGTTCTAGAGCTCGATTGCCTGAAAGCAGCAATAGAGTATTGTGAGGTGGGCCGCAGCAAAGAGTATCATCAGCCCTGCTATAGCTCCTTGGCTTCTAGCTTGTCAGCCGAGGTGAGGTTGATCCGCCCATTCTTGGAGCTCACTGAAGAAACAAGTGTGCGCACTCGGAGGAGCTACGAACGACGGTTGGAGCGCATTGACAAGTCTAACCATGAATCCTGTGCCGAAGAGGCTCTGAAAGCCGAGTGCGAGTTAGTGGAAATTGGACTGAAATGGTTGGAAGCGCGTTCTCTTGCAAGGGTGGTTGAGGTCTCGTTCCAGCAGGTGATTGATGAAGAAGGAGCTGAAGACTAGCGTGTTCTAGAATGTACAGAGGCGCGCTGCCAACTGCCTAGAAGCCCCTCGGTAATTCATTCATGCGGCCGCCCCATTTCCACCGACGCACCCACTTGCCAACCCCCGCGTTCCCCTGTACATGCCGCCTCTATCGTCTTCGGGCGAGATTCTCTCGTGGGAGATCAAGGGATCGCGATCCTGACATCCGACCACGCAACATTCTCCGGGCAGGACGCGTCCCGCCCTCGTTG
>JABXIA010000108.1 GCA_013373325.1 Paracoccaceae bacterium
GCCGGGTTCAGCTTCTGCTGCAGCCACATCGAGATGCCGAGCAGGATCGGCAGGATACCGATGAAGACCAGGGCCAGGATGCTCTCAGGTGCCGGGGAGGCAAAGGGCAGCAGGCCGAAGAGGTTCATGATCGAGGTCGGATCCGGCGCGCTGAGGTCCTGGAAGGGGCCGAAGAAGGGCGCGTGGCGCAGTTCCAGGGTGACGAAAATCACCTTGTAGAGCGAGAAGAAGATCGGGATCTGGATCAGGATCGGCAGACAGCCCGCGGCGGGGTTCACCTTCTCCTTTTTATACAGTTCCATCATCTCCTTCTGCATCTTCTGGCGGTCGTCGCCGGCGCGCTCCTTGAGCTTCTCCATCTCCGGCTGAAGCTCTTTCATCTTGGCCATGGAGGCATAGGATTTATAGGCCAGCGGGAACACCAGGATCTTGATCACCACCGTGAGGCCGATGATCGCCCAGCCCATGTTGCCGATCAGGACGTTCAGATTGTGCAGCAGCCAGAACATCGGCTTGGTCAGGAAGAAGAACCAGCCCCAGTCGATCACGTCCAGGAAGCCTTCGATGCCTGCCTTCTCGTAGCCGCGGATGGCTTCCCATTCCTTCGCACCGGCAAACAGCTGGGTGGTGACTTCAGTGGACTGGCCCTCGGCCACGGTGACGGTCGGCAGCACGATGTCGGTCTGGTAGATATCGCGGCGCTCGTCGAATTTGGCGATCGAGCGGAAACCCTGGCCCGGTGCGGGCACCAGGGTAGACATCCAGTAGTGGTCGGTGAAGCCGATCCAGCCGTTCGCCTCGACCTGTTTGACGCTGGACTTGGAGCCGTCGCGCGGATCGGGTTCGAAATCGGCCATGTCGTCATAGTCGGTCTCGGCCAGTTCGCCGTCGGTCATGCCGACCAGACCCTCGTGCAGGATGAAGAAGTTCTTCAGGTCCTGAGGCTGGCCGTGGCGGGCCAGGGTGCCGTAGGGCGCCAGCGACACGGTGCCGCCGGAGGCGTTGGCAACCGACTGGGTGACCGAGAACATGTAATCCTCATCCACCGCGATGGTGCGCGAGAAGGTCAGGCCCTTGCCGTTGTCCCAGGTGAGCGTGACCGGGCTGCCGGCGGACAGGGTGGCGCCCTCCGGTGCGGACCAGAGGGTGTTGGCGCCTGGCACGTCGCTGAGCGTCAGCCCTGCGCCCGGTGCCCAGCCGTAAAGCGCGTAATAGGCGCCGGCCTCGCCTACCGGTTTCAGCAGTTTGACGATCGGGGAGCCCTCATCCAGGGTCTCGCGGTAGTCCTTCAGCGACAGGTCGTCGATCCGGCCGCCCTGCAGCGAGATGCTGCCGGTGACGCGGGGCGTGTCGATGGCGACGCGCGGCGCATCCGGGGCGGCGGCTTCTTCCGGGGCGGTCTCGGCCACGGCATCGGCACCTGCGGCGCTGGGCGCAGCGGCGGTATTGCCTGCCGGGGCGGTTTCAGTGACCGCAGTTTCCGGCGCCTGTTCCGGTTCCGGCGGCGGGAAAAAGGTGTACCACCCGAGGATCACCAGAAAGCTGAGTACGGTTGCGAGAATTAGATTTTTGTTCTGATCGTCCATTGGGGACTGCCACCTCGTGTAGGGAAGGACACGTGGGGTTCAACAGAGGTGGGCCGCAAAGGTCAAGCAGAATCGCGGTGCAGCGGGGCGTCAAGCGGTCCCGGTGCGGCAGAAATTCAAAGGAATTGCGCCTTCAGGGCGTCTGGCGGCCGATCACCGGCGCATCCTGCAGCTTGGCTTCATGCGCGGTGATCCAGTCCAGGGTCTGGTCAAAGGGCATCGGACGGCCGATGCCGAAGCCCTGCACGTGGCCGCAGCCAAGCTGTGCCAGCAGCGCGTGCTCACCAGCGGTTTCGACCCCCTCGGCAAGGGTCTCCAGCTCCAGCCGCTCGGCCATGGTCAGGATGGCAGAGATCAGTTTCTGCTGCTCCGGGTCCTGATCCGCCTTCATCACGAAGGTGCGGTCGATCTTGATGCGGGAGATGTTGAAGCGGCGCACCGCGGAGATCGAGGCATGGCCGGTGCCGAAATCATCGAGGTCAATCGGGCAGCCCATTTCACTGAGGGCAAGGATGTTGCGGGTGACCACATCGTCGGGCTGGTCGGTCATCACGGTTTCCAGGATTTCCACGCACAGGCGGTCCGCGGGCAGGCCGAAGCGTTCCAGCTCCCATTTGATGCGGCCCGCCAGTCCGGGGTTGCGCAGCTCCTGGGTGGCGAAGTTGACGCCGACGCATGGCACCGTCACCCCGGCGTCATCCCAGGCCTTGATGGCGACCAGTGCGTTATAGAGCATCACCTGGCTAAGACGTTCCATCAGACCGGCCTCTTCCAGCGCGGGCAGGAAAGTCGAGGGCGGGATCAGCCCCTGCACCGGGTGCTGCCAGCGTGCCAGCGCCTCAAACCCCGAAACCCGGCCGGTGTCGGTGCAGATCTGCGGCTGGAACCAGGCCTGGATCTGGCCGCTTTCCAGTGCCGCCGCGGCTTCTTCGCGCAGGGTGGAGCGGCTGCCGGTGCGGCCCGGCATGTCGGTGGAATAGGCCCGGATGCCGCCAGGCCCGTTGCCCTGCGCCTCAGACAGGGCGGCGGTCGCGGCGCTGATCCATTCGGCGCTTTCGGCGCCGGGGATGCGGCTGTGCTGGCAGAAACCCATCGAGGACGTCATGTAGATGGTGGTGCCGTCCAGCGGCAGGGGTTCTTCGGTGGCGGCCTGCATACGGCCGGCCAGCTGAATGCACAGCTCCAGATCCAGTTGCAGGGTTGGCGCCAGGCAGACCGCGAACCGGCTGTCGCTGATCCGGGCGACGATGTCGTCCTGACGCAGCGCCGAAACGAGTTGTGCACCGCAATGCTGCATGAAACGGTCGCCGGCCTCCTGACCGTGGCGGTCCGTCAGTTCGCGATGGTCGTCCAGTTCCACAACGAAAATGGCAGAGCGCAGCCCGCCTTCACTGCATTCGGCGTGAATCCGGGCGGCCTCCTGCTCAAACCCGTTGCGGAGCATCATGCCGGTGACCGGGTCGCGCGGCTGAGAGCCGCCGCCCAGCTTGCTGAAGCCGCCGGCGGCAGCCATCAGGACCGGCAATCCCAGGGCAACGGCCAGCAGCGCCGTTTCGCCGCCAATCCAAAAGGTGGCCAGGGTCAGGGCAGGCAGAAAGGCGAGCATCGCCGGCCCGGTAACCGCGGGGGCGAAGATCTGCCGGAGGCGTGCCAGGAAGCCTGAACCCGTATGTGTCATTCCCAGACCTTTCGTCTGCAGCCGTTCGTTCGGCCCTGAGACTAAGGTGCTGATATAACCCGGGAGTTAACGCAGCTGGGGAATTTCCGGATTTTCGCCTGCGGAATCGGCAATCTTCAGCTCAAGTCCCGCGAAATCGAACAGTTTCGGGTCCAGAAGATGCGACGGCCGCGCATTCATCAGCGCCCGGAACATCACTTGACGGCGGCCTGGTGAATTTGATTCCCACTGGTCGAGGATCTGTTTCACCTGCTGGCGCTGCAGTCCGTCCTGGCTGCCGCAAAGATCGCAGGGAATGATCGGATAGTTCATGGACCGTGCGAATTTCTCGCAGTCGGCCTCAGCCACATGGGCCAGCGGGCGGAAAACGAAAAGATCGCCCTCCTCATTCACCAGCTTGGGCGGCATGGTCGCCAGCCGGCCGCCGTGAAACAGGTTCATGAAGAAGGTTTCCAGGATGTCGTCGCGGTGGTGGCCCAGCACCACGGCGGAGCAGCCTTCCTCGCGCGCGATGCGGTAGAGGTTGCCGCGGCGCAGACGCGAGCACAGCGCACAATACGTGCGGCCCTGCGGCACCTTGTCGACGACGATGGAATAAGTGTCC
Source organism: Paracoccaceae bacterium (assembly GCA_013373325.1). Classification (GTDB taxonomy): domain Bacteria; phylum Pseudomonadota; class Alphaproteobacteria; order Rhodobacterales; family Rhodobacteraceae; genus Leisingera. The sequence goes on from JABXIA010000108.1 coordinate 3,869, forward strand.
TGGTATTCGATCCGGTGCGGCACGCCCATCTTCTCGAGGAACTCCGGCAGCACTGTCGCCGGAAAACCGGGCTGGCCCTGATCCAGGTTGCACGCGAGCAGGTCCACCGGCAGCAGGCCGCGCCACTTCAGTTCATAAAGAACCGCCAGCAGGGTATAGCTGTCTTTGCCGCCTGACAGGCAGACCAGCCACTTGGGCGTGCTGCCGTCTTCGCGCCGCTCCACCATGCCGTATTGCTCGATCGCCTCGCGCGCGTAGCGCACGATGCGTTTCCTGAGCTTCTTGAACTCAGTGGTCGAGGGGGCGCCGGCAAACAGCGGGTGGATTTCGTCCAGATCATCATCAAGCATGGCCGCGCCCTAGCCGAGGCGCGGCGTTTTGCCAAGGAAAAAAGGCGTGGAGGGGGTCAGTCCTTGCGCTCTGGCACCGGGTCATAGCCGTCGCCGCCAAAGGGATGGCAGCGTCCGATCCGGCGTGCGGTCAGCCAGGCGCCTTTGATGGCGCCGTGTTTCTCCAGCGCTTCCAAGGCATAGGCCGAACAGGTGGGCTGGTAGCGGCAATTGAAGCCGACCCACGGGCTGAACAGCAGCCGGTAGGCGCGCACAGGCAGGGCAAAGAGACGGGCCAGCGGAGTCATGGCGGATAGATAGGGGCAGGGCGGCCCGGTGGCAATGCGGCCAAAGGCCGGGGCGGTCACTGGCCGTGGATCTTCTTGAGCGCGTAGATCAGGTCGCGCTTCAGTTCCTCGAACGGGCGCTGGGCGGTTTCCACGGCGCGGCCGATAAGCACGTAATCCCAGCCGGGGCGGCCATGGGAGGGCAGAATCGTCCGCGCGGCCTCGCGCAAGCGGCGCTTGGCGCGGTTGCGGGCGACAGCGTTGCCGACTTTCTTGGAACAGGTGAATCCCATGCGGATGCCGCCGTCATCGCGGCGGTTCCGGCCCTGCACCATCATCGCCTTGGTGCCCTGCTTGCGGGCGGGCGCGCGGGCACAGGCGAGGAAATCACGGCGCTTGGCCATGACCTCGATCTTTTGCGTGTCAGGCGGACAAACGGACACCGCCGGAGGCGTGTCCCCGCGGGCAGCGTTGCCGTCCTTGGGGGCCTCCGGCGGTGTCATGTCCGTCAGAACGTGAACTGAGCTTATGCGCTCAGTTCTTTACGGCCGCGGGCGCGGCGTGCGTTCAGGATCTTGCGGCCTGCCTTGGTGGCCATGCGCGCACGGAAGCCGTGGCGGCGTTTGCGAACCAGGTTCGAAGGCTGATAGGTGCGTTTCATCGCTCCGGTCTCCACATTTTGTCATCGGGTGCGCGGAATCGCCCGCCCGGGGTCTATCTCGAAGCCCGGTCTTTAGGAGGGAATGGCGGGTAAGTCAAACCCTGTAGGGTGAGAAATCACCTTTTGGGGTGAGAAATCGCCTCTGAGGGTGACGGCAAAGCCGCCGGGTGTGCAACATTTCTGCCGAAAACTGCCCCGGAGCGGCCTGTCCGGACAGGAGGGCTGTAACACGGGGACGGTGATTCTGCCATAAAGCTCACGGAATCGGGGGTTGTGATCAAGCGCCTGTGAGGCAGGGGGAACCAGCCTCGCGGAAAAACCATTTAAGACGTAGCAACAGCAAGAGCGCAATTGGAACGGACCAGATGAGCGGCATGACAGAGACACCGGAAACGAATCCCCAGCCCAAGGAACAGAACGGTGCCAAGCCGGGACTGGCGCGGCATCTGCCGCTGATTGCGGTGGTGGCGGTGGCGCTGATCGGGGCGGTGGTGCTGAAGGACTACCTGACCTTTGACACGCTGCGCGACAACCGGGAGGCGCTGATGGCGTTCCGGGACCAGAACTACCTTGGGCTGGTGGCGCTGTTCATGGGAATCTACATCGTGATCGTGGTGTTCTCGCTGCCCGGCGCGGCGGTGGCCTCTGTCACCGGCGGCTTTTTGTTCGGGCTGGCGGCGGGCACTGCCTTCAATGTCGTATCCGCCACCATCGGCGCTGCGGGCATTTTTCTGGCGGCGCGCATGGGACTGGGGGCGGTTCTGACCGCCAAAATCGAAGCGGCAGAGGGCCGGGTGCAGATGCTGAAACAGGCACTGCGGGAAAATGAGGTGGAGGTGCTCTTGCTGCTGCGCCTGGTGCCGGCGGTGCCGTTTTTTGTCGCCAATCTGCTGCCCGCGCTGGTGGGGGTGAAGTTCCGCAACTTCCTGTGGACCACGGCGGCGGGAATCATTCCGGGTGCCATTGTCTTCACCTGGATCGGCGTGGGCGTCGGCTCTGTCTTTGACCGCGGCGGCGATCCGGACCTGAGCCTGCTGTGGGAGCCGCATGTGATCGGGCCGATCCTGGGCCTGTGCGTGCTGGCGGCAATGCCGATCATCGTGAAATCCATCCGCGGCAAGAAGAAGGGGCGCTGAACATGACCCGTATCACCTGCGATCTTCTGGTCATCGGGGCCGGTTCCGGGGGTCTTTCGGTGGCGGCGGGCGCCAGCCAGATGGGGGCGGACGTGGTGCTGCTGGAAGGCCACAAGATGGGCGGCGACTGCCTGAACTACGGCTGTGTGCCCTCCAAGGCGCTGCTGGCAAGCGCCAAGGCAGCCTATCGTCAGGCGCATTCCAGTGAATTCGGCGTGGCGGATCAGGTGCCGCAGGCGGACTACGCGGCGGCCAAGGATCATGTGCATCAGGTCATCGAAGCCATCGCTCCGGTGGACAGTCAGGAGCGGTTCGAGGGTTTCGGCGTGCGGGTTATCCGGGAATTCGGGCATTTTGTTTCGGAGACCGAAGTGGCTGCCGGCAACTATCGTATCACTGCGCGGCGGGTGGTGATTGCCACCGGATCGTCGCCGCTGGTGCCGCCGGTCCCGGGGCTGAACAAGGTACCCTATGAGACCAACGAAACGCTGTTTGACCTGCGTGAGAAGCCGGAGCATCTGCTGATCGTCGGCGGCGGTCCGATTGGCATGGAAATGGCGCAGGCGCATATCCGTCTGGGCTGCAAGGTGACAGTGATCGAAGGCCAGCGGGCGCTGGGCAAAGATGACCCGGAAGCCGCCGCGCTGGTGCTGGATGCCTTGCGCGACGAGGGCGTGGAGATCGCCGAAGGCGCCATGGTCTCCCGCATTGGCGGTCAGGCGGGGGCGATCGAGGTCGAGACCAGGGACGGCAGCACCTTCAAGGGAAGCCACCTGCTGATGGCGGTGGGGCGCAAGGCCAATATGGAGCGGCTGAACCTCGCGGCTGCCGGGATTGAGGCGCAGGGCAACGGCATCAAGGTGGATGACAGCCTGCTGACCACCAACAAGCGGGTCTATGCCATTGGCGACGTGGCGGGGGGGATGCAGTTCACCCATGTGGCGGGCTACCATGCCAGCGTCATCATCCGCTCTGCCCTGTTCGGCCTGCCGTCCAAGGCGAAGACCAGCCATATTCCCTGGGCCACCTATACCGATCCGGAGCTGGCGCAGGTCGGGCTGACAGAGATGCAGGCGCGCGACCGTTACGGGGTAAAGCTGGAGGTGGCGCGGTTTGATTACAATCACAACGACCGTGCCATTGCAGAACGCAAGACCAGGGGTTTCATCAAGGTGATGGTGGCCAAGGGGCGCCCCGTGGGCGTCACCATTGCGGGCCATCAGGCGGGAGAGCACATCGCCTTGTGGTCGATGGCGATCGCCAATGGCCTGAAAATGAGCCAAGTGGCGGCAATGGTTGCACCTTACCCCAGCATGAGCGAGATTAACAAACGTGCGGCAGGGGCCTATTTCTCCCCGCGGCTGTTTGAGAGTAAATTTGTTAAACGCGCAGTGCGCTTTGTTCAGCGCTGGATTTCATGAACTGAAGGCCGCTTCATGCTCAACACGCTCTCGGGCAGATTCCTGATCCTGACCACGGTCTTCGTGATGCTGGCCGAGGTGCTGATCTTTGTGCCGTCGATTGCGCGGTTCCGCGAGGACTACCTGGCTGACCGGCTGGAGCGGGCGCAGATCGCCTCGCTGGCGCTTCTGGCTGATGACATGCTGGAGACCGAGCTGGAAGCGGAGCTGCTGGAGAACGCGGGCGTCTACAACGTGGTGCTGCGCCGCGACGAGATCCGCCAGCTGATGCTGGCCTCGCCGATCCCGCAGGAAATCACCGCCACCTATGATTTGCGTATGGCCGGCGCCCTGACCCTGATCCGCGACGCAATGATGCGGCTGATCCGCCCGGAGAATGAGATCATCCGGGTGATTGGCGCGCCGGTGCGCGAGGCGGGCCTCCTGATCGAAGTGACCATGGAAACCGCCCCCTTGCGCGCGGCGATGATCGACTACGGGGTGCGGATCCTGATCCTGTCCGCCGTGATCTCCGTCTTTACCGCGGTGCTGCTGTTCGGGGCGGTGCGGATCGTGCTGGTCAAGCCGATCAAGGGCGTGGTCGGCTATATGCAGCGCTATGCGGCGGCACCGGAGGATGCGCGCGGCATCATCCATCCCAGCTCCAGCGTGGTGGAGCTGCGCGAGGCGGAAGAGGCGCTGATGCAGCTGCAGACCGAGCTGACACAGGCGCTGAAACAGCGCGAGCGGCTGGCCCAGCTGGGGGGCGCGGTGGCCAAGGTGAGCCACGACCTGCGCAACATCCTGACCTCGGCACAGCTGTTCACTGACCGCATCGAGATGAGCGAGGATCCCCTGGTGCGCCGCCTGGCGCCGAAGCTGGTGAACTCGATCACCCGGGCGGTGTCGCTGTGCGAAGGCACATTGGCCTTTGGCAAGGCGGAAGAGCCATCGCCCACCTTCGGCGTGGTCTGCCTGCATGAGATCACTGCCGACATCGCCGAAAGCGAATTGCTGGCCGCAGACAGCGGCAACGTCGGGATCATCAACGCGGTGCCCAAGCCCATGATGCTGCGTGCCGACCCGGAGCAGCTGTTCCGCATCGTGATGAACCTGGTGCGCAATGCCCGCCAGGCGATTGCCGCCACCGGCAAGCCGGGACAGGTCACGGTGGAGGCCCGCGAGGAGGCGGACGCCTGGTACGTCACAGTATCGGACACCGGACCGGGCCTGCCCAAGAGGGCGCAGGACAACTTGTTCACCCCGTTCCAGGGCGGCGCCCGCAAGGGGGGCACGGGGCTGGGGCTGGCGATTGCAGGCGAACTGGCCCGCGGCCACGGCGGCAGCGTCAGGCTGAACAAGACCGGTACCGAGGGCACCGTGTTCGAGATCTGCCTGCCTAAGGGCGACGGCACGCTCTGAGACATTCGCAAGGGACAGCCTGAAAATGGCGGCGGCGCGAACTATTTTTGTTTTTGGGGTTGCGCCCGTTCGATGCTATGAGTAAACCCCGCCGCAGTGGACCGATAGCTCAGCTGGATAGAGTACTTGACTACGAATCAAGGGGTCGGGGGTTCGAATCCTCC
>JABXIA010000237.1 GCA_013373325.1 Paracoccaceae bacterium
CACCGGCGTCGATCTGGTGGAGTGGCAGCTGCGCGTTGCTTCGGGTGAGAGCTTGCCTGCCAAGCAGGAAGACCTAACCATCACCGGCCACGCATTTGAGGCGCGGCTTTATGCTGAGGACGTGCCGAAGGGCTTCCTGCCTGCAACTGGGACACTGACTCATCTGTCCTTCCCGGCTGAGGCCCGCGCCGACAGCGGCGTAAGGGCAGGGGACACCATCAGCCCCTGGTACGACCCGATGATCTCCAAGGTGATCGTGCATGGTTCCACCCGCAAGGTGGCGCTGTCGCGGCTGGCCTGCGCGCTGGAGGAAACGCAAGTTGGCGGCACTGTCACCAACCTGGCCTTCCTTGGCGCACTGGCGGCGCATGAGGGGTTTGCCAATGGCGACGTGGACACCGGCCTGATTGCCCGCGATCTGGACGCGCTGACCGCGGCGCCGGTGGTGGAGCTGCGCCACAAGGCGGCGGCGGGCATGGTGGCGCTGGACCTGGTGGAGGCTAGTCCGGACACCGGCTTCACCCTCTGGGCGCCCTTGCACCGGGCCGTTGCCCTTTCCAACTCGGGCGAGGAGTTTACGGCGGATGTGCAGGTGGACGGGCCGGACCGGCAGCTTTGGACCATTGATGGCGAAACCGTCGTGGCCGAACGCAGCCAGGGCCAGTGGCGCATTGACGAGCGCCGGATGCCTGCGGTTTCGCAGTCGGGAACGCTGATCACCGTGCATGATGCCTACGGGCTGGAGTTCACCGCAATTGACCCGCTGGACCGCGATGCGGCAGCAGGCGGCGACAGCAACGTCATCGAGGCGCCTATGCCTGGTCTGGTCAAGGCGGTCTTTGCCGAAGCCGGCCAGGCGGTGAAAGAGGGCGACCGGCTTGCCATTCTGGAAGCGATGAAGATGGAGCACTCGCTGCTGGCGGCCCGCGACGGCGTGGTGGCCGAGGTTCTGGCCGCTGCCGGCGCCCAGGTTGAGGCCGGCGCGGCGCTGGTGCGGCTGGAAGAAGAAGACGGCTGACCCGGGTCCGGGGCGGCGCACCTGCCGCCCCTGCTGTGGTTTGAGTATTTCTGGAAAGATGAAGCCGAAAGGGCATTCCATGGGCGAATTTGCCGAAATCTTCGAGGTTGGCCCGCGCGACGGGCTGCAGAACGAAAAGCGGGAGATCCCGGTTGCGGAAAAGGTGGCGCTGACTGATTGCCTCAGCCGCGCGGGGTTCAAACGCATCGAGGTCGCCAGCTTCGTATCGCCCAAATGGGTGCCGCAGATGGCGGGCAGCGCGGAGGTGCTGGCGGGCATCACCCGCGCGCCTGGTGTGCGCTATGCAGCCTTGACACCTAACATGCGCGGTTATGAGGATGCGGTCACAGCCAAGGCGGATGAGATTGCAGTCTTTGCCTCCGCTTCCGAAGGGTTTTCCAAGGCCAATATCAATGCCACCATCGAGGAAAGCATCAACCGTTTCCTGCCCATTCTCGACGCGGCCAGGGAGATCGGCCTGCCGGTCCGGGGCTATGTCTCCTGTGTGACCGACTGCCCATATGACGGAGCCACGCCGCCCGGAAAGGTGGCGGAGGTCGCCGAACGGCTGTTCTCGCTCGGCTGTTACGAGATCTCTCTGGGCGACACCATCGGGCAGGGCACCCCGGAGGCGATCACTGCGATGCTCAAGGCTGTCACCACGCGGGTGCCCGCGGCACAGCTTGCTGGCCACTACCACGACACCGCGGGCCGGGCGCTCGACAATATCGAGGCCTCGCTGGCGCAGGGCGTGCGGGTGTTCGATGCGGCTGTCGGCGGCTTGGGCGGCTGTCCCTATGCACCGGGGGCGGCGGGCAATGTGGCAACGGAAGCGGTGCACAAGCGCTTGAGCGGACTGGGCTATGACACCGGCCTGGATGCGGAGGTGCTGGAAGAAGCCGCCGCGCTGGCCCGGGCCACGCGCGGCCTGCAATAAGATTTCACCGGAGACACAAGATGTTCGAGACAATCACCCTGGACACCGACGCCCGCGGCGTCTGCACCCTGACCCTGAACCGGGCCGAGAAGCACAATGCCATGTCCGGCCAGATGCTGCAGGAGCTGACCCTGGCGGCGAAGCGGCTGGCGGAAGACGACACGGTTCGCGTCGTGGTGCTGACCGGCTCCGGCAAAAGCTTTTGCGCAGGCGGCGATCTGGGCTGGATGCGGGCGCAGATGGATGCCGATGCTGAAACCCGGGCACGCGAGGCACGGGTGCTGGCGGAAATGCTGATGGCGCTCAACACCCTCCCGAAGCCGCTGATCGGCGCGGTGCAGGGCAATGCATTCGGCGGCGGTGTCGGAATGGCGTCGGTTTGCGACGTGGCCATTGGTGCGGATCATCTGAAGATGGGCCTGACCGAGACCAAGCTGGGACTGATTCCCGCCACCATTGGGCCTTACGTGATCGCCCGGATGGGCGAAGCCAAGGCGCGACGGGTGTTCATGTCGGCCCGCCTGTTCGGTGCGGCGGAGGCGGTCGCACTCGGGCTGCTGGCCAAGGCCGTGCCCGCGGAGCAGCTGGCCGAGGCGGTTGAGGCGGAGGTTGTCCCCTATCTGAACTGCGCGCCCGGCGCGGTGGCGGCGGCCAAGAAGCTGGCCCGCGATCTGGGTCCGCGGCTGGACGACGGCGTGATCGACCATACAATCAAGGCGCTTGTGGAGCGCTGGGAAGGACCAGAAGCGGGCGAGGGTATCGCGGCGTTCTTTGAAAAACGCAAACCAGTCTGGTAAAGCTGAAAAGCAGCAAAATTGACTCACGTTTTTCAGGCGGTTGCAGTTTCCCCTGCGACCGCTTTTCTTATGAAAACACTTGGGAATTATCCCTGTGTTGCAACAGTGCTTTTTCTATCCAAACCCCCGTGGATTAACCTCGCTTTAGTTGACGCTCCCCGGGTGCGGAGGTATGCACAGTTCAAATCAACACGCCAATTGACGCCGCGCGGAAATCCGCCCGGGGAAAGGAGCTGCTCTTGGAAGAGATGTTGAGGGAATACCTGCCGATCCTGGTCTTCCTGGCCGTCGCGGCAGGTTTGGGGATTGTCCTTATCCTGGCAGCCGTTGTGCTGGCG
>JABXIA010000137.1 GCA_013373325.1 Paracoccaceae bacterium
GGGTCTCGAACATGAAGGACATGGTGTTGTCCAGCTTCTCGGGGCCGAGGTTGGAGTTTGACGCGCCCTCAAAGGCGTTCTTGTCCGGCCCGTGCGGCAGCATCATGTTGTGCAAAGACATCCCGCCCGGCACGAAGCCCTGCGGTTTGGCGTCATACTGGCCGTAGATGTTGCCCATCAGCTCCGACATGATGTTCTTGTGGTACCACGGCGGGCGGAAAGTGTTCTCGGCCACCATCCAGCGCTCGCGGAACAGCACAAAGTCGATGTTGGCGGTGCCTGGCACGCCCGACGGCGCGGTCAGCACGGTAAAGATTGACGGGTCCGGGTGGTCGAACAGGATCGCGCCGACCGGGCAATAGGTGGTCAAGTCGTATTTGTAGGGCGCGTAATTGCCGTGCCAGGCGACCACATCCAGCGGCGAATGGCCGATCTTGGTCTTGTGGAACTGGCCGCACCATTTGATGGTCACGGTCGAGGGCGTCTCGCGGTCCTCGAACGCCGCTACCGGCGCCTTGAAGTCGCGCGGGTTGGCCATGCAGTTGGCGCCAATGGGCCCGCGGCCCGGCAGGTCGAACTTCTGGCCGTAATTCTCGCAGACAAATCCGCGGCAGGGGCCTTCCAGCACCTCCACCCGGTAGACCAGCCCGCGCGGTATGATGGCAATTTCCTGCGGAGCCAGGTCGATGATGCCAAGCTCGGTTGCGAACCGCAGCCTGCCTTCCTGCGGCACCACCAGCAGTTCGGAATCGGCGGAGAAGAAGTAGCTGTCCACCATCGATTCGGTGACCAGATAGATGTGGCTCGCCATGCCGACCTGGGTGTTCACGTCGCCCGCGGTGGTCATGGTGCGCATGCCGGTGAGCCAGGTGAGGCCTTCATCCGAATGCGGCACCGGATCCCAGCGGTACTGGCCCAGCGAGATCACGTCCGGATCAACGCAGGGTGCAGACTTCCAATGCGGCAGGTCAATCTTTTCATAGCGGTGCGAATGCTTGACCGACGGGCGGATGCGGTAGCACCAGGTCCGCTCCGGCACATCGGCCGTAAAGGCGGTGCCGCTCAGCTGTTCGCCGTAAAGGCCATAGTTGCACTTTTGCGGGCTGTTCATGCCTTGCGGCAGCGCGCCAGGCAGCGCCTCGGTCTCAAAGTCGTTTGCAAAGCCGGGCATATAGCCCTCGTGCGGCCCCTGAAGAGAGGGGGCCTGGATCATTTCATGTGGATCGGCTGGCCGATTCATCGCGCGTTTCTCCTCTTGCTGCTTGCGGGATATTAGTTGTTTTTGTAACTAACAAGGGAGAGGGGACGAAAATGAATGAAAAAGATGATTTCGCTTTGCAGGATTTCCTGCCCTATCTGCTGAACCGCGCCGCCGAGGAAAGCTCGCTTGGGTTCCAGAAACACTACAAGAACCGCTATGGGATGCTGCGGACTGAGTGGCGGGTACTGTTCCACCTTGGCAACTACGGCCAGATGACCGCCAAGGAGATCGGCAGCCGTGCAAAAATCCACAAGACCAAGATCAGCCGCGCGGTGGCCAAGCTGTCGGAGAAGCGCTTTGTGACCCGCACCCGCGATGAAAACGACCGCCGGGCCGAGCATCTGGCGCTGACCCCGGCCGGTGAGGCGGCGTATAAGGACCTGCGCGAGCACGCGCTGGAATTCGACACCAGGATCTGTGCCCGCTTCACCACCGGCGAGGTTGCAATTTTGCGGTATATGCTGCGCAATTTAGCAGGGATTGAACCATAGACATTGCAAGACCCAGCCCCCAGATAAGACAGCGGGATTGAAGGTGAAGCGATGATACAGATTGATGTCAATTCAGGGCCGCTGATTGCCTGGCTGATGGAGCAGGGCCTGCATGGGGCGCAGCAGCAGGATCTATTGCAGGGTTATTGCCAGCGTCTGGTTGATGCGGGGGTGCCGCTGTGGCGGTTCCATCTGGCACAGCGGGCGTTTCACCCGAAATTCGGCGGTATCGGCTTCAACTGGACCCGGGCAGACGGCATCAGTCACGAACATTACGAATACCGCGAATCCCCGCGCGAGGAATGGCTGCGCAGTCCGTTCTTCCACATCCTGGAACACAATCTGGAAGAGTTTCGAGAGCGGCTGGAGGACGGCGCGCCGGAACAGTTCCCTTTGTTGCCGGAACTCCGTGAACGCGGGGCAACCGACTACTTTGCCAAGGGAGTGCGGTTCTCGCCGCCGGATGATGAGCCCAACGATCCGCGCCACCCGCGCGAGGGCATGCTGGTCTCTTGGGCTTCAGACCGGCCCGGCGGGTTTTCCGGCCGCGAGCTGGACCTGATCCGCACAACTCTGCCGCATCTGGGGCTCGCGTTGAAATCATCCTCCAACCGGCAGATGGCCAGCGATCTTTTGCAGGTGTACTTAGGACGCGATGCCGGCCGCCGGGTGCTGTCCGGGGAAATCCAGCGCGGCTCCTCGCAGCAGATCGACGCTGTGATCTGCCTGTTCGACCTCAAAGGATTCACCCGGCTGGCCGAACGGCTGCCGGGAACGGAACTCATCGAGATGCTGAACGGCTATTTCGGACTGGCGGTGGAAACCATCCAGGCGCATGGCGGCAACATCCTCAAGTTCATGGGGGACGGCATGCTGACCATGTTTAATCTGGGCAGCATCGAGGAAGACGCCCACGCAGCCCTGGCTGCCGCCAATGAGCTATGCGGCAAAGTGCGCGCCTACAACACAGAACGTGAGGAGGAGGGGCTGCCGACTGCCGGCTTCACCTTGGCGCTGCACGCCGGGACCATTCTCTATGGCAATATCGGGGCCGAGAACCGGCTGGATTTCACCGTGATTGGCCAGGCGGTGAACCAGACCGCCCGGATTGCCGGCATGCACCGCTCTGTCGGCCAGAACATCATCATGTCCGAAGATGTGAAAACCGCCGCCAGAGGCACAAATCATGATCTGGTGTCCCTGGGGCGCTACATGCTGCGTGGCGTGGCAGAGCCGATGGAGCTTTACACGATCTACCGTGGCAATTGTGGCTGCGACAGCTAAGCGGCCGCCCAGCCGGAGTCAGAGGCTGATCTCGACCCCGGGCAGGTTAACCTCTTTCATCATGTCGCGCAGCTCCTGGCGCGCGGCGATGTTGGAGATATTCAGCTGCTTCACGCCGATATCCTTTAGGTCCAGGAGCGTAAGGCCACGGGGGAACAGCTCGCGGAAAATCACCCTTTCGGAAAAACCCGGTGCAATGCGGAAGCCGATACGCTTGGACAGCATCTTGATGGCGCGTTCCATCTTTTCCTTGTTGACCATGCGCTGGGTGCCGACCCGGTTGCGGATCACAATCCAGTCGATCGGCTTAAGCCCGGCTTGTGCCCGCAGCTGACGGGCGTTCCAGACCATTTCGGAATAAACCGACGGACCGGTAATGGTCTCGCCCTTCTGATCCACATGCGCCAGCAGGTCGAAATCGACAAAGCTGTCATTGAGCGGTGTGATCAGCGTATCTGCCAGCGAATGCGCAACCTGGCTGAGGCGCGTGTGTGATCCAGGGCAGTCGATCAGGATGAAATCATGGCCCGGCTCCAGCGCCGAAACCGCCGCCGACAGGCGGTGGTCATAGATGTTCTCGCCCGGCTGCAAGCTCGCCGGGTCAATCTCCGGAAGCTCGTGGATTTCCACCATCGGCAGATCCAGCCCAGCCTTGGCACAGAACTCCTTGCGGTTCTCCAGGTAGCGCCCCATGGAGCGCTGCCGCAGATCCAGATCCAGCGCCGCTACCTTGTGGCCCAGCCGGGCCAGGGTGGTTGCGACGTGCATGGAAACGGTCGACTTTCCCGCGCCGCCCTTCTCGTTGCCGTCGACAATGATATGCGCCATGTACAGATCCCTTCGCTCGTGCTTTTTTGCACGTCTTTTGCTTTGAGACCCTGTATAGGCTCTGGATTCCGCCAAGAAAAGCCGCGCGGACAGTCTGGTAAACTTAGTGTATCACCTGTGTTTTGCAGGACCCGCCGGCTTGCGCTTGGGGCGGGCATCGCCGCCCTTGCCGCCTTTTGCAGTCAGCCCTGCCGCAGCGCGGGCCTTGTTCTTCTTGCTGTTCGGCTTGCCAACCGGCGGTTTGGGGCCCTTGGACTTGAACGGCTTGGCCGCAGGCGCGCCGGGTCTGACCATCCGCTTGGAAGGATCCGACGCCCCCTTCGGCTTGGCGGTCACGGCAGGTTTGGGTTTGCTGGGGCGGGCATCGCTGCGCGGTTCGCGGCGCTCTTCCCGGGCCGGTTTGTCTTTCCACTCCTTGCGCGGCGGACGGTTGTCCTCGGACCGCTCGGATTTTGCGCGGTAGGGCTTCTCTGCACTGTCTTTGCCGCGGTAGGGTTTCGGGCCGTCTTCCTTGCCGCGGTGCGGCTTGGGCTTGCGGTCGCCCTTGAAGCCGCCTTTCGGCCCGCCGGGGCCGCGGCGCGGGGCAGGGGCCAGCTCCGGTGCTTCCGCCAGCTGCGTCAGCACCGCACCCGGCTCCAGTTCGGTCTTGCCGTCCAGCGCCTTCAGGAAGCCCGCGACCGCGCTTTCGCTGATTTCGGCAAAGGTTTCATTGTCCTGCACCCGGATTGCGCCGATGGCATCGCGGTCGATATTGCCGGCCTTGCACAGCATCGGCAGCACCTTGCGCGGGTCGGCGCCGGCCTCGCGGCCGCCGGACAGCGAGAACCAGACGGAGGGGCCAAAGGCCTTGCGTTCCTTGCGCTCCTTGCGGGGTTCCGGCGTGTCCGCCGGGCGCAGGTCCTCAGGTGCAGAGTGGCGGCTGCGGAACAGGCGCAGGTAGGTGGCAGCGATCTGTTCGGGTGTGAATGTGTCCAGCAGGGTCTGAACGCCAGCCTGCTCGTTTTCGGCAACCGGCTCCTGCCAGACGGGGTCGGCCAGCATGCGCTCTTCGTCGCGCGCCAGCACGTCATCGGCAGAAGGGGCCTCGCAATGCTCAGCCGTAAGCTTGGCCCATTTCAGCAGGCGCAACGCCTTCGAACGTGCCTTTGGCGGCGCGATCAGGGCGCTGACACCTTTGCGGCCCGCGCGGCCTGTGCGGCCGGAACGGTGCAGCAGGGTTTCGTGGTTCGAGGGCAGCTCCGCATGGACCACCAGCTCCAGACCCGGCAGGTCGATGCCGCGTGCTGCCACATCGGTGGCGACGCAGACCCGCGCGCGCCCGTCGCGCATCGCCTGCAGCGCGTGGCTGCGTTCGGTCTGGCTCAGCTCGCCCGACAGGGTCACCACCGGCAACCCGCGGTTGGTCAGGCGCGCCGCCAGACGGTTCACCGCGGCGCGGGTGTTGGCAAAGACGATGGAACTGGGCGCCTCATAGAAGCGCAGCACGTTGATGATGGCGTTTTCCGCGTCCGCTTGCGCCACGCTCATCAGGCGGTATTCGATATCCGCGTGCTGCTTGGTCTCGCCCGCGGTCTTGATCCGCATCGCATCGCGCTGAAAGGTTTCGGCCAGGCTGGCAATTGCCGGCGGCACGGTGGCGGAGAACAGCAGGGTGCGGCGGTCTTCGGGCGCTTCGCCCAGGATAAACTCCAGATCCTCGCGGAAGCCAAGGTCCAGCATCTCGTCGGCCTCGTCCAGCACCACGCCGCGCACCTGGCTGAGGTCGATGGAGCCGCGCGCGATATGGTCGCGCAGGCGGCCCGGGGTCGCGGCCACGATATGGGCGCCGCGCTCCAGCGCACGGCGCTCGTCGCGCATGTCCATGCCGCCCACGCAGGAGGCAATCCGTGCGCCTGCGCCGCGGTAGAGCCAGCCCAGTTCGTGCTTAACCTGCAGCGCCAGTTCGCGGGTCGGGGCAATCACCAGCGCCAGCGGCGCCGCGGCCTCGCCGAACGCCTCATCCTCACCCAGCAGATCCTGAGCCAAAGCCAGGCCAAAGCCAACAGTCTTGCCCGATCCGGTCTGTGCAGACACCAGCAGGTCGCGCCCTTCCACCTCGGGCTGGGTCACGGCCTCCTGCACTTGGGTCAGGGTTTCATATCCGCGTTCTTGCAGTGCGTTGGCCAGGGCTTGTTTCACGAGGGGGCTGTCTTTCCCGCAGGGCGCGTATCGGGCCCCAGCGTCAGGAGAAAAAGAAAGAAGGCTGCCCGTCCGGGGCAGCCTTCGGGAGTTCTGAAAAGTACGGCAGGCGGCTTAGAAGCCCAGGCCTTCGTATTTCTTCTTGAACTTGGACACGCGGCCGCCGGCGTCCAGCAGGCGCGAGGTGCCGCCGGTCCATGCCGGGTGCACGGTCGGGTCGATGTCCAGTGCCAGCTGGTCACCCTCAGAACCCCAGGTGGAGCGCATCTTGAGGATGGTGCCGTCGGTCATTTTGACGTCGATGAAGTGGTAATCGGGATGGGTGTCTTTTTTCATGATACCGCTCCTCAGGCTTTCTTGGGCTTGTAGTTCGCATCTTCTGCGATACGGGCCGACTTACCGCGGCGGGCGCGCAGGTAGTACAGCTTGGCGCGGCGGACGCGGCCGCGGCGCACCACTTCGATCGAGTCGATGTTGGTCGAGAACAGCGGGAACACACGCTCCACGCCTTCGCCGAACGAAATCTTGCGGACGGTGAACGAACCGGCAATGCCCGAGCCGTTCTTGCGGCTGATGCAAACGCCTTCGTACATCTGCACGCGCGAACGCGAGCCTTCGGTCACCTTGTAGCCGACACGGATGGTGTCACCGGCTTTGAAGTCGGGGATCTCTTTCCCCAGGGCGGCGATCTGTTCCGCCTCCAGCTGTGCGATCAGGTCCATCGCAACTCTCCTAATTTGCCTGCGGTTCATTCCGCAGAGGTTTGTGCCGTCATGAGAGCTCCTGGTCTTCACCGGGTCCCGCCAAAGGCAGCCCGCCAGAGATCACGCCGTCTGTTCCTTGCAGCTGGCAGGCTGGATCCTGAAGGAAACCGAAGAAGATTTCCGGGGCTGATCCAACAGCCAGCGGCCCGGGGCCGATTCCCGGCACCAGACGAGCGGCTTTTAGGCCTGCTGCGCCAATGTTTCAAGGGAATTCTGCGGCTGCGCCCGGATCGCAGGCCGTGTTTTCCTTTTGATCGGCTGCGGATCTGCGGTTACCGTTCAAATGCATTTATTTACGCAGCGTCAGCATATGCAGCTGGCCGGGCGGCCTCACCAGGGAGGGGAAACAGCATGCCATTCAAAAAGATGGATATTTTCAGCAGCGAACAATCCTACAAGACGGAATTGAAGAAGGAGCTCAAGAAACTGGATGCCACGCCGGGCGATTTCTACTTCTATGATGAGGTCACGCTGAACGGCTCAGCTCAATCCATTCTGATTGTCGGCGAGGCGGCGCCGCCCCTGCTGAAGGAGCTGAAGTCCAAAGCCAAACAGCGGGCTGTGGGCCAGTGTTCTGTCAAGGATGGCACGCTGAGGCTCAGCCTTGTGAAGGGCAGGATGCCAGAAAAAAAGCTGAAGCCGCTGATGAAGGGCACCCAGTTCGGCTATGAGATTGTGGCCGTAGACCTGGATGCGGGCGGCGAGGCTGATCCGGACAAGCGATTTCTGAAACGGCTGCAGGCAGTGGAAGGCCGGTTTGACAAGATCAAGGGCAGGATAACCGATGACGAGCGCAAGGAACTGCGCATCCTGTTCGGGCAAATTGAGGAGCAGAAGGACACCGATCAAGAGAAGGCTGCCAAGACTCTGATCGCCCTCAATACCCGGATGGAGGAGCTGATCAAGCTGATCGGCGGCGGCAAGGAGGCCTCCAAGGAAGAAACCAACGCCAAGACCCGGCTTAAGGCCACGACGGCCCGGTTCGACAAGGTCAAGGGCAAGATCATGGATGATGAGCGCAAGGCACTGCGCCAGCATTTCGGGGCTGTGGCGGAACATTTCGAGAAAGGCGAATGGAAACAGGCCTACGCCCGGATGGAAGTGCTCGACAAGGAAATGGTCGGCTATGTTAAGGCGGCGCTGGCGTCCGATGAACAGGACGCGGAGAAGCGCAGCAAGGATTTCGCGCAATCAGACTCTGGCAGGGCGGCCAAGATGCTGGCCAGCCGGATCAAGGAGGAAACCGAGCGGTTGGGCAAGCTGGAAACGGCTGTGACCCGCGAAGCCGGGGTTCTGAAGGACTTGCAGGAGACCCTTTCAGGGCTGACCAAAGCCAAGGATATCAGCAAGAAGCAGCAGCAGGTGGATGCCAGCGCCGAGCGGCTTGAGAAGGCCAAACAGGTGCTGGAGCAGTCCCGCGGGCAGCTGCTGAAGAATGTTGAGGAGATGAAGGCCGAGAAGCTGGAGAAGGAGAAGGCCTTTGTGACAGCTTTGAGCAACATCAAGTCCCGCATCACGGCACTGGACGACATGCTGGACAGCGTGCCGGTGGATCAGGCCCGAAGCCAAATCGAGGCGCTGATCAAGAAGCAGGCTGAGGCGCAGCAGTGGCAGGAAGAGCGGCTGGAGAAGGAAAAAGGTGGCGAAGGCCATGGCACCGGCCGCCATGGCGCGCAGACAGGCATGGAGCGCCAGGCGATGCGGGCCTCTTCCAAGAAGGGGGTGACGCCGGATCAGCCAGGGAACGTGGCGGGTACTGCTAAGGTCACGGAAGAATGGAACAAGGTCGAAATTACCTATACGGAGGAAGGCGGAAAACGGGTCATCGCCAGCAAGGACAAAACGCTGGAGGAGGTGAAGAACGTCTTCAGCCGGAAGCAATTCAGCGGCGGCAACACGTCAATGTGGGCAACGCCGGTACTGGAAAAGGAAGCCTTCGACCGGGCAATGCAGATCGCATCCAAGTTCAAGGATTTCACGCATTGGACCTTTGGCAATGAAGCCAGCGCCGGGAATGTGACTCAGGAGTTCAAGGACCTTACGCTCAAGCTGGGAAAACCGGCTTCGGCACCGGGCTGGGGGTATGCGTTCAAGCGTGACGGGGATGCCGTGGACCTGGAAGACATCAAAGCCGCGCTGAGCGATTTTGAAAATGGCAAGAAAACTCTAGATCAGACGTTCAAGGCCTTGAACGTGAAGATGGTCGAAAAGGCCGGCGGCGATGGCGTTAAGATGATACCGCACTACCGCGTAGTGCTGACGCGGTCATCGAACAACGGCGATTGGAAGCTCAAGACGCATTTTCCGGATGACAGGCTGAAAAATACTGACTTGGGCTGGGAGACTGAGCGCGATCAGAGTTCAGGTGACGTGACTTTCAAGAAAGGAACGGATCTGACTGTCATGAAAAACAGCAAATTCCCTGCTTGATATCCGCATCCGCCAGCAGCTGCGGGAAACCAGAAGGGCCAGCCTGTTCAGACAGCCTGGCCCTTGCGGCGGAAGGTCAGGTGAGGATCAGGCCGTCTGATCGTCGATGGCTGCATCCGGCGCGTTCTTCTTGACCGACTCGATGCCGCCATCCCGGCCAGAGGCGCTGGCATAGCTCTGCGAGGTGCCGATTACCTGGCCGTTGGTGGCCTTGAGGTTGAACATGTGCTTGCCAGCTGAGGTTTCCTTGCGCTCATAGCGCGCATCATCGCCGGCGTTCTTCTTGACCGACGCAATGCCGTTCTCGGCGCTGGCCTTCTGCTTGTAGCCTTCGCTGGCCAGAATGTTCTCGCCGTTGCCTGCCTTCAGGCGGAAACGGAATTCGCCTGCGTTGTCAGTGTAGAGTTCAAATTTCCCAGCCACCCTGCTGTCTCCTGTTATTTAACTTATGCAGGAAGATTAAAGCATGGGTTCTCCATTGCGGCAACGGCCTGCCTCGGGGAAAAGCCAAGCTGACGCATCACTTGCGCTAGGCCTTGCCGCGGTCCTTTGCACGGACATAGGCCTCCCACAGGTCCGGGCGGCGGGTCTTGGTGATTTCTTCGCTCATCCCGTGCCGCCACTCGGCGATCTTGCCGTGATGGCCGGACATCAGCACTTCCGGGATTTCCCGGCCCTTCCACTCGGCAGGGCGGGTGTATTGCGGGTGCTCCAAGAGGCCGGAGGAGAAGCTCTCCTCTTCGGTCGACGCATGATTGCCCAGCACCCCCGGGATCAGCCGCACGGTGGCGTCGATCAGTGCCTGCGCGGCCAGCTCGCCGCCGGTCATCACGAAATCCCCCAGCGAGACCTCCTGGATGGCGTAATGCTCCAGCACCCGTTCATCGACGCCCTCGAACCGTCCGCAGAGCAGGGTGATGCCATCGCATTGGGCCAAATTGTGCATCATCCGCTGGTTCATCGGCCGTCCGCGCGGGGTCAGGTAGACCAGGGGCCAGTTGCCGCGGGTGTCCGCCATCGTGTGTTCGATCGCCTCGCCCAGCACATCAGCGCGCAGCACCATGCCGGCCCCGCCGCCTGCAGGCGTGTCATCCACGTTGCGGTGCTTGCCGATGCCAAACTCGCGCAAATCGGTGGTTTCCAGCTGCCAAAGCCCCTCCTGCAGCGCCTTGCCTGTCAGGCTTTCGCCCAGCACACCAGGGAAGGCCTCCGGGAACAGCGTGATGATCTTGGCCTTCCAAACGCCGGCCAGATCCGGCGTCGGGGTCATCAGCTCACGCGGCTTCAGGGTCGGGCGGATGGCCTTGCGGCCATGGGATTTGCTTGGTGCTGTCATAATGATGCTGTTTAGTTCAGTCAGATTTTCACGCAATACAAAGCTTGGGTGTTTGGATGAATTCAGAAAGGCCGCCAGCGGTTCCCGGAGACAGCTTTGCCGTATTGGACGAGATGCAGGCCCGCACGCAGGCGCTTTGGCCTCAGGCGGCAGCGGCCGCCGGGCTGCCTGCCGACGGCGCCAAGTTCCGCAGGCTGCAGTCCAACCGGCGCCAGGAGCACCGCCGCTGCGTGCTTGAAGTCGCGACAGCTGCGGGCCAACGGTTTGTGCTGAGAGCCGATTTTCAGTCAGACAACCCTTTGCGGCGGGTAAGGGATCTGGAGCGTCACGGGCAAGCTGCCCGGCAGCTGAAGTCTGTCCCTGGTGTGTCGGTTCCGGAAGTCTTGTGGCAGGATCCGGAACATCCTTTTGTGCTGATGGAATTTGTTCCCGGGGAAACAGCTTACCGGGCATTGGCCCTGACGGACTACGGCTTTGGTGCCAGGACTGATGTTCTGCGTCGCATTGGTGGTGCAGTGGCCGAATTGCACAGAGTATCCGACGCCGGGCAGAAGCAGTTCTGGCCGAAACCTTTTTTGAAGTCGGTTTCAGACCGTGCGCAGGCGGTGCGCGAGGGGCAGCTTCAACTGCCGAAACCCAATAGATTTTTGGGGCTGTGCGCACATCTGCACCGGGCTGCAAGGCGCGCGCGGGGATGCGAGTTCCGTAGCGCAGTGGCGCATGGCGACTTGCACCTGCGCAATATTATCCTGTCGGATCAGGAGGTCTCGTTCATTGATTTCCTGAATCACAAGGCTGTTTTCCCGCAGCGCGATCTGGCCGATGTCTGGCTGGCAAACTGCCCGGAGCACTTAGCTGCAGAAGACAGTGTCCCCGGGTTCGGGCTGGTGGCCCAAGCGGATTGGGCGGCCTTTGAAGAAGGTTATGGCGCCGGGCTGACAGGGGATCCGGTTTTCCGTTTCTTCTTTGCCTGGCGATTGTTCCGGCTTTGGCTCAGCCTGGGGCCCAAACCGCCCGAGGAGCGTGTGAAGACCCAAATGGTAGCCGACTGGTCGGCGCGGGTTCTGGATGCCCTTCTGGCGGATGAGGCAGACTGACCTGCTGTCTCAGAACAGCCCTTCGGGCGGGTCGGCGATGATGCGTCCCTGGGTCAGATCCACGGTTGGCACCGCGTCCAGGGTGAAGGGCAGCAGCACGGTTGCCTTGAGGCCGGGGCCGTGGATTTCCAGCAGGTCGGCGGCACCGTGGTTCTGAACCGATTTCACGGTGCCCAGCAGGGTGCCGCCAGTGTCATAAACCTCCAGTCCGATCAGGTCGGCGTGGTAGAATTCATCATCCGGCAGCTGCGGCAGCTGATCGCGGCGGGCAAACAGGCGCAGGCCCTTGATTGCGTCGGCGTCCTCCTTGGTTTCCACACCTTCCAGCAGCGCGGCAAAGCCGTTCTTGATCGGGCGGGTGATCGACAGGGAGTAGGTCCTGGAGCCGTCCTCGTTGCTGAGCGGCGAGTAATCCTCGATCTCTTCCGGGACCGCACAGAAGCTCTTGAGCCGCACCTCGCCGCGCACCCCGAAGGAGCCGGCAATTGCGCCCACGCAGATCAGATCGCTCATGATGTCAGTCCTTTGCACAGAACCCCGCGCGCAGCCATTGGCCGCCGGATTGTTCGCAGAGTTCCACTTGGTGGTTGCGTTCAAAGAAGATGCCCGCGGTAAAGGCCACTGCAACAAAAAACACAAGCCTTATCAACCGTCCCATGACGGTCTCAGCGGGTTTCGAGCGGCAAATCCGCCATCCGGCTTTCCCAGCCGGTTTCTTCCAGTTCCGGCGTGTCCGACAGCCGTTCCGGGTAACCGATGCAGAAGTAACCGATCAGCTGCCAGCCCTCGGGTGCATTCAGGTCACGGTTCAGCTGCTGGGGGTCCAGGACCGAAACCCAGCCGAGCCCCAGGCCTTCGGCGCGCAGCGCCAGCCAGAACAGGGTGATGGCAGTAACCACCGAATAGCGGCGCATTTCCGGCATGGTTGCGGCGCCCAGGCCGTGGCCCTGTGCGGTTTCGTCATCGCAATAAATGGCCAGCTGCACTGGCGCTTCGCGCATGCCGGACAGCTTCAGTTCCGCATAGCGTTCAGCCTTCTCACCGGAATATCCGGTCAGGGCCTGGGCATTGGCGGCTTCGAAATTCTTCAGCGCAGCGGCGCGGGCGGTGTCGCTTTCCACCCGCAGGATGCGCCAGGGTTCGCTCAGGCCCACGGACGGGGCGAGCTGAATGGCAGAGAGGCAGCGCATCAGCACTGCCTTTTCCACCGGATCATTGCGGAACCGGCGCACATCGCGCCGGAGCCGCATCAGCAGATCAAGCTGGCTGCGGAACTCTTCGGGAAAAGCGCCCCGCAGCTCCACGGAATTATTCCGCGTCAGCAGCTGCTTCGGCGGCTTCAGCAGCCTTTGCAGCTTTTTCTTCTGCGCGCTCCTGGGCTTTCTTGCCCGGGGTGCCTTTTTTCGGATTGCTGCGCTCGGCCTTGGCGCGGACGCCTGCGGCTTCCAGCATGCGGGCGATACGGTCGGTCGGCTGCGCGCCCTGGTCCAGCCAGTGCTGCACGCGCTCCAGGTCCATTTTCACGCGGTCTTCCGAGTCTTTCGGCAGCAGCGGGTTGTAGGTGCCCAGCTTCTCGATGAAGCGGCCGTCGCGCGGCATGCGGCTGTCAGCAGCCACGATACGGTAGAAGGGGCGTTTTTTGGAGCCGCCGCGGGCCAAACGGATTTTCATTGCCATGGGTACATCTCCTTTGATGGCGTTGTCCGGGGTATGCCCCGGTTGTTCCTGTTGTTGGTTGTTATTCTTGGTGTTTCTTGTGGTGGCGGATGACTTCATCGATGATGAAGTTCAAGAATGCCTTGGCGAATTCTGGGTCCAGGTCGGCCTGTTCCGCCAGGTCTTCGAGCCGGGCGATCTGCGCCGCTTCGCGGGTGGGATCGGACGGGGGAAGGTCGTGTTCGGCCTTGAGCCGGCCCACCGCCTGGGTGTGCTTGAACCGCTCGCCCAGGGTATAGACGAGGATTGCATCCAGACGGTCGATGCTTTCGCGGTGGCCCTTCAGCAGCTCGGCTGCGCGGGCAACGGGATCTTGGATATCTGTTGTCATCGGGTTCTCCGCAATGCAGCAGGCCGGGGTGTCATCAAGGGGGTGCCAGGCGTGCACCGGCTGTGCACCACCTGTGCACCGCCGCAGCGCAGCATCCGCAAATTCGCGCGCAGGTCAGTCAATGGCCCAGCCCTCCGGCTTGAAGAGCGGATCGGCGTAATGGCTGATTTCCATTTCGATCCCATGCGAAATCTGGCTGTCCTTCAGGGCGTCCGGCGCGGGGTGGCGGTAGACGGCGTCGTTGCCGTCGATGGTGGCGGCGCCATGGTCCTTGGCGGCGCCGAGCCGTTCCGCGAGCCGGATCGAGTCGAGATTCTTGGGGTCGATATAGCTGACCGCAGTCTCCCAGCCCAGTTCAGAATAGAAGTGGCGGCGGGCGGCATGCGCTGCCTCCAGTGCGTAGCCCTTGCCTGCGGCATCAGGCCAGATGATCCAGGCAATCTCGCGCTCCGGCCAGCCCGCAGGCTGCCAGCCGCCGGCCATGCCGTAGGTCTCGTTGCTGGCCTTGTCGTGGATCATCCACATGCCAAAGCCGCGCACCTGCCAGTGGCCGATCTCGGCGGCATA